>JBAXOP010000111.1:0-15584 GCA_037133195.1 Verrucomicrobiota bacterium | reverse complement strand
GCCTGGACAGCGGGCAACATGCCCGCTCCACAGTGGACCAGGCATCCTGCCTGGATCCAAATGGACGCGCTCCGCAGCTCCAGACAAGACATGTTCGCGCCGAGGCGCAGGGCTCATGTTTCTCTTCTTTTCAGCGTTTCAGCTTTTCAGCGTTTCAGCTTTTCTCACGGCTCAAGACGTCCCGCCCGAGGATCGCGCACCAACCGCGCCCGCTGCGTCAGCCACGCCGGGCGACGAGGCGTATGAGCGATTCCGCCACGGCACCCTCGACGTAGCCACCCTGGCCGAGGTATTGCCACAACTAACCCACAAGGAGCGCCGCCCAATGATCCGTGCCGCGTTGCTGAACGCCAAATCCCCGCCCCGCGCAGAACTCGTCGCACTGCTCGACCACCCAACCCTCGCTGTGCGCCTCGGCGCTTTGGAACTACTCGAAGAACTCGCCGGCGGCGATCTGTCCTACAACCCATGGACCCCCGCCGCCTCCCCGGAAAATGCCGCCGCCCTCGCCCGCTGGCACGCTTGGGCCGGCCAAGCCGCCGATGCCCGCCACTCCGGCACCCTTTTTTCTGAGGACCAACGCCGCAGTTACCTGCGCGACTTGCTAGCCGAAGACAGCGACAAAGCCAGCCGCGCCCGCCACATGTTAGAGGCGGAAGGCCTCAGTGCTGTAGGTTTCCTCGAATCATTCCTCAACGACACGCCCACCCTGCCCGTCGGCAGCCGTGCCCGCGTCCGCGAGGCCCAATACCAAATCACCCTCGCCCGCCAACTCGGCGATCAAGCCGCCGATACCGCCCGCCAACTTGTTTTTGGCAGCCGCGACCAACTCCTTTCGTCACTCACCACAGTGCGCAGCGCCGGCACGCTCGCCCTGCCGATCCTGCGCGATTTCATCACCCACCCCGACCCGCTGGTGCGTGAATCAGCCATCGACGCTCTGCTGGTTTGTGGCGGCGCGCCGGCGGTGGGTATTCTAGCCCCGCTACTCGCCTTGGAGCCTGACGCAAACGTCATCCACGGGGCGCTGCGTCGGCTCAAGGACATTCCCGGTCCGGACACCGAGAAACTCGTCAGTTCCTTTCTCAACCACCCTGACGAAGACTTACTCGTTTCCGCCATCCAAACCAGTCTAACTCTAAGCGGTGATAATAAACGCTCGTCGTACGGCCCTAAGAAAAGCGCCCCCACCGCCGACGAGGCGATCCCCCACATACTCACCGACAGCCGTTGGCGGGTGCGTGCTGCTGCACTTGAATACGTTACCAAACGCAAGCTAACCAAAGCCAAAGACACCTGCCTAACCCTGCTCGAAGATCCGGATGAATTCGTCCGCTTTGCCGCCATCAATGCCGTCGTCGCTCTCGGTGCCAAGGAGGCCCTGCCAAAGCTCAAAACGATGTTTCTCGCCAACGACGCGATGGTCGGCCCGGTCATCGAAGGCTACGGTGCCATGAAACAAGCCCTCGACCCGGAACTCCTCGCTAAACTCGATACCGCCCCGCCCGATGCCCGACTCACCGCGCTGCGTGCCATTCAATCTAACAACATCCTCAAACCTCTCGCGCTGCGCTTCGCCGCGGATCCCGACCTCGACGTCGCATGCGCCGCGTTGCGCGTGATCGCTGCGGATGAGGAGTCGCTAAAAAGCAATAAATACGCCAGTGTACTCGTCGAAGCGCTGCGTTCTAACAGCCCGGAAAAGGCCAACGCCATCCTGGAGCGGCTGGATTTACCGGCATCGGGTTCGCGGCGCACCGATCCGCAATTGCTAGAGGCCCTCACTGCTGCCAAGGATAGCAGCGAACCCACCGCGCTCGACCCCCTTTACGCGGCCTTCCAACTGCCCGGCCAAAACCTCAAGACCACGCCAGTCGAGCGAAACTTGCCCAGCATTCCCGCCGCCCAAGCCGAACTCATCAAGGAAATCGCCAAGCGCCTCACGCCTGAAACCCAGCCGGGCTTGCGCTTCAATGCTGCGGTGAATCTCGCCCGCGCCGGCCAAGTCGAGGGTTATACCGCGCTGATCCGTGATCTACCAACCCTAACTACCGCCCAGAAGATCGCCATTTGCGGTCACATCCACAACCCGTCCACCCGTGAAGCCGTCCCCTTGCTCACCACCCTGCTGCGTGATGCGTTGCCCGAATTGCGCAGCGCGGCCGCCGAATGCGCCTTGTCTAATGAAAAAGCCAAGGCTCTCATCAACCTCGTACTCGAGGAATTGGCCAAACCCGGCAGCCCGCTACAACCTAACGAAACGTATGGCTATAACTTTGAATCCGCGTCACGCGAAAACGCCGCCATCTTCCGCCCATGGTGCCAAGGTATTTTGGAGGCACGCGACGCCCCGATTCCGTTGCGCATCCTCGCCGCCATCGCCAGCCGTCATTTCGGCAACGCAAAAATCATCGAGGCGCTCAGGCCGCACACCACGGCGAAGGATGCGAACCTGCGGCGAGCTGCCTGGCAAGCACTGCTCATCGCCCGCCCCGCCGACCTCACAGCCAACGCTGAAGCCATCGCCAAGGATCCGGCCGCCTTCGTGCGAGCCGTACTCCCGGACCGCGCCGCCAAAACCGAAAACTCCTGGCTCCATCACTTTTCCGATAGCCTGTTCATCCGCGATAATTACTCTAACTACAACGAGAAAAAATCACGACTGGCAGAACCGGTGCGCACCGCTCTCAAACGTATGGCCGAACAAGACGCCTCGCCCATGCTGCGCTTTGAAGCATCCTTCGCGCTCATTGCCCAGGGCGTGCCCACCGATATAGATGCCTTCGTGGCGCTGCTGCCGCGCCTGTCCAAGGAAACCAACGCTGTCTATCGGATCGGCGAGTGGCTCAGCGAGAATGCTGCCCGTGCCACGCCCGCGTTGCGACCGCTGCTGGCCGTAGTCAACCCATCAATGATTCAACCCGACAAACTCAAACTTCTCAATGCCCGCATCAACCCGGTAGCAACCAAAGGGTTTGCCACCTTTGCCTCACTGGCGGAAAGCGCCGCCAAACCGGCCGCCAAGGACGCCCCGGTTCTAACCGATGAGCCACCCACCGCGCCGCCGCCCGCCCGCAATTCGTTGGATGTGGTATTTTTCTACAAACCAGGGTGTCCGGAATGTATCAAAGCCAAACAATACATTACTTCTCTCAAAAAAGACTTTCCGCTCATTAAAATCACCGAAACAAATATCTTGGAAGCCTCCGGCATCATCCTCAATCAGGCGCTTTGCGGCCGTTTCACAGTACCCGCCATCAAGCACTCGCTCACACCGGGTGTCTTCACCCAGGCCGGCTTCGTCATCGGCACCGACATTTCCCCCGCCACCCTCGGCAACCTCTTCGCCCGTACGATGACCTCGGCGCAGGATGATACTTGGTGCCAACTCGACGCAACCGAACAACTCGCCGCCGCCAAGGAAGTGGACCGCCGTTACGAAGCCGTCACCTTACCCATCGTACTCGGCGGCGGCTTGTTGGACGGCATCAACCCCTGCGCCTTCGCCACTATCATCTTCTTCCTGTCCTATCTGCAAATCGCCCGCCGCAGCCCGCGCGAAATGCTCATGGTCGGCGCCGCATTCATCAGCGCCGTGTTCATCGCCTACCTCGCCGCCGGTTTGGTCCTCTACGCAATGTTGGACAAACTCAACCACCGCTTCGCCGGTATCCAATTCTGGCTCAACCTGTTCTTCGGATTGCTCGCTCTGGTCGCCGCTTGGCTATCGTTGCGCGATGCTCTGCACGCCCGCGCCGGGCACCTCGACGCCATGAGCCTGCAATTGCCCGGCTTCCTCAAATCGCGCATCCGCGGCGTAGTGCGCAGCGGGGCACGTGCCCGTAACTTTGTCATCGCCGCCTTCATCTCCGGGTTGATCATCTCGATATTGGAACTCGCCTGCACCGGGCAAGTGTATGCACCTATTATCTATCAAATACAAAAAGGCAAGCTCGATGCCGTGCTGTGGCTCGTTATCTATAACCTTGCCTTCATCGCTCCGCTGATTGTCATTTTCCTGTTAGCATACAGTGGCCTGCGCAGTGAAACACTCATCGAATTCCAGAAAAAGCATACCTTTGCCGTCAAGCTTGGTCTCGCGATTTTGTTTCTGTTCCTCGCCCTGTTTATCTTCCTAGGTGCCAATCTCATGCCGCACTGACGTGCCACGCCCGGCTGCGGGGCAGCGCCGGCATCCAGCCGCGGCTTTTGCCCATGGTTGATACCGCTGCCAGCACCCCTCATGGAACGAGGCACACGTGGTCGATGAGGCGTACTTCGCCATAAAACACGGCCGTGGCGAGTAACGCCGGTCGCTCGATATTCGCCACCGTCACCAATGTTTCCGCATCGACCAGCGACAGGTAGTCGATGCGTGTCAGCGCCGAGTCCTCGATGGCTTGACGGGCCGTCACCAGCAACTCTGCGGACGTGCGGATGCCAATTCGAAATCTTGCCTGCGCTGCGAGCAGAGCCTGCCGGAGGCGCGGCGCATCCGCCCGCTGGGTGGCATTCAGACGCACGTTTCGCGATGACATGGCAAGCCCGTCGGCCTCACGCACGGTCGGGTGGGCGACGATAACCACGGGCACATTCAGGTCGCGGACCATGCGCCGGATTATCGCCAATTGTTGGAAATCCTTCTCACCAAACACCGCTATGTCACAACCGCTTAACAAAAACAATTTGAGCACCACCGTACACACGCCATCAAAATGGCCCGGGCGCGCCGCGCCGCACAGGCTGCGCGAGAGAAGCGACTCGCCTACCGTCACCGAGTGGTCAGGGGCATACATCGTTGCCGCGTCCGGCACAAAAACCACATCCACGCCCGCCGCCTGGCAGGCGGCCAGATCAGACTCAAGCGGCCGCGGATAGGCCGCAAGATCCCCCGGTCGGTCAAATTGAATCGGATTGACAAAAATCGACACCACCACGGCGCCCTCGGGTCCGGCCAGCACTTTGGCGTGGCGGATCAAGGCCAGATGCCCGGCATGCAGGGCCCCCATGGTTGGCACCAATACCCGCGCCCGGCCGTATTCCGCCAAGGTCTCCGTCAATTTGCTCGCTTGCGTTACCACCGTCATGGCCGCAGGCTAACGCATTCGCCACCGCCCGCAACCTCAGATATCAGGCAAATGAACCGCCCCCCAGCGTAACGGGGCCAGGCGTGGCCTTGTGATGGCTGCGACATTCTACTTGCGGACGGCGGCACTACACGCCACTTTCCCCGTACCCCCATGAGCCAGCCTCAAGCCCCCTTAGCTACGATTGCGGATTTGGAAATCAAAGACGCACGCATCATTTTCGACCCTATCTGGGACGATCTGGAAGAGCAATACGGCCCGGAGAACCTGCGTTTTCCCAAGGAAATCATTTTGCTAGGTGGAGCGCCCGGGTCTGGCAAAGGCACCAACACCGCGTTTATTTCCAAAACCCGTGGCCTTACCAGCGCCCCCATCGTCATGAGTTCGCTATTGGACACGCCGGCCATGAAAGCGGTCAAGGACGCAGGGGGGATGATCGGGGACCGCGAGGTCCTCAGCGCGCTGCTCCACGAATTGCTCAAGCCCGAGCACCGCGACGGAGTTATCCTTGATGGATTTCCGCGCACCACGGTGCAGGTCGAGTGCCTCAAGATGATTTATGAGAAAATGACCCGGCTATGGCGCGAGCACTACGGCACGCCGCTGGCGGGCCGATTCCGTCAACCGGTGGTGCAGATCATTGTGCTCTTTGTCAATGAACGGGAAAGTGTCGCCCGCCAGATCAAGCGCGGCCGGGAGGCCAAGGCGCACAACGAGGAGGTACGGCGCACGCACCACGGCGAGTTGCTAGAGAAGCGACCGACCGACTTTGACGAGCGCCTTGCGGGGCGCCGCTACCGCGTGTTCAAGGAGCAGACGTGGGATGCGCTGCTGTCGCTGAAGGATGTATTTCATTATCATCTAATCAATGCGCAAGGGCCCATTGCGGAGGTTGAGCAAAACATTCTCAAGGAACTCGAATACCAAAGTTCACTCGAACTCGACCCGCTTACCTATAACCGACTGCGCACCCTGCCGGTGGCCAGCGACATCATCATCCACGCCCGCCAGGAACTGGTCAAACGCCTCGATGACTATGAACTCAGTTCGCCGGAATTATTCCAGCGCGTGGTCAGCTTCATTGAAAACACCATGATGCCCGTCATCAAGCTGCATGCCATCTCCGGCCACGCCAATATCAACAGCGAGGACGTTCTGTTAGGCGAGCCTACCGCCCTCGGCATGTTGATAGACATTTTTTCCGAGCGCGGATATCATGCAGTGGTCGATGTGCATCTCATTGAAATCCCTGAGCTGATGGATCTGGCATCCGGTAAAATCACCTGCCGCGTCAAAAAGGTATATCGCATCAACATCCGCTTCAAAGGCTCGGAAATTCGTCGCGGCTGAGCCCGGAACTCAGGAAATCCGTAAACGAACTCGTGGCTTTTTTGAGGTCAAACACTGAGTGCTGATTTTTTGTTGGATGATGGCACCGGGCCAGCGAATGCGTGTACCATGAAGCTTCGTGATCAGTCCACTTGCGCGACGGCAAGAGCAGCGATGCCTTCCTTGCGGCCGACAAAACCCATCATCTCATTAGTGGTGGCCTTGATGCCAACGCGAGTCGGTTCGATACCCAGGGCTTTGGCGATGTTGCGGCGCATCGCCTCACGATACGGCTGGATTTTCGGGGCCTCGGCGATGAGGGTCGAATCCACATTGATGATCTGATAGCCGGCCGTAACCGCCAACTCGCGGCATTTTTCCAAAATTCGCAGCGACGACATGTCCTTGCACGCCGGATCGTCCGGCGGGAAAAAATGGCCGATATCAGGTTCACCCAGCGCTCCGAGAACGGCGTCGGCAATGGCATGACATAACACGTCAGCATCGGAATGGCCGTCGAGGCCATGACTGTGCGGGATAGTAACTCCGCCGAGCACCAGCGCGCGGTGGGTCACCAAGGAATGTACGTCGTAGCCAATGCCGGTCATGAGGGTGAATGGTGAATGGTGAGCCGTAGATGTTGTCCTCAGGTTGAAGTCTTGCGTCTTGTGGCGAAGCCGCGCTAGAGAATCTCCTGGATCGGGAGATGCCCATTGGAGGCGACGATGGACCAAGCATCGGCATAACCGTCAACGGCGGTTAGCTCGACCGTGCCGCCGGCGGTTTCCACCAGCAACTGGCCGGCAGCAATATCCCAGAGCGAAATGCGCGACTCGATGTAGGCATCCAGACGGCCACAGGCGATGTAGGCCATACCGAGGGCGGCGGAGCCCATCATCCGCATTTTCCTAGCACGCAACGAGGCCTTATGGAAGCGTTCGATGCCGGTGCGCAATGCCTCTTCATCTTTGCCGCAGCCGACAAACAGAATGGACTCCGCAAAGTCGGCACGCTTGCTGGCCCGGATCGGACGCCCATTGAGCAGCGCCGGGCCGCCCTTGGCCACTGTCCAAGTTTCGCCGACCATCGGGTCGTGGATTACCCCGACGACAATCTCGCCAGCCACCCGCAGTGCGATGGATACGCAGAAATGCGGGATGCCATAGAAAAAGTTCACGGTGCCGTCGATCGGATCGACGATCCACTGGCGCTGCGACTCCTGATTGCCGGCGATGCCTTCCTCGCCATACAAGGCGTCGGTGGGATGCTCGCCTAGCAAAATACCGGTAATCAGGTCTTGGGCGGCGCGATCCAAGGCCAGCTTGATATCGTGATGTGTGGCTTCATCGACAACGGCAGCGTTGCCGAAGTTGGCACGCAACAATTGGCCCGCTTCAAGCGCGGCATGGGTGGCTAGTTCGAGGTCGGTCATGGGGGCAGAAGAGTAAGACGCAAGACGACAAGACGCAAGACGCAAGACGACAAGACGCGAACCCGGGGCGAGTAAGGAGCAGGCAGTAAGGCGCAGTAACTATATACACATGGCGCTTGAAGTCTGATCATCACTTCCAAAATCCAAAATCGTCAATCAATCCGGTTCTGAAGAACGTGGCTCATCGCATGACCTTGGGCTCTCTAGGACTCTAAGACACGGCAGGGCAAAAGTAAAAAAATAGGTGGCATATAACTCATTGAAAATGAACGTATTAATTCAAATCACTCAGGAGACTGCATCTTGCGGTCTTGCGTCTTGCCGTCTTGCGTCTTAACTCTTCCCGCCCATGGCCCCTTACCTCAACCGCGAACTTTCCTGGCTCGAGTTCAACCAGCGCGTGCTCAACGAAGCCCTGCTCGATGAATTACCTTTGCTAGAACGATTGAAGTTCCTCGCCATCACGGCCTCCAACCTCGACGAGTTTTTCCAAGTGCGCGTGGGCGGATTGATGCTGCTGCGGCGCAGCGGACGCAAGGCGCCGGATGCCTCTGGGCTCACTCCGGCACGCTGCCTAGCGGCGATCCGCGAGCGGGTGCTAAAAATGAGCGCCGACCAATACGCACTATTGGCCAACACCTTGTTGCCAGCCATGGACGCCGCCGGCATCCGCCTGCTGCAGGCACTCGATCTAACGCCAACGCAACTCGCCAAGGCCACCGCCACCTTTGAAGACAGCATTTTCCCGCTACTCACGCCGCTGGCCGTCGATCCAGAACTCCCGGTACAAGCCATTCCCGGCCTCCACATCATCGTCGCCTGCAGTCTGCGGGATCCCGAAACCCACACGACCCGCCACGCCCTCATCCCCGTGCCCGACACCCTGGGGCGCCGCGTACCCGTCCCCAGCATGGAAAGCGAGCACGCCTTCGTGCTCATCGAGGACCTCGTCGCCACCATGGCCGGACGCTTTTTCCCCGGTGAAACCGTCACCTCTACCACCGCCTTCCGGGTCACCCGCAACGGCGACATCGCAGTTCACGAGGAAGACGCCATCGACCTAGCCGGGGAAATGGAAGACGTCCTAAGCGCCCGACGGTTTGCGGACACCGTGCGCCTCGAATTGCGCCACGACGCGCCGCGCGAACTCGCCCGGCTGATCCAATCGCTCACCGCCGCCAGTCCGCGGGAAATCTATCCTTGCCAAGGCCCGCCAGGCCTCGCCTCGCTCATGGAACTCGCCTTGCTCGCTGGCTTCGACCACCTGCGCGCTGCCGATTGGCCGCCACAAAACCCGCCATCCATCGTCCCCGGTGCCTCGATGTTCGAGTCAATCGCCGCCGGCGACCTGTTGCTCCATCATCCCTACGAATCGTTTGAGCCAATCCTACGCCTCATCGAGGAAGCCGCCGCCGACCCCGACGTCATCGCCATCAAGCAGGTGCTCTACCGCACCGCCCGCCAATCCCGCATTATAGACGCGCTCATCAAAGCCGCCGAGCACGGCAAGCACGTCACCGTCATCGTCGAGCTAAAAGCCCGCTTCGATGAGGAGCGCAACCTCCACCGCGCCGACGAACTCCAACACGCCGGCGCACAAATCGTCTATGGCGTTAAAAACCTCAAAACCCACGCCAAAATTTGCCTCATCGTACGGCGCGAAAGTGGCCATCTGCGCCGCTACGTCCATCTGGGCACCGGCAACTACAACGAGACCACTGCCAAACTCTACACCGATTTTTCCTATCTGACGTGTAAGCCGGAATTTGGCAACGACGCCACCCTATTTTTCAATGCGGTGACTGGCCGCTCCAAGTTGTTGCGCTTCCAGCGGTTGGTGCCGGCCCCCACCGCGATGAAGCCGTTGCTATTGGACCTCATCGCCAGTGAAGCGGAGCGAGCCAAACAAGGACTGCCCGCACGTATTGTCGCCAAGATGAATTCGTTGCAAGACCCCGAACTCATCGCCGCGCTCTACAAAGCCTCGCAAGCCGGGGTGCGCATCCGCCTCAACGTACGCGGTATTTGTTGTTTGAAACCCGGTGATGCCAAGTACTCACAGCACATTGAAGTGGTATCCATCATTGATCACTTTCTGGAACACGCCCGCGTGTTCCTGTTTCATCAGGGCGGGGACACAGAACTGTATCTGGCATCGGCCGACTGGATGACGCGCAATCTCGATAAACGCATCGAACTGATGATTCCCATCGAAGAACCTGCGCTCAAACGCCGACTTGTGCGCATCCTCGAGGCATTCTTCCAAGACAACACCCAAGCCTATCGGCTGCTGCCAGATGGCTCGTCCCAGCGTCTGACCCGTGCCAAGGGCCAGAAATCGTGCCGCGTCCAAGACCAGTTCTACCAGCAAGCCAGAAAGGCAGCCAAGGCCCGCGAGCATGAGCGCTCGATGACCTTCGAGCCCCACGTCCCCGCAGGAGAATAAATGCCTACGCCTCCACCAACCTCGCGTTGACCGGACGTTGGCTGTCTTTCTTGCGCAGCGCATTGCGCATTTTTACCAGCGCCGAATTTTGCAACTGGCGAATGCGCTCACGGGTCACCCCGAATTGTCGGCCCACTTCTTCCAGTGTCAGCGGCGTGCAACCGGTCAGTCCGAAGCGCACGTCGATAATGCGCCGTTCGCGCTCGTCCAATATGTCGAGCAAGCCGTCGAGTTCGCCAAACATATTCTTGTCCGCCAATGTATCGTGAGGATTGATGGCTCGCTCGTCGCCGATGACTTCGCCGTATTCGGTCGCCTCGCCGTCATTGATGGGCGAATCCAGCGAGGTGGGGCTTTGCGACGCTTGGCGCAACATTGCCAACTTGCGCCGTGGCAAGCCGACCTCCTCGGCCAATTCCTCGTCGGTGGGCTCGCGCCCCAAGGCCTCGGCAAGAATGACGGCAATGCGCCGCATCTTGGCGATTTTATCCACCATATGGACGGGCAAGCGGATGGTTTTGGACTGGTTGGCCAGTGCCCGCTTAATGGATTGCTTGATCCACCATGCGGCGTAGGTTGAGAGTTTGCCGCCCTTGCCGGGATCGAAGCGCTCCACGGCTTTCATCAGGCCGATATTGCCCTCTGAGATCAAATCCGTCACTGGCAAGCCGTAGCTGGCATAGTCTTGGGCGATTTTGACAACCAAGCGCAGATTAGCGCGAATCATCTGACTGCGTGCCTCCTGGTCCCCTTGTTTGATGCGCAAAGCCAAGGTGACCTCCTCCTCAACCGTAAGTAACGGTGTCCTGGAGATTTCCCGCAAATAGATTTTTAAACTGCCATCGGATTCGTGTGACATATGTGTGTGGTGTTGGGGGGGGGGTGAGAGGGCTAATTGGTAAGACGCTGGAGCTGGGGAATTATTCTGCTTTTCTTGCAGTGACCTCCGTATGAGCCCACCGCGTCGGAACAATCGAGAAATAATCTTGTTTAATTTAGAATTGCAAGAAAAAAATTCCTTTTTTTACGAAAGCAGGTTGTGTGCCAATTTCATGGGTATTATTGGATCAGGGGATTTGGCAGGAAAACAGACGGATCAGTAAGGCTATGTTGGACAAGGCGAGGGTGGGGCGGCACACTGGGTGCGTGTTGGACACCCTATATCCGTTGATTCGCGCCGGGTTATTTCGCCTTGACCCGGAAGTGGCGCACCATTTGAGTTTGGGGGCGCTGCGGCTGGCGGAGCGGACAGGCGTGCTGCGGCTGGCCTGCCCAGGCGGGGGGCTGGAGGCTCCGGTGGAGGTGTTGGGCTTGCGCTTTGGCAACCGCATCGGGTTGGCTGCCGGGATGGACAAGGACGGCGACACCATCGACGGCTTTGGGCGGCTGGGCTTTGGCAGCATAGAAATTGGTACTTTCACGCCGCGTGCCCAGCCGGGCAATCCCAAGCCGCGCGTGTTTCGGCTCATCGAGCAGGAAGCCATCATCAACCGCATGGGCTTCAACAACGCCGGCATCGCCGCCGGGGTGGCCAACGCACGTCGCGCCAAGACATTTCGCGGGGTGCTCGGCTTCAATATCGGCAAAAACAAAGACACCCCCAACGAAAACGCAGCGGCCGATTATCTGGATTGCCTGCGCCAAGCTTATCCGGTGGCGGATTACATCGCGGTGAACCTATCCTCGTCCAACACGCCGGGGTTGCGCGAATTGCAAGGACCGGAGGCCTGCGCCCGCCTGTTGGAAACCCTGCAACACGAGCAAGCTCGCCTCGCCGACGAACACGGTAAGCGCGTGCCGCTGCTCTTCAAGGTGGCACCGGATCTCGACGAGGCGCACATTCGCGATCTCGCGGCGGTGTTTTTGGCGGGCGGGCTAGACGGCTTGATCGCCACCAACACCACCCTCGACCGCGAGTTGGTGGCCGGCCATCCACGAGCCTCAGAAGCCGGCGGACTTTCTGGCAAACCGGAATTCTCCAAAAGCACCGCCGTGCTGCAAGCATTTGCCAGCCACCTCGGTGGCCGTATCCCCATCATCGGAGTGGGTGGTATCTCCTCGCTAGAAGACGCCCTGGAAAAATTGCGGGCCGGCGCCAGCTTGGTGCAGGTGTACACTGCCTTCATCTATCAGGGACCCGGGCTCATCCGCCGACTCGCCCGCGGCTTGGCGTAGTGCGGGCATGCTGCCCGCACGGCCCATGCAAGGCAAATGCAGCCTGCGCCAGGCTCCGGCCAATTTCTCCCCATTGGCACCTGGCAGGATCGAGGTGTCGAGTTATGCCGCGGTGCAGGCACGCCCCTCCCCACGCCGCAGCGGCCCTAGAAACTGTGCTCAATGATTTCACGAGCGGCAGCCAGTGAGCAGTCCGGCGGTAAACTGAGCAGCACGGTGATATAGGCACGGCCACGGGCAGTGTTGGCCGTTAGACAGTGGATGCTCCCACCTAAATGACGAAACACCTTGAAGGATAATGCATACACCAAGCCGCCGGTGTCGCTCGTGGTCTCATAACGCAGACGGTAATTGCCCGAAGGCGTGGCATCGAGTGTCGGCCGCGCGTCCAACGGCGGCAGCAGAGCTTCATCTGCGTCGCTGATGTGGAGTTGGTTGCGGATGGCATGCTCGATGCGTTGCGGCAAATCGGCCGGCAATGCCTGGCTGCCCTGCGCGAGGTGAAAGAAATCCAACGCCAGTTGGTGGTGCGCCGCGCAGAATAAATGGGCCTGGCGCAAATTGATATGATGCTCCCACAGCGCACCGCTGATGCAGGCGGCCAACCCGCGAAAGTCCAGCGCCGCCAGCCCTAACAATACGGTGCCCCCATCCCGCAACATGGCGGCCTTGGCTCCGGCCTGCGGCTCCTCAGCCAGGCGCAGCAAGTGGCTACCGAAGCGCCGCGCATGCCGACCATACAAGCCACTGAAAAAATCCGTGCCGAAGTCACGCAATATCTCCTGCTCTTCCGCAAGGTAACCGGCCGCACGCAAGGCCAGCGCCGGATCGGGAATGATCTCCGGATGATAGGTCGTAAGCGCCTTGATATATAATTCGCGGGTGTTGAACCAGCGTGCCGGATCCGATGCCTGGAGCCACCAGTCCTGGCGCTCCGGCACGCCCGAGGTCATCACCTCCGGCGGCATCCCCATCAAGTGGTCCACACAGGTGAACACAAACAAGGTTCGCAACGTTGACTCATCACCACATAACCTAACCAAATCAGCCACTTGTTGCCGGTCGTTTAGGCCGCTCTCCGCACGTAACTTGAAGGTGCGCCGGTGCGTCACCAGAAACTCTGCGATGCGCGCCGTCTCAAGACTGAAACCCGCCTCACTGACAAACGGCCCATAGTACTCGGCCAGCGCTATGCCTGAAAATCCCGACGCATTGCGCTCGTGCAGCGGCAGTGCTAGTGAATTGCGGGCTATGGCATCGTCCGGCGTCAGCGGCAGTCGTTTGGTAACCAGAGCGAGCTTCACGGCCGCGAGCTGATCTGCATCTAACAATGCTGACGCCCGCGCTACCATTTCGCCCAAATCCGCATTGAGCGGATTCCAGCCGGTCGTAGTCATGGCAAGTTGGGCGTTGCCTTGGGCCAGACAAAAATCCAGTGCCCGCAATTTTTCCCGCACCCAGGTACCGCGCAACGAGGTGCGCTCAATCATCACGCGTTCGTCGAGCGATGCCTCAAAGCGGGCATGGCCGGGGAACAATCGCTCGGCCGCCCCATCCAACTGGGAGATATATTTGATGGTATCGGCCAGACTGCCGCGGGTTTCATAAAACAAGGCCGACAACTCAGGCACCCGCACCAACCAATCCCCAGCGTTGCAAAATGTTGTCTGTAACTCAGACGAATCCACCGGCACGCCATACCGCTGCGCCACCAGCAACATCGTCAATGCCGCGCGACTCTTGGCCTGCGGCGAGCGGCCCTCTTGGATCTTGCCATGCTGCAAACCGCCAGTCTTCAGTACGATGATATCCTCGGCAGGCACTTGGCGACCATTGCGCAACTCGCGCTCAATCACGCCACGCGCAAATACCGCCACCCGCCGCCGCGCCGAAAGCAGCCGCGCCCGCACAATCGTCGCAAACTCAAAGCGCATGCTATCATCTGCCGCCGGCCCTAACATTTCACCGAACGAGCAGAAGTCGTCGAAGCCGAGCACGTCTTGCGGGTGATTGCCCAGCAAATTGGCAGGTTCCGGTCCTCGCCTCAGGTGGACCCACGAACGAATCCGCAATAAAAATTCATAAGCCGCCACATCGCGCGGATCGGCCAGGCCGGCATAGATATCATGGCTGTGGGTAAAATCCGTGCCCGCCAATGTCCACACTCCACCAAGAAACAAGCGCAGGCTGTCATTTTTGATATCAAAGCAACTGAGGTTTTCACTGACAGCGGCGGCGGCTTCCCAATGTTTTTTCCAAAACCCGCGGACATGCAGGAAATGCTCGAACGGGTCATAGGTGGCACGGATACGCTCGCGGAACAGCCTCGCCAAGCCATAGGGATCAAACACGGGAGCCATGTCCAAAAACGAGTTGAGCTGTTTCTCCGCCAACTCCGGCACGTCATCCAAACCAAACGGCAATGGCGTGAACGTGAACCCGTGCTGTTCGAGAAACTCGTCGCTATGCAGGGTTTGGCGTTGCACCTCTAGCAAAAACTGGTTGCCTTCAAGCGTGTCATCGAACAATAACGCAATGTCCAAGTCAGAGCATGGTGTCACCTCACCACGCCCTGTGCCGCCCAAAGCGACCACCGCAAAAGGCTTGGCATATCCGCTGATGCGCAGTTGCTCCGCCGCCCAGCGCCCGATCAGGGCGACGTAAATGGCGCTGCGGGCCCGCACGATGGCGCGGCCATGGTCCAGCTCGGCACTTTTGATCAGCGTGTCGTTCTCCCCGATCAAGCGCTGGTAAGCTGCCAGTGGCCCGATCTGACGGACCACCTCCAACACCCGCTCTACGGCGTCCCCATTTATTGCTGCAATGTCTCCCCCCATCGGCTCGCCAGAGTGGTGACACATCCGCCCGTCAGCGTCCACTGCAAAATGGAGCGAAGCAAAATGGAGCGCTGGCTTCAGCCGGCGCGTTCAATACTGTTGGCTCAGCACTTTGGGTTATTTGAAAAGAGGCTCCGGGCAGGATGCCCGGACCACGTGGTGCGGGCATCCTGCCCGCCACCTCTTCCTGTCTCGTTGCTGCATCGCCTAAGTCAACAGTATCAGCCGGCGCGTTCAATACTGTTGGCTCAGCACTTTGGGTTATTTGAAAAGAGGCT
>JBAXOP010000110.1:0-15621 GCA_037133195.1 Verrucomicrobiota bacterium | reverse complement strand
AGGGACAGGAAACTAGTCTTGATTAACCACCGACTTCGAAGTTGCGCTCAATTATCACCGCCGTTGACACGAGCTTTTCAACTCGACACAACCCAGGCTTCCAGCCACCTTTTCGCTCGTAGTAATTTCACGGTTGTGCATCAACAACCAGTACGCACCCGCCATGGCTCAAGCAGATTTTCCAGAACCCGTCAAAGCACTCATCAGCGAATTGAAACGGCTGCCAGGTGTGGGCCCGCGCAGTGCCGAGCGCATCGCCATCTGGCTGCTGCAAAGCCCGAAAGCCGATGCGCCGGCACTCGCCGCCGCTCTCACCCATGCCAAGGTGAGCATCGTCGCCTGTCCGGTGTGCGGGTTTTTCGCGGTCCATGGCTCTTGCCAACTGTGCGAGGATCCCAAGCGCGATGATCTAATACTCTGCGTAGTCGAGCAAGCCACCGACGTATTGCCGCTTGAACGCTCCGGTGCGTTCCGCGGGCGTTACCACTGTCTCGGTGGCAAGCTCTCGCCGCTGGACCGCGTGTCCCCCGAAGACTTGCGCATCCCCGCTTTGCTCCGCCGCGTCGATGCCGCAACAGAGGAACTCGAAGTCATCCTCGCGCTAGGTGCCGACGTCGAAGGCGAGGTGACCGCCAACTATCTCGCAGACCTGTTGCGCGGCCGCAAATGCCGTATTTCCCGCATCGCCCAAGGCCTGCCGGCCGGCGGCGGCCTCGAGCACGCCGACGAACTGACCCTCCAGCGTGCCATTGAGGGCCGACGCGATTGCAGCGGCGGCCTGTGACCGTCGCTGCCAATAAGCCTCCCGAGCAACTTGGACCGTTACGGGGCGCTGGCTTCAGCCGGCCATACGCGCCGGCTGAAGCCAGCGCTCCGTAGTGCAGCCCAAGTGCCTCCAGATTCCACACCCGGCGCCGCCGGATTCTGCTGCTAAAAAGGACAATGAAAATGGTTGTATCGACGTTTATCACGACGGGATGTACGGAGTGGAAGTTCCCACGTTCCGCATGGTCATTGCGCGCTCTACAAAAACAGCATCATCCAATGGAACCAGTCGCGCTTTTCGAGCGTGATGATGTGGAGGTGGAACCCGAATGCTCGAAAAGCGGGACTGGTTCCATGGCCTTTCCGTTCCGGGATTAGTGCGCAAGCTCACCCACCAGGCGGCGCTGGGTGGCGGCATCCACCGCTTCGCAGAGCCGGTAGCCGTCGCCATGGCTGGGTAGGGCGCCGAGCAGAGCGGCGCGGGCGGCTGACGAGGGGAAATCCAAGCCGATGAGGGCCCGGCCGATGCGCTCGCCGCTTTGCCGGTAGTTGAAATAACACAGGCTGGCGTTGCCGCGGATGCGCTGGTCGAGAAAGTCATGCAGCGCGCCGGGACGCTCGTAGAAATCCAGCCGCAAAAACGCCGGATGTTGCAACAAATCCCCGCGCAGCGGGATGGCGCGGAAGGCGACGTCGGTAGCTCCGGTTAGATCCTGCCAGGCGAAGCCGTGGGCATCGAGCTTGGCCGGCACCGCGGCGATCACCGCGGGGTCGTCGGCGGTGATGGTGAACACCGGCCAAGCATCGGCGGGGTCGGTTTTACCGTATTGAAAATCGGCCAGGTTGATGCCCTCGAAGCACGCATCCAACAATTCCAGCATGGTGCCTGGCCGCTCGGGGATTTGCACGCGCAGGGTGCGGCTGGTGTTGCTGGACAAGCCCAACGTCTGGGCGATGGCACCGAGTTGCAGGAAGTCGATGTTGGCACCGCAGAGGATGACCAACACTCGTTGACCGGCGAGAGCTTCACGGTTTTTCATGACCGCTGCCAGGCCCAGCGCGCCGGCGGGTTCTGAAATGCAGCGCAAGCCCTCCCACAACGTACGGATCGCCTGGCATACCTCTCCGTTGCTCACCGTTTCGATGTGGTCGAGGACACCCTGACAGATTTGAAACGGCAGATCGCCAGCCTTTCTAACCGCCGTGCCGTCGCAGAACAGGTCAAGCTGCTCAAGCGCGACGGGATGGCCAGCGGCCAACGCGGCTTGCATCGATGCCTGGCCAACGCCCTCCACGCCGACGATGCGGATGTTAGGCCAGTAGGTTTTCAACCACGTGGCCACGCCGGCGGCCATGCCACCGCCGCCGATTTGCAGGTAGGCGACATCGAACGGGCCATGGCCGGAGAGCACCACTTCGTCGGCCAGCGTCCCTTGGCCGGCCATCACCTGGAGGTCGTCGTAGGCGTGGATGTACACCGCGCCGCTGGCCGCTTCGTCCAACCGTGCCGCCGCCACCGCATCGTCATAAGCGTCGCCGGCGAGGTGAATTTCCACCCACTCGCCCCCGAGCTGGCGCACCGCGGCTTGTTTCACCCGCGGGGTGGGCCGCGGCATGTAGATGCGTGCCGCGATGCCCAGCGTGCGGGCGGCCAGAGCCACCCCTTGGGCGTGATTGCCGGCCGAGGCGGTGACCACCCCGCGGGCGGCTTCCGCCGGACTGAGGACGGCCATGCGGTTGCAGGCACCGCGCCATTTGTAGGCCTTGACGGGTGAGAGGTCCTCGCGTTTCACCCAAATTTCCGGGCCGCCACCGGGCAAAGCGAGCCGCTCCATGGGCGTCACCAGCCCGAAGCGGTACACCCGCTCCCTGGCCAACAGGGTTTCCTGCCGCAAGCGGCGCACCAATGAGATTACCTCGCGTTCCATGCCCGTGCTTGTGCCCGATTCCGAGCCATCCGGCAAGCCTTGCTGCGCGACTTCAAACAAAGGGACAGAGAAATAGTTCTTGGTCAGGTTAGCGTATGCTTTCGTTACAGAAGCCTCCGGGCAGGATGCCCGGTCCACAGTGGAGCGGGCATCCTGCCCGCCGCCTCTACTTCATTCCTGCCACTGCATGAACAAAACTGACCGTATTGGGCGGGATGCCTATCCTCCGCGACCTCACTCCTCGATCCAGCGGGCAAGTTCGTCTTCGAGTTCGACGCTGCGTTTCACGTTGAAGGCAGCACCCAGCTCGATGGTGACACGACGGCCGGCGCCATTTTGGAAATGCAGGTGCACCGGAGTGTAGCCAGGGTAACCCGCAATGATGAATCCTATATCTTCCAGGTCGCGCTCGCTGTGACGGGTGGTCCATAACATCAACTCCAACGGCCCTTTGCCATTGGCCAGGACTCGCTTGGGCTTAAGCTCCGCTATCTCATAGCCAGTGAGGCGGCGGCCACCGGTGCGGTCGTCCACTTGAATCGCACACTTGAGCTTGAGGATTTTCCCGGGTTCTAACATACCAGCGTCGCGAGCGGGGACGAATGTTTCGCCCCATAGCATAATCTCGGCGCTGCCAGTGAAGTCCTCTAACACCAGCACGCCAAATGGCTTACCGGCCTTGGTCGTCTTGCCCTCCAAACTGCGGACCATGCCCGCAAAGGGAAATCGGTCCCGGGCATTGGTAATTTCCAAATCCTCGATGAGACCCAGCCGCCGGTAGCGGTCCGAATCAATCACGCTGCGGAACTTATCGAGCGGATGGCCGGTGACATAGAAACCTAGCAATTCTTTCTCATGGGCGAGGCGTTCATCCTTCGACCATTCCTCGGCGGCCTTGCCGCCGCGGCCGGTTTTGGTGGTGCGGACCGGCGCGGCGAAGTCCATGGCGTCGAACATTGAGACCTGACCCGAGGCGCGGTCGCGCTGAATGGATGAGGAGGCTGAGATAACTTGTTCGAGCCGGCCGAACATGCCGACGCGGGTTTCGCCCGTCCAATCAAAGGCCCCGGCCTTGACCAGGTTTTCGAGGATGCGCTTGTTAACAACCTTGGAATCAAGCCGCGATGAAAAATCCTCCAACGAGGAGAAGCAACCGCCCCGCTCGCGTTGCTGGATGGCGGCGGCCATCGCACCCTCGCCACAATTTTTGATAGCGGCGAGGCCGTAGCGGATGGCGGGTTTGCCGTTAGGTCCGATTTCCGGGGCGAAGCGCAGCTGAGAGGCGTTGAGGTTGGGCGGTAATATCTCCAACCCCATACGGTGGCACTCAGACACAAATACCCCGATTTTATCGGTGTTCTGGATTTCATTGGACAACAACGCCGCCATGAACTCGACCGTATGATTGGTCTTCAGATAGGCCGTCCAATACGAAATGTGCCCATAACAAGCTGAGTGCGACTTATTGAACCCATAGCCGGCGAACATCACGATCTTGTCGAATATCTGGTCGGCGAGCTTGCGGCTGATGCCATTGGTTGCATCGCAGCCCTCGACAAACCTGGCGCGTTGCTGCTCCATTTCCTTAGCGTCTTTCTTGCCCATTGCGCGGCGCAATACGTCAGCCCCCCCGAGCGTGTAGCCGGCGAGCATCTTGGCGGCGTTCTGCACCTGCTCCTGATAAATCATCACCCCGTAGGTATCGCCGCAGACTTTTTCTAACAAAGGATGCTCGTACATGGCCTTTTTCCGGCCTTTTTTCACGTCGAGCATTTGGTCGATGAATTGCATTGCACCGGGCCGATAGACCGCCAGCAAGTCGATGATATCATCAATCTTATCGATGGCATACTTACGGCAGGTTTCCACCATACCGCCGCTTTCCAACTGGAACACGCCCATTGTTTCGCCGCGGTTGAGCAAGTCGAATGTATTGGCATCGTCCAGCGGCACAGTTTCGATGGCAAAGTCCGGCGTGTGGCGCCGAATGTGTTGCACCGCCTCTTGGATGACAGTTAGATTCTTCAACCCGAGGAAATCCATCTTGAGCAGACCCACATCAGTGATGGCCTTCATGGCGTACTGGGTGACCACTTCGCCCTCGTTGCCGCGGGTCAGCGGGACGTGTTCATCGAGCGGGCGGTCGCCGATGACGATGCCAGCGGCATGTACACCGACGTTGCGGTTGAGGCCTTCGAGCTTGAGGGCGTAATTCCACAGCTCCTGATAGGACGAGCTACTTTCGATGAGGTCGTGCAATTCAGAATTTTTGACCCATTCGCGGGCCAAAATCGAGTCCTTGTATATCTTTTTGTCCTCCCCGTCGCTGGGCTTCGGATCTATCAATTTTGAGAGCCGGTCGCCGTCATTATAGGACATGCCCATGACGCGAGCGACATCGCGCACGACGCTTTTGGCGCCCATGGTGCCGTAGGTGATGATATGAGAGACGCAGCGTTCGCCATATTTTTGGCGCACATATTCGATGACTTCGCCGCGGCGGCTCTGGCAAAAGTCGATATCGACGTCTGGTGGGCTGACGCGTTCCGGGTTGAGGAAACGTTCGAAAAGCAGTCCGAAGCGCATCGGGCAGATATCAGTAATACCGACGGCATAAGAGGCGAGTGAGCCGGCTGCCGAACCGCGGCCCGGGCCGACCGGGATGCCCTGGTCGCGGGCCCATTGGATGAAATCGGCGGTGATGAGGAAATAGGAGGAAAAGCCCAACTGGTTGATAGTGTCCACCTCGTACTTGAGACGATCGGCGAGTTCGGGTTCGTTGGCGCGTTTTTCGCCATAGCGTTTGACCAATCCCTCGCGGCATACTTTCATGAAATACTCTTCGCGGGGACTGCCGTCTGGAGTGCCAAATTGCGGGTATTTCTCTGATGAAGTGGCGTCGAGCTTGAGGGTGACATTACAACACCCGGCTATCTCCAAGGTGGCATCGCAGGCACCCGGCACATCCGCAAACAAGCCACGCATCTCCTCCGCTGTCTTAAAGTATAACTCGGGCGAGTAGCGCATGCGATTTTCATCAATGAGCAAGTGGCCGGTGCCGATGCATAACATCACATCGTGGGCCTCCCGATCCTGGGGCTTGAGGAAATGCACGTCGTTGGCCGCCACCGGCTTGAGGCCCAATTCGGCGGCGAGCTTGAGCAAGCCGGGGGTGACGCGGCGTTCCGGCTCGAGGTCGTGATTGTGGATTTCGACATAGGTGTTGTCCTTGCCGAAGATATCACAAAGCTCGATGAGTACCTCGCGGGCCTTGGCCTCATCACCGGCCAGCAACCATTCATTGACCGGGCCGGATATGCAGCCGCTCAGGCAAATGATGCCTTTGGCGTATTGCCGCAGCGCGTCGCGATCGACCCGCGGCTTGCCGTGATAGAGGCCGTCGAGGTGGCCTTTAGTCACCAATTTGCTGAGGTTGGCCCAACCTTCGTTAGTTTCTGCCAGCAGCGTCAGGTGGGTGGCGCGCTTGCGGCCGGGAATTTCCCGACGGTCGTCGATGGTGGTGGGAGCCAAGTAGATTTCGCAACCGAGGATGGCCTTGATTTTTTGGTCCTTGCAGGCTTTGTAAAACTGGACGGCACCGTACAGGTTGCCGTGATCGGTCATGGCCACGGCAGGCATGCCCAAGGCCGCCGCGCGAGCGGCCAGGTCCTTGGTACGGATCATGCCATCGAGCAGCGAAAACTCAGTATGTAGGTGAAGGTGGACGAAAGATTGGGACATCGGACGCCCAATCCTAGCCATGCCCCGCCCAAGGGCAAGCGGCACCGTCTCGAAATCACCGATTTTCGCCCGTCTGATACTCCACCTGCCGGACCAGCCCCTGCCAGCCTTCTGCTCCGCACGGGCGGTTCCGGCAATCCCGTCCGTTTAATTGACGCGGGAAACGACAGGAAGAATGGCGGCGGGCAGGCTGCCCGGAGTCGTCTTGTGCCAAGCCATCCTCATGGGGGTAGCGGAAGGATAGCCCATGGGGACGTGCCGCAAGCTCTGTTTCATGGCAGGTGCTGCCGCACAACGACAATAAAACCGTGGCTCCATAACGGGCCGCAGCCGGACCCTGTTCCTTGGGAACTTCCACATCGTGCAAATTGTGTATTTGTATCGAACGATTTGCAAAAGTGGCCCGAATCATCTCGTGATATGAAAAATTGCAATGATTGAAAAATTTCTGAAAAAATTGCTTGTGACAGGGCAGGGAATTCAGCCAGCCTGCGTGAGGCAGTTGGCGCCATTTCAGAAACCCCAGCATCTCCCACCCCCTATCACTGAGTATGAAACCGAATCGCTACCTCCATAAGGCGGGTTTTTTCTTCGTATTGTCGTTTGGCGTTCCCGGCTGGGCCGGAGCTGATGGCCTCCCGGACCCGCCGCCCCTGATTAACCCGGAGGTCAGCCTGTTAGCGCCGACGGACCGGCGGGTCGTGCTCGGCAGCGTGCTCCAACCCTTGGTTTTCACCGCAACCAATCTGAACGCCACAGCGAATGTGAGCTTCGATATCGGCTTGACTGCCGGGAGCGTCGGCTCGATCAACACCCTCAGGCAACCGGATGCAACGGTGATACCCAGCGGGGTCCGGGTGGACACCGCTCCCTCAACTCCTTGGCCAGCGGCACTCCTGCTCACTGGCAACACCGGCACATTCTCCGCCACTCCTAACATCAGTGGCCTGACCGTCGGTCAGTCGATGGCTTTCGGACTGCAGGCCAGCAACGCGAATTGGAATGCCCCGGTGAGTGCCAGCACTAACATCGGAGTGGTGACCAACCGTCTGTTGACCGGTTCGGTGACGATTAACGCCGGTCGTCATATCGTGGGGATGCAAACGATCGGTAGCATCACACTCAACGGCGGCACCTTAACCGATAGCGAGGCGACGCGCATTGCGGTGAGCAGTGGTGGCTATGCCCAGCTTGCCAATGGCCTGCGGTTGACCTCGACGAGCGACTTCACGTTCAACGGAGCTAACCAGACACATGATCTGCAAATCTCCTACAACGGGCCGACAGGAAATTACAGCATCACCTCGGCCACCTTGCCCGGAGCAGGTGCGAGCACTTACACGGATGTCGCAGGCAATCAGCATCAGGAGTTTGGTGGTGCGTGGAACACCTCGGCCCAATACGGAAATGTTTTCGGAGAAAAGCGCGTGTTCACTGAGGTGCTGACGAGTGCCTACCAACCGATACTGCCCGCAACCCGTACGACATACGGCTCTGGAAATGTCACAACCACTTGGGAATTGGCCCGTGGTTCGGGCGCGTTGATTAATCAGCGGATCAATCCACTGATCTCCGGCGAGGTGATTCAAGGCAGTAATCTCAACCTCTCCGGTGTGTCATTGACGGTTACCGGCACGGCGGTCTCTAACCGCGTAATCTATGGTAACAATGTCGGCGGTTACGTTAATTCCTTGGTGGATATAGGACGGCAAATGGTGGGAGCGACTAACCAAACCGTCAGTCGAAATGATACGGTGACACTCACGACGTATGGATCTGACGCGAACCGCACACGCCTCAGTCTTGGCGCGTTCGCCCTCGATAATGGTGGGACGGTGACCGCCACGCATACCGGAGTTAGCGCATTTACCGATGGAAGCAGCACTGCCAGCGTCCAGATCACCGGCAGTTTTATCCGCGATAGCGCCACCCAAGGCCGGAATTACCAAGCCATCGACGCGGCCTCTCAAATCACCGGAGAGGGGTTGGCCGGCGAGCACGTCCAAGACAGTCTCCAGGTGGGTTACACATGGAACAATGTGCAGAACAACGAATTGACAGCTCCAAATTTGTTGGTCATTGATTCCAGTACGCG
The DNA here is from genome assembly GCA_037133195.1 of Verrucomicrobiota bacterium. GTDB lineage: Bacteria > Verrucomicrobiota > Verrucomicrobiia > Verrucomicrobiales > Akkermansiaceae > Luteolibacter. Next base: position 7,092 of record JBAXOP010000110.1, on the reverse strand, counting down.
GAGTGATACACGCAGCTACTCCACCTATGTTAACAGGGTCTATAGCACCGAAACCCACACGGCCATCGGCTGGACCGGCAACCAGGTGTTAGTCAGCGGCACGCATGCTGCCGGCATGAGCTATCTGGGAAATACCACGGTGAGAGCGGTTGCGGAGGGGTTGGCGGGAGAAAGCGCCACGGCCACGGCAATTTTCGGAACAACGCTCGCCTCGGTGGCAGAGGCTTCTTATTCCCTCACTCACACTGGGCAGTCAAATGTGCCACTTACCGCTGGCAGTATTGTGACCATCAGGGATAACGGTAACGGGATTTACCAGAATAATGTCCAAATCGACAATCTGGGACTCTCCGGCGGCCAGAGCCTCGACTATCAACTGAGCAATGGAGGGGCCAGTCCGCTCTTGGCGCACGGTCAGAGCCAGGATGTCACGATTCATTATATCGGTAACTCGAGCACGCCGCTGGCCGGTGAAATGGGGCGAGTATCCAGAGCCAATCTGGACATTAATCTATCAGGACAAATCAACTATGGCGCGATCGTAAGCGCATGGAACAATCAGAATGGGGGGACTTGGCAGGATTATACCGGGATCCACAGCATTGGCAACCACACGTTCCAGCTAGAGACCCGATTTGATGCGCCGGCGGCACCGGTAGCAACGTCGCAAGTGCTGGCAGGAACGAATCTGGGCGTGCATGGCCTGGCGTTGAGTAATACCGGTGGTGTTGGCGGCAATACTTCGGATAGGTTTGTTCAAGCCACGAGCATGGAACTTCTGGACTCAGCGACTATCGGTGCAACAGCCACCGTGACGGTCGAATTCGTCAAACTTGATAATGCGAGTCCGGCGGTGGTGGCCGCCCTGGAAAACAGTGGTGCCAACGCCGCTTCGTTGGCCGGGATATACAGTGGCGACAGCAACCGGCAGACTTTCGTTAGTGACATGGTCGCCTTGAGCGGCTTGAACGGAGTGATGCAAGTGCTGCAGGTCGGTTATGATAGCTCTGTAGCTCAGACGAGCCCATTCGCCCAGTTGTTGTGGCAATATAACTACAGCGCCGACGGCGGCTCACAAGTGGCTTGGATTAACGCGGTTCTAGGTAATTCCGACATTACCGACCTCAATTTGGTGGCAGGCACCTTGAGGGTGGCAGGCGTTGAAGGAACCATTCAGAGCTACTTGACGGGCAAGCGGTTCAGCGGCAGTTATGCGCAATATCTTGCCAGCAATCCATTGGCGGCGCCGGGGCTTGGGGAATGGGGCGTGGATATAGATGCGAACAAGGTATGGGCTGTCATCGATCATAATTCCACCTTTGTGGTGGTCATTCCCGAACCGGGAATTTCGATGTTGGCGCTGCTCGGCTTCGTCGGCTGTTTGGCACGTCGGCAACGCAATTGAGTCGATGAGTTCCTATCGGGCTTGGCTAGAAGCGAAGCTATCCCGCAAACTCGGCAAAGGGAGGCGTCAGAAACACCGCAGACGTCGCAGGCAACCCCTCGGTTTTCTATGGGATACCGAGGTAGAGAGTGGAGGGCCACCAGCTGGAAAGCCGTTCGTTTTAAGTCGGGTGGGGTGGTGTTTGGTGGCCTGCGTGGTGGCTGGAGTTGTGATGCTGGGGGTGTGGGTTTGGCAGCCCAGCGATGGCGCCGGCGAGCCATTCCGACCTGAGCAGCGAGGGCCGTCGCTACGCCAGCCACCCGCAGACCCGAAGGCCAAGTCCGATGCCGTGATAGCGGAGTTGCTGGGTTTTATCAACGATGCTGACCATGCGACCCGAAGCCTACGGATATATGAGCTTGTAGATACCATCGCACATCTTAGGAGTTATTATGACAAACGGGGCAGGGCGCTTCCTAAAAAAGTGGTGAACCCTGCGGTAACTGCTGTCGATTTGAAGGGCCGTGAAATTATCCTCGTGGCTTTCCATGACGAAGCCGGAAGAACTTGGTCGGCACCCTTCGAATGGGACCGTGGTTCCTATCGTTTGCATTGGGAAGCCATGACCGGATTCGGCGAGATTTCGTGGCAGGAGTTTTTCAAAAATCACCCGAGTGGCCACTACAAAATGCGGGCCACATTCTTTCTTCCTGAGGAGGCAATTGAGAGCCCGGCGGCGGTGGGTCATGCGGTGGTGTTGATGAGCCATCCAGACCTTGAGCAACCCGTGAGTGTGCTTGTACCGCTGGCTTCCCAGACCTATCTCCGACTAACGAGCCACCCCAGAGCGACTGATATTCCGGCTCTCGTCGAAATCCATTGGCCGGATGCCAGTGCCACCCAGCCGGTGTTGTCATCCTGGATTCATGACAACTGGATACGGAGCGACGACTTTACTGTCGGCGGAAGGAGCGACGACTTTACTGTCGGCGTGCGGAAGGAGAGGCCATGAGCCGCGCCTTTGGCACTCATTCATGGGCAGATCTTCCGCTATCACCACAGGAATGTGGTGGCTCCCTAGGCCCAGTTAGTCGGAAAGCTAATCAATGAGATCTTGTTTGAATTCGGGCAGGATGGCCCGGACCACGGTGGGGCGGGCCATTCTGCCCAAGAGGTGGGGAGGACGCTACATCCGTTGAGCGAGTTGCGGAATGGCTTGGCAAAGAGGCGGCTATCGGGCAGGCTGCCTGTGTGAGCCGCCTAGTCAACCGCATGCGCAAAGGAGTTGCGCAAGAATATCTGCCGCCTTGTAGCGGCGCGTCTATGGCCGCCGATGCGCATGCACCGCGAATGAACCCGCGTTTCCAGCAAGAGCTATCTCATTCACACCGGTGCTCACACAGCGCCGCTACAACACCCATCATGCCACCCTGTTATGGAAAAGCCAGGACTGACACTCGATAACCAGTCTCATCGTTGGGTGGTCCTGTTCCTAGGAGGGCTGGTGTTGTGTCGCTTGCTGTTGCTGCTGTTCGCGCCCATGTGTGATCCCTCCGAGGCTCGCTATGCGGAAATGTCCCGCGTGATGGTGCAATCCGGCGATTGGGTGACCCCACACTTCGCCCCCGGCGTGCCGTTTTGGGCCAAACCGCCACTCTCGATGTGGGCCTCGGCCGCCGGCATCGTATGCTTCGGGCCCAACCACTTCGGCGCACGCATTTTCACTTTTGTGGCCGCCCTGGGCGTGCTGGGCATGGTGGCGCGTGCGGCCCGTCACGAATTCCAATCCGCCGCGATGGGCTGGGTTGCCGCCGGGTTGCTGATGGCCAGTCCGCTGTTCTATTATTGCTCTGCGGCGGTGATGACGGACCTATTTTTGGTATTAGGAACCACCATCACCCTGGTGGCGTTCCGCATGGCGCTGGAAAAATCCTCGCGGGCTTGGGGATACGGGTTTTTTCTGGGGTTGAGCATCGGATTGCTGGCGAAGGGGCCGCTGACGCTGGTGCTGGCCGGCCCGCCAATCTTTGGGTATTGCCTGCTCACCTGCCAGTGGCGCCACCTCTGGCAACGCATCCCATGGCTTTCCGGCACTCTGCTGATGTTGCTGGTGTCCGTGCCTTGGTATTTGCTGGCGGAAAACCACACGCCCGGGTTCCTCGATTATTTTATCGTCGGCGAACATATCCGCCGCTTCACCGTGGCGGCCTGGGCCGGTGACAAATACGGCAGCGCCCATTCCAAACCCATTGGCACAATTTGGCTGTTCGCGCTGTTAGCTACCTTCCCGTGGTGCTTCGGCTTGTTGGCCGCGCCGCTGCGCCAGTGGCACAACTTTCGCGGCTGGGCAATGGCCGCCAACGGCCGTGGTCTCTATCTGCTGCTGTGGGCGCTGTGGCCGTTGGTATTTTTCACTACGGCACGCAATATCATTGCCACCTATCCGCTGCCGGCATTGCCTGCCATCGCACTTTTACTAACCGAAATCTACTGGCGGCGCTCCTCCCGGGTGCAAGCGCCGCGCTGGCACCCATTGCACCCGGCGCTTGTGAGCGTAAGCAGCGGGGTGGTGCTATTGAGTGTGGTGTTTGCCTTCGCCGCGCCACAACTTGCGCCGGGCATCACCGAGCGCGAATTGGTCCATTGTTACCAAGCTCACCGCACGTCCGACGACAGCTTGCTATATTTCCAGAAACGGAAATTTTCGGCGGAATTCTACACGGGGGGAGAGGCCGCCAATACTGATTCGCTCGACGTATTGCAGCAACGCATGCAGGGACCTGGTAAACTCTTCCTTGCCATCGATGCCAAACACTTCGCGCAGTTGCCCCCAGCCGTCCAGGCCAGCTTCACCTTGCTCGGCCAATGGGGCAAGCAATCCGCCCTATACCTGCAGCGCGACGCCACACCTAATCTAACTATTGATCCGCCATGACTCCGCCCACAGCCGCCCCCACCCCGCGAGCGACGACCCGCCCGTGGATCACCTGCGTGGTGCCAGCCTACAACGAAGCGGAAAGCATCGCGGAATTTCTGAGCGGGCTGTGCCAACATCTGGCAGGCTTGAGCGAGCGCTTCGAGGTGCTCGTCATCGACGATGGCAGCAGCGACGCTACCAGCCAGCAAGTCATGGCCCAGCCCGGCCCGATCCGCTTGCTCACCCTATCGCGCAATTTTGGCAAGGAAGCGGCCATCAGCGCTGGTCTGGAGGAAGCGGACGGAGAGGTGATAGTGATAATAGACGCGGATTTCCAACACCCGTTCCCGGTTATCGACGAATTCATCCAGCACTGGCAACAAGGATATGACATGGTCTATGCGGTGCGCCGCGAACGCAATACCGACGGACGGTTGCGGCGCCAGTTTAGCCATCTTTTCTATCAAGTTATGAGCCGCATGTCATCTATCCGGATACCGGAGGACGCCGGCGACTTCCGCCTATTGGATCGCCAGGTCGTGCATGCCATGCGCCGCTTGCCGGAGAGTAACCGCTTCATGAAAGGCCTCTACTCATGGGTCGGCTTTCGCAGCATCGGTATCGCCTTCACCATCGAGGAACGCCGCTCCAGCAGCTCCAAATTCAATTTTCTCAAACTTCTCGATCTGGCCACCACCGGGTTGACCTCATTCAGCAACCTGCCGCTGCGGCTGTGGGTGGGTGTCGGATCGCTTATCTCCATTTTATCGATTTTTTACGCCATTTATATCCTGGTGGAAACCCTCATCTTCGGTAATCCCTTGGCCGGTTGGGCCACCCTGGTGGTCGCCGTCACCTTTCTCGGCGGCGTGCAATTGCTCTCCATCGGTATCCTCGGCGAGTACCTCGCACGTATCTTCAACGAGGTGAAACGCCGGCCTAACTATCTTGTCGCGTCCAAACACGGATTCACCAAACCATGATTTTCCCTTTCTAGGATGAAACGCCTCACCCTATGCGCCGATGACTTTGGCCAATCTGCGGCTATCAGCAGCGGCATTATCCAACTCGTCGCAGCCGGACGCCTGCAGGCAGTCTCCTGCCTAACCGAATCCCCGGGTTGGCCAGCCATGGCGCAACAACTCAAGGCACATGGCACGAGCCAGCAGGCGGGCCTGCACTTTAATCTCACCCATGGATTTGGTGCCCCTGCACCTGGGAGCGCCGGCTTGAGCCGGTGTGAGCAAGCGGGGCCGCAGGCGGTGGAACCTCTCATACTGCGCGCGTTCCTCCACCAATTGGATGAAACCAGCATACGCCAGCGCTTTGTCCAGCAATGGAAAGCCTTCGAAGCCCATTACGGCCAACCCCCGGCGTTCGTCGATGGGCACCAGCATGTGCATGCCTTGCCGCTGATCCGCCGCATTGTCATTGAGGAAACCCGCCAGCGCAATCCCCACGCTTGGTTGCGCGTGCCCTATGCCTCCGGATTGTTGCCTAAAGTCTTGGTGATGCACGCCATGACCGCCGGACTCGCCGCCACCGCTAGACACGCCGGCCTCGCCAGCAACGCGCGCTTTGCCGGCTTTCGCCCGTTCCGCCGCAACTTCGACTTTCCCCGGTTTTTCCGCCATCTTCTCGCCACTGTGGGCGACGCCACTCTGGTGATGTGTCATCCCGGCCTGGCGGCGGACGACCCCACCGATCCCATCGGCCACTGTCGTCAGGCGGAACTGGAGTATTTTCAATCCGACCAATTTACCGCCGATCTCGCCGATGCGAACGTCGGTCCTGGCAGTTGTCTCGGCTAAGGACTTTATTTGAAGATTTTCCGCAGAGGCGGCAGAGGCCGAAAAGGAGCGCAAAGTGGATGAGTGACCGCAGAAGACGCCAGACTGCGAGGCGGCCACCCCCTGTGCAATCGTTCCCGGTTAGGATTTATGTTTGACTTGTGCGGGATTCCCGCTTATCCCAAGCTTTCCCCCACGGCGGGGTTCTGGGCGATTCTTGATTTTCGCCGCCTAGCGCGGCATCAATCAGCACCACACAGGCGCTGCCGACCCTTTAAAACTTTCACAAGTCTCTGCTTTGCAACCTTTTTTCATACTAAAAAAACTTTTTGGAAATTTTTTTCCCAATGACATCGGCATCGACCTCGGCACGGCCAACACGCTCATCTACGTCAAAGATCATGGCGTCGTGCTGCGCGAACCGTCGGTCGTGGCGGTCAAGGCGGGCACCAACGAGGTACTGGCCGTGGGAGACGATGCCAAACGCATGCTTGGGCGCACGCCGGGCAATATAGTAGCGATCCGGCCACTCAAGGACGGGGTGATAGCGGACTTTGAGGTGACCGAGGCGATGTTGCGCCACTTCATCCGCAAGGTGAATAAGAACCGCCGTTCCAACCCCCGGGTGCTTATCGCCATCCCCTCTGGCATCACCGAGGTGGAGCGCCGCGCGGTGCGCGAAAGCGCCGAACAGGCCGGTGCCCGCGAAGTGTACCTCATCGAAGAACCCATGGCAGCCGCCATTGGCGTAGGCCTACCGGTGCAAGATGCCTCCGGCAACATGATCGTGGACATCGGCGGCGGCACCACCGAGGTCGCCCTCATCTCGCTTTCCGGCATTGTGTACGCCCGCAGCGTGCGCACCGCCGGCGACGAACTCGACGAAGCGATCGTTTCCTACATGAAGCGCGCCTACAACCTGATGATCGGCGAACGCACGTCCGAGGATATCAAAATCCGCCTCGGCTCGGCCGCCCCGCTGCCCAAGGAAATGACCATGG
>JBAXOP010000109.1:0-15644 GCA_037133195.1 Verrucomicrobiota bacterium | reverse complement strand
CGACGCCGGCCTTGACCGCCTCCATCATGATGGTGGTGGTCATCAGGAACGGCAGGTAGTGTTGGGTTTCTGCGGCGATGAGGGCGGGCCACGCATCCATTTGATCGAGGATGGTGAGGAAAGTTTCCAGCAAGCCATCGCTGGCGAAAAACGCATCGGGCAACATCACGCGGCGCACCACCGAACAGGAGACATCGCCTTCGTTCCATTGGTCGCCAGCCAGACTCGCAGCCATCGCCAGATAACCTTTGAGGATGACGTGGAGGCCGTTGACGCGTTCGCACGAACGTGAGTTCATTTTGTGAGGCATGGCGCTGGAGCCTGTCTGGCCCGGTGCAAACCCCTCGCTGGCTGTCTCATGGCCGGCCATCAGCCGCAGCGTTTTGCAAAATGACGCAGGAGCCGCCGCCAGCTCGGTGAGAGCCGCCACCACGCGAAAATCCAGCGAGCGTGGATAGACCTGGCCGACGTTGGTCCATACCGCGGGCATGCCGAGGTGGGCCACCACGCGTTGTTCGAGGGCGGAGACTTTTTGGGCGTCGCCATCAAACAATGACAACTGGTCCATCTGGGTACCCACAGCGCCTTTCAAGCCGCGCACCGCATAGCTCGCGATCACGCCGTCGAGCGCCGCCAGCGACCCTAGCAACTCCTCGCCGAACATAGCCACTCGTTTTCCCAGGGTGGTGGGTTGCGCTGCGACGTTGTGGGTGCGGGCGGTGATGACCCAGTCGGCCCAGGTTTGGGCACGCTGGCGCATCCGGCGCAAGGCGGCCACCGATTTATCGCGGACCACTAGCAACGAGCGATACACCTGCAACTGCTCGACGTTTTCGGTGAGATCGCGCGAGGTGAGCCCTTTGTGGACCTGCTCGTGGCCTGCCAGATCATTGAATTCCTCGATGCGCGCCTTGACGTCGTGCCGCGTGATTTTTTCCCGCGCCATGATCGATGCGGTGTCCACTTGGTGTTTGACCCGCTCATAATCGGCAATCGCCGCAGCAGGCACGTCCAGCCCCAGATCGCGTTGTGCTTTCATCACCGCGATCCAAAACTCGCGTTCGAGCACGATGCGGCCCTCCGCAGACCAAATGGTTTGAATGGCGGGCGAGGCGTAGCGTTCGGCGAGGACGTTGGGAATCACGCGCGCAACTTAGGCGGCCCGCTGCGGGCTGACAAGCCAAAGTCTGCCGGATTTCGACGTGCATGACCTCGGGTTTTGGCTACCTTTAAAGATGCAATGATTGGAATTGACTGCTGCGGGCGTGGAATAAAATATCGGTCACAGCGTGGTTGACTTATGATCTCCATCCCAGCATGCTCCTTACGCCGCGCGATGCATTCCAGCTAGCAATCGCATACTGCCCGGCTAACCAATACTGAATTCACATGAGACCGCATAATTTGACTGCGTGGATGGCCGTGATGGCCGTCTTGATCACCGGTGGTTTGAGTGCCGCTCCCGCCGTACCGCGCCCGGAACATCCGCGTCCCGACCTGTTGCGCGAGAATTGGCTAACACTCAACGGGGAGTGGCAATTTGAGATTGATAAGGCGGCCGACGGCGATGCCCGCGGGCTGACGTATGGCAAGGATCTAGCAAGCAAGATCAACGTGCCCTTCTGCCCCGAGAGCAAACTGTCCGGCCTCGCGATCCCCACCACCCAGCACATGAAAGATGTCTGGTATCGCCGCTCGTTCAGCTTGCCCACCACGATGCAAGGCAAACGCGTCCGCATCCATTTCGGCGGCGTCGATTACCGCTCGTGGGTCTACGTCAACGGACAGTTGGCCGGTTCCCATATCGGTGAAAATGTCGAGTTCGCTTTTGAAATTACCAAATTTCTCAAACCCGGGCCTAACGAGGTAGTTGTCAAAGTGTTGGATGATTTGTGGTGCGGCCTCCAGCCGGGCGGCAAGCAATCCGGCTCCGATCAGAGTGCGGGCTGTTTCTATACCCGCACCACCGGTATCTGGCAATCGGTGTGGCTCGAAGCCGTGGGCTCATCGTTTGTGGAATCCATCGCCGTCGTCCCAGATCCGGACAACTCGCGAGTGCTCATCAACGCCAAGATCAACGGCTCGGATCCCGACCTAACAATAAAGGCGGAGGCTTTCATCGACGGCCGCCTGGTGGGCTCGGACAGCGCCAGCGGCCCGTGGCAGACCCGTTTGGTACTCAATCTCAAGGAGAAGAAGCTATGGGCACCGGCTGCGCCATTCCTCTATGATTTGAAGCTCTCGCTCTACAGTGGCAAGACCAAGCTCGACGAGTTAAAGAGTTATTTCGGGTTACGCAACATTGCCATTGAGGGCCGCAAGATACTTATCAACGGCAAGCCGGTTTTCCAACGGCTCATCCTCGACCAGGGATTCTATCCGGATGGCCTGTGGACGGCCCCTAGCGACGAGGCACTTAAGCATGACATCGAAATGTCCATGGCATGCGGCTACAACGGAGCCCGCCTGCACCAGAAGGTGTTCGAACCGCGCTTCCTTTACTGGGCAGACAAGCTCGGTTACATGGTGTGGGGAGAGTACCCTAACGCCGGATATGGCAATCAGCGTGAGGGGTTCTCGGCGGTGGTGAACGAATGGACTGAGATATTGCTGCGTGACAGGAACCACCCGGCTATCGTCGGTTGGTGTGCCTTCAACGAAAACTTCGAGGGCTCCGGTGAGTTGCAGCAATTGATCTGGCATATCACCAAAGCGGTCGATCCCACACGCCCCGCTTTGGAGGCCAGCGGCTGGACCCACACATTGCCCAACCCAGAGGTTCGCGACTCGCATGACTATACCGACAACCCAGTGAACCTGCACAAACGCTGGATGGATTATTTTTCGGCAGCGCCGGAAGGGCCGTTTCCACCTGCCCGATATTTCAACTCCTCAACGACAAACGCCGACCGCGGCGTGCCGTTCATGATCAGTGAAATCGGCGGCATTGGTTGGGGGGTGCCCGAGGGCGGTTGGAGTTATGGCAATGGTCCTAAAACCACGGATGAATTCTACACCCGCTACAAGGGCACCATCGATGCAATGCTCGATAATGCCAACCTGTTTGGTTTTTGCTACACCCAGTTGACTGACATCGAACAGGAACGCAACGGTCTCTTCTACTATGACCGCAAACCGAAGTTCGACCTGAAAAAACTCTACCAAATAACCGCACGCTCCGCGGCCTATGAGCGCGGTGAAGCGGTCGCGGGCCAGCCATCCGTCAATACCATCGATGCCAAATGGAAGGTGCTGGTGGGAGCCGCGCAGGACGGTGCACTGAATACACCCTACAAATATACCACCGACAAGCCAGCGGACGTATGGCTCAAGGAGAAATTCGATGACAACGCATGGAAGAGCGGGTTGGCACCGTTTGGTAATGGGAATGAGACCCGCACGGCATGGAAAACTCCCGAGATATATTTCAGGAAATCCTTTGAATATAGCGGGGCGACGCTACAGCACGGGGCGGTGGTGATCCGTCACAACGACAGCACCGAGATCTATGTCAACGGCCAGAAGATCCTTGGTGTCACTGGATCCAAGGGCTATTCCCTCTGCATGGTTACCGAGGAGTTGAAAAAAGCACTGAAGAAGGGCACCAACACCCTTGCCGTACACTCCCATGAGGGCGGCCAAGGCCAGTGGGTGGACCTAGCCATTTTGGTGGATTAGCTCCGCCACTTTTCACACCCGCAGTAACACGAACGCTGCCGGGGCTAGCGCATATCTGAGCAACCTCAAACCAGCCGCCGGTCGAGGAGTTTCGCCTTCAGGGGATCGGCGGCTTGAAGGTGCGCCAAGGCGATGGCCAGGGCGTCGGCGGCGTCTGGCGGCGGGGTTTCGGCCAGGCCTAGCAAGGCGCGGACCATGAACGCGACTTGGCATTTATCTGCGGTGCCCTTGCCGACAACTGCCATCTTGACTTTGCGAGGGGCGTATTCATACACCCGCAACCCGTGATCGGCGGCAGCTATCAGCGCAGCAGCACGAGCGGCACCCATCGAGATCGCTGTCTGATGAGATTGCACATAGATGATGCCCTCGACGGCGACCTCGTCGGGTTGATAGGTTTGGATAACTGCGGCCAAATGGGTGCGAATGGCAGAGAGCGCCGCCGATTGCACGATTTTGCTAGGGATAGAAATGACGTCGAATGCTAGCACCTTGGGGTGGCGTGCCTCTCCTTCGAGCACCGCGTAACCGGTGTTTCTAACTGCAGGATCGATGGCTAAGACACGCATGGGGGAAGACACAAGACTGGGAGACACAAGACAGTCGGGCGACAGGTTTGGCGCGTTGGGTGATAACAATTCACCCGCCGGCACTGATCCAACTGAGCAGGCTGGTGTACTGGATGCGGAGGTCCCTGACGGTGGCTGTTCTCATGGTGCTACAAGTTTGTAGCTCAGGGGACGGGCTGTGGCAAGGGGCTATTTGCGCTTCTTACCGCCGCCGGTTTTCTTGCGGCGCACCGGCTTGATCGGCGATTCATCTAACAACGCAGTATATATATAGGGAAAATTTTCAAGTTTGCGGCGCGGGATTTTCTGCTCGATAAAAAACTCGACGGCCTTGGCGTAATCCAGCTCATCAGCTGTTAGAATGGTAAAGGCGTCGCCCTCGGCTTCGGCGCGGCCGGTGCGGCCGATGCGATGGACATAATCTTCGGCGTTTTCCGGGACGCGGTAGTTGATGACGTGGGAGACACCTGAGATATCGATACCGCGGGCGGCCACGTCGGTGGCGACGAGGATTTCGTAGTCGCCGGCTTTGAATCCCGCGAGGGCCTTCATGCGATCCACCTGGTTGATATCGGAGTGCATGGCGGCGACCTTTTGCTGCCCGGTACCTTTGATGAGTGAGGTGAGTTGATCAGCTTCCTTGCGGGTGCGGGTGAAAATCATCACCGAGTGGTAATCGGTTTGTTTAAGCAAATCCAGCAGCAGTTCGTCGCGCTGGTCCATGGCCACCGGATAAAATGCGTGGGTGACGGTGGTGGGCACCGAGCGGCGGGCGATTTCCACGGTGAGTGGGTCGGTGAGGCACCATTGGGCGAACGTCTGGATAGCCGGCGGCATGGTGGCCGAGAAAAATAACGTCTGTCGGCCTTCCCACGGGCAGAGGTTGACGATTTTGCGCACCTGCGGGAGAAACCCCATGTCGAGCATGCGGTCAACTTCGTCGAGCACCAGCGATTTGAGCTCGCCGAAACGCATGCTGGCCCGATAAAAGTGATCAACGAGGCGCCCGGGGGTGGCTACTACGATGTCGGCACCTGCGGCGAGTTGCTCGGATTGGGTGCCCAAACCCACCCCTCCGTAGAGTAAGGCGACCTTGAGGCCGGTATGTTTGCCATATTTCTCGAACGATTCGGCCACCTGGTGGGCCAGTTCGCGGGTCGGTTCGAGCACCAATATCTGGGGCTTGCCGAGTTTTTCAAGCTTGGAAAGCAGCGGCAAGGCAAAGGCAGCGGTCTTGCCGGTGCCGGTTTGCGACGCACCGATCACATCGCGGCCTTCAAGAATGATCGGAATGGCCTGCACCTGGATGGGTGTTGGCGTGGTGTAACCCGATTCCTTAACGGCTTCCATGACGGCTGCGGAGAGCCCAAGTGTTTCAAATCCCATGCGGGGGCCGTAATAATTGAGGAAATCCCTCAGGTCAAGAAGCGATTTTGCAGGTTTTTTGCCACGATTCAACACGTCTTAATCAAGGTGTGCCTACGTGCTCGAGTGCCCGTTCCACTGAAACTGATCGTCATATTGTAGCCATTGTTCCTCTTGGCGGACGGCGGAGATGGTATACTCCATCGAGCGGAGCGGCTAGTCGGGAGGCGAAGACCTCACATCAATGAGCGATTTCGTTTTTCGTCACATCCCCCTTCACATCTAGCAATTGGACGCTGGACACGGTTTTGAAAGCCGCGTGATCGGCGAACGTCCAGACGACCTTTTTATCAGGGGTGAGTTCGATGAGGTGCGGGGCCTTGCCGAAGTTATTGTGGCCGAGCCAGTTGGAAACGACGGTATTGCCGTTAGGCAGGCGCTGAAGGCCTGTCATGAAGTATAACTGGATACCTGGCAACTCGGCTCCCTTGATCTCCCACACCGTCTTGCCAGCCGCGCTCACCTCGAATACCCGGTTGCCGCCAGCTCCATCACCGCACGCAATGAGCGTGTTGCCATTGGCTAGACGGATCGCACTGTGCGGCCCCCCCGCCGCTGGAATTTCGCGCAATACCTTGCCCTGTGCATCATACTCGCGCACCATCTGATCGGTGTAATGAGTGACAAGATAGCCGCCAGTGGTTAGGCGGCGGGCATTGCGCATATATAGGTGGCCACCATCCTTGCCCTCCGGCAACAACTTGATTTCCTTGACGATTTTACCGCTCGGATCGACGTCGAGCAAACGCCCGGCATTGCACTCGCCGATGAAGGTATTGCCATTGGCGAGGCGCTGGCAGGCATATATCTCACTCTTGGATTGATAGTCGAAAACGACTTGTTTGTCATGAGTGACCTCCTTGACGCCATGGCCAGTGGAGAAGAGCAAGTTGCCATTGGGCAGCATCCACACGTCGTTGCAGCTATTGGCCGGGTACTCCCATTCGACCTTGCCGTCGGCGGCGACGATGCACACTTTTCCCTGACTGTAATCCGCGCAAGCGAACCGGTGGCCCTCGGCGCGGGCAAACGCCGCCCCACAGATGAGGGCGAGACATATAATATTAGTTCTCATGGTGAGGCGTAGTAGATAAAGTGGAATCATAGGAGTGTGAATGAGGTATTCATTGGGAATTTGTCAGGCCAGCGACATCGGCCGGCACCTCCAGATCCACATCGTAATAAACCGCGGACATCGGCCGGTGCGAGACCGGCTCTGTGTTATCGAGGCGCACCACTGCATGATAGAGGCCTTTTTTCAGGCCGGCGGTGGTCACCGTGTTAGTGAGTGTTTGGGATTTGCCGGATTTCGTGATGCTCACGGTGAGCCAGCGCGGGAGGTCTTGGCGGATTTTCCACAATGGCAACTCCGCACTTCCCTTGTTGGAGAGGTTCAGCGATCCGGATAGAACCTGCGGAGACGCCCCATCCGTCCGCAACGATATGAGATAGGTGTCGGCAACGATGAGCGGTGGCAGTGGAAAATCCGTTGAGTTGCCGATCCTGAAAAATCCGACATCGTTAGGTTCCACATTAAAGGACAAGATTCCGTTGGTAGAGATGGCGTCGGGTGTGTTTGCGTGCTGCCACAGATCACGCACGGTGAGTTCTGGCAAGTACTTCATATCGAGTTCCTCCTGCTTGATATCCACGGTTGCCGCCGCCGCGCCGCGGTTGAACAATAGCAGCGCCCGGCTGCCATCAAACAAGGGTTTGCCAGCCCACACCTCGACGTCGCCGGCGCGCCGAATGATATGCCCTTGAATGCCTAGCGGATCCTGGTTGACCGCTATGGCCTCCTGGTTGGTAAGTATCCGGACCGTCGCTGGCGTCATGCTGCGTAGGTCATTTCCGGCTATCAGCGGCGCTGCCATCATGCACCACAGGCTAAAAAACGTGCGGTTCTGGGCGTCGCTCAGGCCGGGCATGCCGACGATGAGCATATCGGGGTCATTCCAATGGCCGGGCCCGGCCCATGCATACAATTTTTCATTGGCGGCGGTGAGTTTCATAGCGAGCGACCAGTCTGCGACACCGGGGCCGCAGATATCCGAGGCGGTACGCCACAGGTGGCCAAGGGCAGCGGCCCATTTCCACGGTTCACCATCGCCCCAAGAACATAGACTGTGGACGATAGGCCGTCCGGCAGTAAGTTGGGCATCGTGCAGCTCTTTGTATGTCCTAACAATATCCTGGCCCTGGGTATTGCACCAATCGATTTTGACATAATCCGCACGCCACTCAGCGAAGGCTTGCATGTCCACATACTCATGGTCCTTGGTGCCCGGCATGTCGCCACTGCAGGTGCGCGATCCGGCATCCGTGTAAAGTGCGTACTTGAGGCCCTTGCGGTGGATCACATCGCCGAGGCCGCGCAAGCCACTGGGGTAACGCTGTAAGTTGCTAGTGAGTTTGCCATCGCTGCCGCGCGAAAAACACAGGCCTTCATCGGGCCCCACGTATGCGTAGCCGGCATCCTTCATTCCGCTGGCAACCAGCGCGTCAACCGTCTCGCGGATGAGCTTTTCGTTCTGTGGTTCCTGGCCAAAGGTATTCCATGGATACCAGCCCATCGGCGGCGTAAATGCCAGTCCATCATCCGCGCATGCCAGCCGGGCCGCCTCGGTGCTGGCCGACGCCGCCCCACATCCGATAACTAACAATAAAATATGGGTTTTCATGGAAATGATTTACGATAGAGTGGAGATGATTCCAAGATGATCAGCGCGGGTGGAGCAACTCTTGGTCGGTTAGCCCGGTGAGCCGACGCAGCCCCGCGAGCAAGCGCATGAGAGTGAAGAACAGGAAAACAAGGATAGGCACGCCGATGACGGCAAAACCCCAGCCGGTGATCTTGGCGATGATGCCATTATAGACCTCCAGAGCATCGACGGCATGCGAATCGAAACCGCGGAAAAACCACCGCGCAAGAGCCACATTCATCCCGGCACTAACGAAAAATGAGGCTGCGAACAACCGGGTGGCCGCCGTCAGCAACTTCACGTAACCGCTTTGCACCGCCAACTCGGCGACACGAGACTCGATTCTCGGAATGTCGAAAATCGTGTCGTTGTAAAGAAACACCCGGATCAGCGGCGTGGCTGAGCGCTGTGAGAATAAAATGGCCACCCCCAACACCAGCGGAATGAGCGCCTCCTTGATGCCAAAAAGCAGCCCCGCGTCTGGTTTCACCGACCCATCCTTGTTCCATAGGTAAAGGGTCAACCCGCCAGTTAGAAGCACCGACAGCAGGCCCAACCCGGAAAAAAAATTGGGTTTACGGTTTTTAATAAAATACCAGATACCGTAGCCGATGGGCAGAGCGAGGGCGATGATGATGGCGTTAACGGGTCCGAGATGCCAGAATCTGATGGTCTTGCCGAGTTTTTCCTGGAGCAGCGGATCCTTGCTAAAGAGGCTCAGAATCATCACGGGCACCAACACATTGATGAGGATATTGGCGAGCGGGTGTTCGTCTTTGCGTTTGAGATCGGCCATCGTTTTGTGTCTTGGAAAGCTCGATCAGTAAGCCCTGAAGTGGGCATTGACAAGCCCAAGCGTACAATAATTCAGCATGCGCACCCGGATCATCCACCAGAGCCACTTGAATCTGATGCCGCATGAGCGAGACACTACGTTTCTTTCGGTAAGCATTTGGCAGCTACAACCTCACAAGTCACGACAATATGGTCGTGACTCCTTACTGCTGGCAGGAAAAATCGCCCTTGCGCAGGCACGGTTGAAGCGCCACCCTGCGCCTGTGGAAGCCAGCTATAGCACCGCCAGTCGCCGCACTGGCGCAACCTTATTACGCCCGGTGGCGGGAGGAGCAACGCGATGACTGCCGACCTTGGCTCGCTCGCCTTGGCCATGTTCGCGGCGTTGTGCGTAGGCGTGTCCAAGGCGGGTTTTGGTGGTCTATCGATGATTTCGGTGGTGTTATTTGCCGAGATTTACGGCGCGCGCCTATCAACCGGTTTGGCGCTACCCTTGCTGATTGTGGCTGACCTCACAGTTTATCCGGCATTTCGGCGCTTCGGATCGTGGCGGCCTGTGTGGCCTCTGCTGCTGCCCACGGCGGCGGGCTTGCTGGGCGGATGGTTCTTGCTAGGAAAAATTGACGATGCGGTGGCGCGGCGGGTGATCGGCGGAGTGGTGCTGGCGATGGTGACGGTACAACTCGGACGGCGGTGGTGGCCGCGGGCCTATCAGGAAATGGCGGACTCGCGGGGGTTCGGGCTGGCGGCCGGGGTGGCAGGTGGATTTGCGACGATGCTGGCCAACGCGGCGGGGCCGATCATCCAACTTTTTTTATTATCGCGGCGTTTTGGCAAGATGGACTTGGTGGGCGTGGGGGCGCGGTTTTTCCTTTTTGTGAATCTAGCGAAAGTACCGATGAGCGCGAACTTGTCGTTGATCAGCCCGGTGAGTTTGCTGGAAAATGCCAAATTATTACCGGCGATGTGGTTGGGCGTGTGGCTAGGCGGGAAGCTGCTGCACCGGGTGCCGCAACGACTCTTTGAGTGGCTGGTGGTCATTTTCGCCATCCTCGCGGGTCTGCGTCTAACGCTGGCATGAAAAACGAGGGCGGCCCTGGCAAGCCAGGACCGCCCCGTGGAGCCTGATGGATCAGAAGCTAGGATCAGACGCTGCCGGCGATACTGCGACCGGTGGAGCGGAGGTCGTCGCAAGCGACTTTAAGACGATTGGCGAGGCCGATCTCGGCCTTTTTCAGGTAGCCGCGGGGGTCGTAGGCTTTTTTATCGCCGACTTCGCCGTCGATTTTGAGCACCCCTTCGATATTTTGGCAAATATGGGTGACGATCGGGCGGGTGAAGGCGTATTGGGTGTCGGTGTCGATATTCATTTTGACGACGCCGTAGTCGAGGGTTTCGCGAATATCGGCGAGTTCCGAGCCGGATCCGCCGTGGAACACGAGGTCCATTTCGGCAGCGGCCCCGTGCTTATCGGTGACCGCCTTTTGGCCGTCGCGCAAGATAGTGGGCATGAGTTTGACGGCACCGGGCTTGTAGGCGCCGTGGACGTTGCCGAAGGTAGCGGCGAACAGGAAGCGGCCCAACGGTTGGAGCGTTTCATAGACGGTGAGCATGTCCTCGGTGGTGGTGTAGAGTTTGTCGGCGGGGGTACCGGAGGTGTCGTGACCATCTTCTTCGCCACCGACCACGCCGGCTTCCACTTCGAGGATGATATCGAGTTCCGCACACTCCTTGAGGAGCTTTTTGGATAACTCCATGTTGTCGGCCAACGGTAACTCCGAGGCGTCCAGCATGTGGCTCTGGAACAACGGCCCCTTCCCCTCGGCGATGCGCTGGCGCGACGCGTCAAGCAACGGCCTCAAGAACGACTCAACCTTGCCGGGCTGGCAATGGTCCGTGTGCAGGGCAACGAGCACGTTGTATTTTTCCGCCAAGCGGTGGGCGGCTTCGGCTAGCACGATGGCACCGAATGCTTCATCACCCACGCTCGAACCCGAGGCGAACTTGCCGCCTCCGGTCGATACTTGGATGATTCCGTCAGACTTGGCTTCTGCGAATGCACGCAGTGCCCCGTTGATGGTGATGATGGAGGTGACGTTGACCGCCGGATAGGCATAGCCGCCTTTTTGGGCGGCGTCAAGCATGGCACGGTATTGGACTGGGGTAGCAATTGGCATAACGGCCCCTGCGTATCCAAGGTACGAACCATCTGCAAGCGGTAATCGACAATAAATGTGGGAAAAATGTTCTAGAGGGCATGTTTGTGGCTTGCCAAGCCCAACAGAACGGGTTTTCTTAGTTGGAGCCTATGACAGAATCCGACACGATTATTTGCAAGCCGACCCGCTGGTTTCTTTTCCGCGCCCTGGTGATGTTGCTGATGTTCGGCGTGTTTGCCGTGCTCTTCTTCATGGACGGCACCAGCGGATACCGCAATAAAAACGAGGTTTACTATCTGCACCGCGCGTTTCAGACGGCCAACACGAAATTCACCGAAAGGAACCAAGGTGGCAATCTGACGCCGGAGGCTTGGAAAAATTACGCGGCCAGCCAGACGGTGGATTTTCCGGCGGATCACTCGGTTTTGCCGGCGCGCCTGAAGCTACCGATGCCCTGGCCTGAGATTTTGCATGAGTACGAGCGCATGCAATCCTTGAATTGGAACTTGCTGTGGCGCGAATACACCAAGAAGCGCGGCATCAATGAATCCGTCCCGGAGGAACCCTACGATACACGCAAAATCAACGAACAATGGGTCGTGTTCTGGATTTGCTCCTCCCTCACCCTCACTATCGGCTTTTTCCTCCTCCGCACCATTCGCCGCAGCATCGTCGCCGACCCCCTGGCTCTCACCGACCAACGCGGCCGCCGCGTCCCATACACCGACATGCAATTCCTCGACCTGCGCAAGTGGGACACCAAGGGCTTGGCCTTCGTCACTTACGCCGGTGCCAGTGGCAACGGGCGCATCCGCATCGACGGTCTGACCTACGGCGGATTCCGCAAGGAAGATGACGAACCCGCAGAAAAACTCATGCAACGCCTCCGCTCGTGCTTCTCCGGCGAAGTGATGGAATACGCCGTCGTCGGCTCCTCCGACGATACCTCCTCGAGCCCCCCCATCCCCACCACCACGGACGACTCCTCCCCTGCCGCCTCCCCTGCCGCCGCACAAAACACCGCCGAATCCGGCCCGCAACCGGGCTGATTTGGCCGCACTTTGAAATTTTTCGTGATTGAGGCGTTTTTAGGAGTTGCCAAGCCCCACCTCAACACGCTAAGCAACCCCCGACGCCAACCATAACCACTACAATAGCCTATGTCTGATAAAAGTATCGAAGCCCGAGTGAAGGACATCATCGTCGACCAGCTCGGCGTCAGTGCCGATCAAGTGACCACAGAAGCAAAGTTTGTCGAGGACCTTGGTGCCGACTCACTCGACACCGTGGAACTCGTGATGGCCTTTGAAGAAGAGTTCGACATCGAAGTACCCGATGAAGAAGCTGAAAAGCTTCAATCGGTCGGCGATGTCATCACCTACATCAACAACCAACAAGGCTGATTCTATCCGCCGGTTTGTTTTGAAAAGGGTGGACTCCCCGGTGGTGTCCGCCCTTTTCTTTGCAATTCGCTAATTCTGACGGACATTGGGTTGCCTATGCACTCACCCGACGATATCCAATACGCCCTCGAAACCACCCGCGTACTGCGCGAACCGGATCGACGCATCGAGACGTTTGGCGAGACTCGCTTTGAATTCCAAATCATCAGCGAGCTGATGGACCGCGTCGGCCAGGTGCGCATTCGCACCGGCGAGGTTGAGGCGATGCGCCCGCGCATCCTGCGCCCCGTGCCTTACCGGGAAATAGAACTTGAGGGGTTTGACGCCACAGCCCGCACCCGGATGGACGAGTTAATCGAGAAATTGCGCAGCGAGGGGAAGAATCTGGCATTTTTACAATACGGTTTTCAATTCAAGCGGGGCCAGGTCCACGAAGAGATCATTCATGATTCGATGGATGCGGTGCGCGAGCGGGTGTTGGAAGACATTCGGCGCACAGGCAACCCGACCCGCGCAATCATCGAGGGAGTGGACGATGCCTGGGAGGTGTCCATTCTTAAATTTTCTTTTGACATGATTATTCGTTCGCATGAGATCAACGCGTTTGATTTCAAACGGCGCGGTCTTCTCTGAGCCATGATCCGCCCATGAGCCTGTGGACTTTCGTCAAACTGCTGGCCGCCGCCGCCGTAATCGGGGCCATCGGGTTTACCGGGATGTTTGCTTACCACGTGGCGGTGCGGCCGATTGGCGGTGTGTTTGAGAAAATCGTACCAAATCCCGCTGTGGTGATCCGTGCGCAGCCGGACGCGGAGTTTGCGGAGAACGTCAATGCCGCTGAAATGCCCGACGTAGATCCCGGCGAGACCGCATTTCAAAAAGCCCACGAACTCATTGCTCTAGGGAAACTGGCCGAAGCCCGCGACAAGCTCAATACCGTCGTCAATATCTTTCCCTCCTCATCCGCCGCACCCATCGCCCGCCATATCGTCGGCGAGATGAACCTCGATGATATCCTCTCCACCTCCCAGATGGCTGGCAAGCAAACCCATGTCGTCAAGCGCGGCGATTCATTCCTCGGTATCGCCGCCCGTTACAAGACCACACTGGATTGCATCGTCCATCTCAATGGCTTGCAGGAACTCAAAAACCTCGTTCCCGGAGAGGAATTGCTCGTCATGCCCTTGGAATATCGCCTGCTCATCGAGCCACAGCGCCAGTCCATCTCGCTGTGGGATGGCGGCCGATTCATCTGCGAGTACCCCATCGTCCACCTCGCAGCAGCCGGCAAACTCACCAGCCTGCGCACCACCATCAGCTCGAAAACCGGCCAACTCGATGCCCGCCGCAGCACACCCGATACCAAAGGGCATGCCAAACCTGTGACTAAGCCGGACGTCAAATCCAAGACCAAACCAAAAGCCAAGACGGAGCCCCACGCAGAGGCCACCGCTGAGGCGCCAGCGGAGGCGACGGTCAGCAAAGCCATCCAACTCGCCAAGATGCCGTTGCAAATCCGGGCGTATGTGGCTGAAGAGGCGGGAGCACGCGGCATTTTCCTCAATCCCGTCGATGTCGAGGAACTCTTCCTGCTCACCCGCGTCGGCAACATCGTGGAAATCCGCCTCCCCGCCCACTGAGCGCCGACTTTATCACTCGGGATGTATCCACCATCCTTCGCCCCCACCCTCGCCCTGCGGCAATTGCGGCTATCGGCAATTGCCGCTTGTCACCCAAGACCAAATCCCCTATCCCCTGCCCTCCTATGCAAATCCTCGAATTCGAAAAGCCCGTCGCCGAACTCGAACGTGAGTTGGAAAAACTCCGCGCCAAATCGCTCGCCCAAAACCTCGACCTCTCCGCCGAAATCGCTGCCATGGAGGAGCAACTCGCCGATACCCGCGCATCCATCTATCACAATCTAACACCTTGGCAGCGCGTCCAGATCGCCCGCCACACCAGCCGGCCATTCATGTTGGACTACGTGGCCAACGCCTTCACCGACTTTTGCGAACTCCACGGCGACCGCCACATCGGCGACGACCACGCCATGCCCGGCGGCTTCGCCCGCATCGGCGGCCAGCGCGTAGTCATCGTTGGTCACCAAAAAGGCCGCAATACCAAGGAAAATCTCCGCCGCAACTTCGGCAGCGCACATCCCGAGGGCTACCGCAAGGCAATACGCCTGATGAAACTCGCAGAAAAATTCGGGCTCCCAGTCATCACTCTCATCGATACCCCAGGCGCCTTTCCCGGTATCGGTGCCGAGGAGCGCAACATCGCAGAAGCCATCGCCTTCAACTTGCGCGAAATGATGTCGCTGCGCGTGCCCACCCTTGCCGTGGTGCTCGGCGAGGGCGGCTCCGGCGGTGCCCTTGGCATCGGCGTGACCGACCGCGTCATCATGATGGAAAACGCCTACTACTCGGTCATCAGCCCGGAAGGTTGTGCCGCTATCCTGTGGAAACACCGCAAGCACGCCCCAGAAGCCGCCGCCGCCATGAAACTCGTCGCCCCCGATCTCAAACAACTCGGACTCATCGACGACGTCATCGACGAACCCACCGGCGGCGCCCATTACGACCCTCATGCCGCCGCCAGCGCGTTTCGCGATTGCGTCTTGCGCCATCTAGCGGAACTCGCCACTTTATCGATCGACGCCTTGCTCACCCAGCGCTACCAAAAATTCCGCAACTTCGGCGAGTGGACCGGTAAATAAGCACGTCGACTGCCTGAGGGCCGTAGCACAAGGCATCAAGGAGAGTGGGGGTATCTTGCCCACATTTGCCCATGAGATGCGCGAAAAAAAGCCGCCAAGCGGCTGGCCTTGCTCTGCGCATGGGCCAATGGCGGCGGGACGCCCAATACTGTCGGGTTAGCGCATGATTTCGTTACAGAAAGCTCCGGGCAGGA
>JBAXOP010000108.1:0-15680 GCA_037133195.1 Verrucomicrobiota bacterium | reverse complement strand
CTTGGCCATGGGGAAGAGATACCGCCTCAGAGCCGCTCCGCTGTCAAGCAATGCGTGTGGCTCGCGGCGAAAAGTGTCAGGATTTGCGCGGGTTTTGAGCGATGATGCGGGCCGCAACGCGAAATTACCGCGGGGTGGGGGCCTAATCGCGGCCTAAGCCATCTGGGTAACTTGTGCTCGGATGACGCATTGTAGGGAGCGACGACTTTACCGTCGTCGTGCGGAAGGACCGGCTTTGAATCCAGACCTCAATTTCCTCAAAATCGCGGTCAAAGACCGGGTTTCTGCAACCCGGCACCTGAGGATTTTTTACCACGGAAGAGCACGTAGGCGACGATGCCGACCACTCCGATATTGGCGAGCAGGGCGACGACCATGCCCCAAGAGAATTCCGAGCAGAGTTCGTAAACCTCAATGGGCAGATAAATGCTGCCGCTTATCAACGCCACCCATTCCGCCCACGCTCTCTCCTTCCACAATCCATAGCCCTCGATAAATCGGAAACACGCATACACCAAGGCCAAACCCGCGAGCAACCACAGTCTGCCGTCCGTAATATGATCCGTCAAATCGATAAAGAGTTTGGGGTATTTCTCCGCCGGATCGAGGTTGATGCGTGAAATGAATTCCTCGGCAATACTGTGGGCATCTTTATGCAGGAGGCCGAGCAACCCGCAGCCCACCGCCAGCACAAGGGCTCCCTTGACCGCCTCAAACACCGCCACCGCCCGCAGACTCTTGAGTAAACGCGGCGCACTCTGCGGCGGGGCGGGAACTGGTGTGGCAGTGGGTCTCATCGGAAAAATCTCTCGCGCACGAGATAATTCAGCCGCTACCAATTGCCAAGCCAATTCAACTCCCCCCACATCTCCCAATAAAAAAATTGAAAAATCCGGGAGGGGGTCTAAGTAGGAGGCTAGTTGCAGTCCACTTGAAGGAATGTACTTTCACCCACCTACCCTATGAACAACTATCCCAAACTCCACAATGCCATGTGGCCCGGCCTCGTCGGCAAGGGCAGTCCCGGCGCCGAACCCGGCATCGACCTCGACACCATGCTAGACCTAACCGCCCGCGCGGAGGTCAACGGCGTCAAGTTCGATGGCGTGGACCTGTTTTTGTGCGACCCTCATGTCTCGATTGATAGCAGCGACGACGATATCAAGGCGCTGGCCGCCAAGATCCAAGCCAAAGGGTTTGTCGTCGGCTCGTTAGTCGCTCCGGTATGGCCGCCCACCGGCGGTGGCTCAGCCATGGGCAGCGCCGAGGACCGCGCCAATTTCGTCGGCCAGATCCGCAAGTCCTGCCGCATCGCATCCCAATTACGCCATCTCGGCATCCGTCCAAATGGCCTCATCCGCATCGACTCATGCTGCGGCATCGCCGAGTGGGCCGAAGATCCTACCGGCAACACTAGCAAAATCGCCGCGACTTTCCGCGAGGCGGCCAAGGTCGCCGCAGACCACGGCGAACAACTTGCCGCCGAGGGGGAAATTTGTTGGGGAGGCATGCACAGTTGGAAGTACATGCTCCAACTCCTCGAGGAAGTCGCTTGCCCGGAAACCGTCGGCTTCCAGGCCGATATGGCTCACACCCTCCACTACGCACTCGGCACCAACGCCCCGGAGCATCGCATCGTGCCTGATTCCTTCAACTGGGAGCCCGATGCCCTCGCCGCCGCCTTGCGCGAAATGACCAGCGCCCTGCGCCCATGGACCATGGATTTCCACGTCGCACAGAACGACGCTACCGTCAAAGGCAGCGGCAGCCACGATAAAACCGGCCGCCATTGCCTGGCCGACGATCCTAACGGGAAACTCGACATCGTGCGCGACGCCGGCTACTGGTTGCGCGATGACGCGGGCTCACTTACCCGCCGGATTCGCCATATCTGCTGGGATGGTTGCATGTTCTCTAACGACGTAATGATGCAGACTGATACCTGGTCGAATATTCTAGCCGCCATGCTCCAGGTGCGCGATACCCACGGCTGGAACGAATAATAATAATAATAACATGAAAACACTCAATATCGGCATGGTCGGCTATGGCTTCATGGGCCGTGCCCACGCCAATGCCTTCCGCAAAGTCGGCAATTTCTTCCCCCTCGACCGCCAACCGGTGCTCAAGGCCGCTTGCGGACGTGATGCGACCAAAGCCAAGGCGTTTGCCGCGCAATGGGGGTTTGAATCGATCGAGACGGATTGGCGCAAGCTTATCGAGCGCGACGACATCGACGTGATCGACATTGCCGCGCCCAATGACATGCACGCACCTATCGCCATCGCCGCCGCCAAGGCCGGTAAGATGATCTTGTGCGAGAAACCTCTGGCTATGCATGCCGCCGAGGCCCTCAAAATGGTCGCAGCGGTGGAAAAGGCCAAGGTCCCTAACATGGTTTGGTATAACTATCGGCGGGTGCCCGCCGTGACGCTGGCAAAACAACTCATCGACGAGGGTAAGCTCGGCCGCATTTTCCATTACCGCGCCAAGTTCCTCCAAGACTGGACCATCTCCAAGGACCTGCCTCAGGGCGGCGCCGGCTTGTGGCGCCTCGATGCCAAAGTCGCAGGCAGCGGCGTCACCGGCGACTTGCTCGCCCATTGCATCGATACCGCCCTATGGCTCAACGGCCCTATCGACAAGGTCACCGCCACCACCGAAACGTTCATCAAGGAACGTCAACACAATCTAACGGGCAAGCTGGAACCCGTTGGCATCGACGATGCCAGCCTGTTCCTGGCACGCTTTGGCAATGGCTCGCTGGCCACCTTCGAGGCAACCCGCTATGCCCGGGGTCATAAGGCGCTCTACACCTTCGAGATCAACGGCGAGAACGCCTCCATTAGCTGGGATTTGCACGACCTTCATCGCCTGCAATACTTTGAGCATCGCGATGAGGGCCGCCTGCGCGGCTGGCGCTCTATTCACGTCACCGACTCGGACCACCCCTACATGGATAAGTGGTGGGTGCCGGGTTTGCAGATCGGTTATGAGCACAGTTTTGTGCATCAAGCCGCCGATTTTATCCAGAGCCTCTCATCCGGCACTCCCACCGCGCCGACGTTCCGTGACGGCCTCGCTACCGACTACGTAACCGACGCTGTGCTCAAGTCCGCTAAGTCCGGCCGCTGGGAGACGGTTAAAAACTAACACGATTGACCCGATATTCCCATGACTAACGATTCCACCACCATTCACAATGCCCTGGACCAAGGCCAGGGCATCCTGCGCCTCACGCCTACCTGGGTCCCTCGCTCGTTCTGCGTGCCGGGCCGCCGCATCAAACTCCATCCCGATGACTATTACGCGTTGGGCGGCCAACGCGGCGGCATCGACGAACGATGGTTCTCCTCCACAACCCCGGCGGAAAATGGTCCACTCACAGGAAAGTACGAAGGTCTTAGCGCCGTCGTATTCAAGGACGCTGCGGTGGAGAGCACATTCCTATTGCGCGATGCGGTGGCTGAACTCAAAGGTGCCCTCATCGGCGAGCGCCTGTGGCAGGCCCATCACGCTTGGCCCATGTATTCTAAGTTCTTCGATAACCAGGGGGCGCTGCCTCATCATATCCATCACCGTGATGAGCACGCTAGCCTCACCGGCCAGCAAGGCAAACCCGAGGCTCACTTCTTTCCGCCTCAAGTCAATAACCACGGCGGCGACCTGCCCTATACATTTTTCGGTTTCGCTCCGGGCACCACCCGCGACCAGGTGCGCGAGTGCCTGGTGAATTTCACCAAGGGCGACAACAAGATCACTAATTTATCGCAGGCTTATCGGCTTGAGCCAGGTACCGGCTGGGACATTCCGCCGGGTATCCTGCACGCGCCGGGCAGTTTCTGCACCTACGAGCCGCAGCGTGCCTCGGATGTCTATGCCATGTATCAATCGCTTGTCGGCACCTCCATCGTGCCCAGCGAATTGCTCTGGAAGGACACCCCGCCCGAGCGCATGGGAGACATCGACTATCTGATGGAAGTGATCGACTGGGAACGCAATGTTGACCCGGACTTCCGCACCAACCACTTCATGCGCCCCAAGCCGGTTAGAGCGGTGGCGGAGATGCAGGCCGACGGCTATCAGGAGAATTGGATCTGCTATAATTCCGAAGCGTACAGCGCCAAGGAACTCACGGTGCTACCTGGTGCCAGTGTTACCATCACAGATGCCGCGGCTTATGGCATGATCCTGATGCAGGGCCACGGCCGCATGGGTGTGTGGGAAATCGACACCCCGGCGCTGATCCGTTTCGGCCAGTTGACCTATGATGAGTTTTTCGTCAGCGAACCAGCTGCCCGTGCCGGCGTGAAAATCACCAATCCATCGTTGAGCGATCCGCTGGTGATGCTCAAGCATTTCGGCCCGCTCAACCCAGACCTAGTCATCGGTGCCTAGTCATCGGTGCTTCGCAGGTATGGAGCCACCACATTCTTGTGGTGGCTGCGCAAGATCTGCCCATGAATGAGTGTCGCAGGCTCGTTTCATGGGCGCTCCTTCCACACGACGACAGTAACGCCGTCGCTCACTACCATGCCGCATCCCGGCCAGGATGCTTCAAAGAGGGAATCCAACTTGCTCGATAGCGTGGCGGGTCTGAGGTCGAACGCTGAATTCTGAGGTTTGCAGCGGGGCGCTGGAGACGGGTTTCAGCGCTGGAGTTTACCGGGCAGTGGTTTGCCGGCAGCGGTGAGTTTTTGCACAGCCATCATGCTGTTAGCTGTCTGCGGCGATGTGAAACTCCATACAAGCTTCTTGTCCGGTGTGATCTCTAACAACCCGCAGCCTTTGCCACCCTGATAGGCGGAGTAACAGCCAGTAGCTATATTGCCGTTAGCTAGCAATTGAATGCCTGTCATGTTGGTGATGGTCACACCCGTAATATCGGAATTTTTAAATTCCCAGGCGATAGCGCCATCGGGTTGGTACTCGATGAGTGAGCCGAGGGTGGAGACCAAGGTGTTACCGTTGGCCTTGCGGATGGCGGCGAACGCGAGATTGGGTGTCTTTTGTTCCCACGCGATGCTGCCGTCAGGTTTGTATTCACGCACGACATGGCCGCCGGAGTGGCAGACCAAGTAATTACCGTTAGCCAGTTTACGGACCATCCGCTGGTTGTGGTGATCACCGGGTTTGGCATCCTTGGTTTGAAGTTCGAACACCACCTTGCCCTTGGCATCCACCTCAAGCACCTTGCCGCTAGAGTTTTCACCGATGACGGTATTGCCGTTGTCGAGGCGTTGGCAGGCATAACTGCCGCCGCCTTGTTGGCTAGGTGCTTTGTATTGGAACACCACCGATTTTTCCGGGGTCATCTCGGTCACCGCATTGCCATCCGCAAACAGTACATTGCCGTTGGGCAACATCCAGACGTCGTGGGTCAAACCAGCCGGTGTTTCCCAGGCAATCGAGCCGTCGAGGTTGAGGATCATCACCCGGTTGTCGCCGGCTGCCAGCAGCTTGCCGTCGAGTTTACCGGAAATCGGCGTGTTTCCAGGGACCACCGCCGGCGCGGCGGCGAGCATCACGGAAGAGGTGGCCAAACATAAAAAGCCGTAGAAAAAATTGCGTTGGTTCATAAGATACTTTCTGTGGACATTGAAATACCAGAGGTCCGGTAAACCGACAACCTTTTTAGTTGTCTTCAGCGCAGCCAGGCCGCAGCGTGTTTGGCGAAATATGTTAGAATCATATCCGCGCCGGCGCGTTTAATACCGGTGAGGCTTTCGAGTACGATGGCACGCTCATCGAGCCAACCGGCGGCGGCGGCGCTTTTAAGCATGAGGTATTCGCCGCTTACCTGATAGGCGGCGAGTGGCAGGGTGGAGGTATCGCGGACCTTGGAGATGATATCGAGATAAGGACCGGCGGGCTTGACCATGAGCATATCGGCCCCCTCGGCTTCATCCAGCAGTGTTTCGCGGACAGCTTCGCGGGAGTTGCCAGGATCCATCTGATAGGTTTTTTTATCACCGTCCTTGGGTGCGGAATCCAGAGCGCCGCGGAACGGGCCGTAGAAGGCGGAGGCATATTTGGCGGTGTAACTCATGATTGAGACATCCTGGAAATTTTCCGCGTCGAGGGCCTCGCGGATAGCGGCGACGCGGCCGTCCATCATATCGGAAGGTGCGACGATATCGGCGCCGGCGCGGGCATGGCAGAGTGCCTGTTCGCAAAGGATAGCCACGGTTTCGTCGTTGAGGATGGTGAGTTCGCCGCGTTCGTTGCGCTGCACCACGCCGTCGTGGCCATCGGAGTTATAGGGATCGAGGGCTACGTCGGTAATGACGCAGAGCGACGGGTAGGCGGCCTTGAGTGCGCGGATGGCGCGGGGGACCAGACCGGCGTCGTTGTGGCATTCTTCAGCGAGGGGTGTCTTGAGGGGTTCCTCGATTTTAGGAAACAGGACGATGGCGGGTACGCCGAGGGCATGGGCTTCGCCGGCCTCGCGGAGCAATCCGTCCAACGACCAGCGGGTGACTCCGGGCATTGAGGCGATGGGGGTATCGTGGGCGTCTTCATGCAAGAAGAGAGGCAAGATGAAATCGGCGGGCGAGAGGGTGGTTTCGCGCACCATTGAGCGGATGGCGGGACTGCGGCGGTTGCGGCGTGGGCGGATCATGGCGGAGGGATTAAAGACGCAAGACTAGAAGACGCAAGACACAATAAGAGAAGAGAAGAGAGCGCAGCGCTTCTTCATCTACTCTTGTATTTTCTTCAGCGCTATAGCGTTAGCGGCGGCGTGTGCGTGGGTGTGGGTGAGGCTGATTTGGATATCAGAGATGCCATGGGTGTGGGCATAGGCGGCCGCCGCGCCATGGAGTACAAGGGTAGGGGCACCGCCGGGCGCATGACTGATTTCCAGATCGAGCCAGTTGGCATGGGCACCGATGCCGGTACCCAGTGCTTTGGCAACCGCCTCCTTGGCGGCAAAACGTGCGGCGTAATGGATCGCGGGGGATTTTTTGGCGCCGCAGTATGCACGCTCGGCGGGGGTGAAGAGACGGGCGAGGAAGGCATCGCCATGGCGCGCGGCGGCCGCGGCGATGCGGGCCACTTCCACCACGTCGATGCCGATGCCGTGAACAATCACCTCGCGGCTGTGGGGTAATGGGTCATGAGTTGTAGCATGTCGCGCACGGCCTGGGTGAGGCCGCAGCGCAAGGCGCGGGCGACGATGCTGTGGCCGATGTTCAACTCAGTTAGATAGGGAACGGCCCAAAGGCAGGTGATGTTGGAGTAATTGATGCCATGGCCGGCATTGACTTGGAGGCCAGCGGCGTGGGCAGCGCTTGCGGCGGTGGCGAGTCGGGTGATTTCGCGTTCCCTAATAGTATCGGTGGCGTTGGCGAACGCGCCGGTGTGGAGTTCTATCATTTTGGCACCGCTGCGGGCGGCGGCTTCGACTTGCGGCAAGTCTGGATCGATGAACAAACTCACGCGGATACCGGCGTCCTGCAGTTGGGTTACCGCGTTGTGGGTCAGCGCGAAATTTCCCGCCACGTCGAGTCCGCCTTCCGTTGTGATTTCCTCGCGGGTTTCCGGCACCAGGCAGGCAAAGTCCGGCTTCAATTGCAGGGCGAAGGTGAGCATTTCCGCAGTGACACCCATTTCAAAATTCAGTGGCAGGGGCACCTCCGCACGGATCCGCAGCGCATCAGCGTCTTGCATGTGACGGCGGTCGCCGCGGACGTGGATGGTTAGAGAGTCGGCCCCACCAGCCAGCGCATCGAAGGCGGCCACCAGCGGCGAGGGTTCGGCGTTGAATGCCTCCGGGCTGCGGGCGTAACGCGCCTGCCGCAGGGTGGCAACGTGATCAATATTAACGCCGAGAAGCAATGGCATGCGGCCGGTTTGGCGGGTGGCTCAATAACTTTTGCGATAACGCATGATGCCCTCGGCGATGCCGCGCGCGAGAGCGTCGCGGAACCAGGCGCTTTTCATGTGGTCGCGTTCGGTGGCGTTGCTGACAAAGCCGCATTCGACCAGAATAGCTGGAATGGTGGTATTGTGAATGACGTAATAGCGGGCGGTTTTCACTCCGCGGCTGGGGCTCGGGACGCGTGCCATCATCGACGCGTGGACACACTGGGCGAGTTGTTGGCTTTGCGGCGTGCAATAGTAGGTTTCCAAGCCGCAGACGTCGCTTTTCCAAGTATAATTGTAATGCACCGCGACGAAAATCGCGTCGCGATAGCCGTTGGCGAGGTTGACGCGTTCGGGCAGGGAGACGAAATAGTCGCTGCGGCGGGTCATGATGGTGTTGATCCCGTGATCGCGCAACTGGCTTTCCAAGCGGATGGCAGTGTCTAAAGCCAGGTGTTTTTCGTACACTTGCCCGGATTGGCCGCCCCTGTCATGGCCGCCATGACCGGGATCAATGACCACCGTGCGAAAGCCTGCCGCTTGCGCGAGAGTCCCCATGGCAACGAGGAACATGACCGTCACAAATTGAAAAAATGGTTTCATGGGTTGAGAGGTGTTGCAGATAGTTTGCAAATATTGATATTTTACTAAACTTGTAAAGCAAATTTTTTGAAAAAGTGGATTTTTTATGGGATCATTAGAACGTGATGGATGGGCGATCGGAGAGTTTGCGGAATTTGGCGCGGGAGGCGGCAGTCGCTTTGGGGTCGTAGAGGATGGAGTTAGCGACGCTGACGGAGCCGTCGGGGGCAGTCATGAGGAGAGGATCGCCCTGGGGGCCGCACTTGTGAACGGCGCGATTGGCGAGGCGGCCATCGGTATCGATCTGGCAATGGACCCAGGCGTCGGGGCTGGAGAGGAAGAGCACGTGCATGCGTTGGTTTTTATCCACGGTGACGCTGGGTTTGCGCAGCAGCAGGGCCTCACCGAGGGAGAACGTACGAATGGGCAGGCCGCTGCGCCCGTCGAGGACTTGGGCGTAGAGCTGGGTTTTTTGATCGCCGCTGAAGTTGAGGATGCGGAATTCGCGGATTTTGCTGGAATGATCGGCGATGCCGACTTTTTGCGTCCAATACGGGCGGCCGGGGCTGACGGTGAGGAGCACGCGATTGGAGGTGGTGGTATCGGCGTCGCGGCCTGGCATACGGACGGTAGCGGAGGTGGAGTAGGTGCCGGGATCGGCGAGTTGAAAGAGGGTGGAGATATCGACTTGGCGGGACAGGGTTTGGCCGGCGGAAATTTTCATCGTACCAAAGGAACTGCGACCGGTGGGCGTGGCAGAGTCGCCGCGTGCATTGGTGATGACGAAATCGAGCCAGGGTCGTTGTGCCTCCCCTCGAAACACGATGTCACGCCCCGCGTGATTGGTGATGGTGACGGTGGCCACGATGGGTTCGCCGGAGAGGTATTGCGTCTTGGAAAGGCGCAGCGACGTGGCTAGCTGTGCCTGGACCCTTCCGGACAAGGCTAGCAACAGCACAACAAGGAGTCGGAAAATTGGCTGAGTCATTAACGCGCGGAAAATACGGAGGCTTGGCCAGGACGTCAATCTAATATGCCGCTAACCGTCAGGGTGGCGGCAGACAATCGAATGAGAGGTGTCTCCCGTTATCTCGGCATTAAACGGCCGCGCCTCAGTCGATGGCTTGGAAGATCTCCTCGACCTTCCCCTTCCAATCGGTTTTTTTCAGTTGATGCATCGCCCCTGAAACGTTGCCTGGCATAAGACTGAAGGTGCCAAGAGAGAAAGAAGGCGAACATTGAACATCCAACCATGAGTCCTGCGCATAAATGCCGTGTCGCTGCACTTGCGCTCATTCCGGCTTGAAACTTGTCTTGATCAACGGAATACTGCGTGCCACATGACCCACGCAGTTCAGCACACCCTCACCAGCTCGGCCACCCTCGAAGGCACTTCCCTGCACACCGGAGAGCGGGTTTCGCTCACTCTCAGCCCTGCACCGGAGGGCCATGGCTTAAAGTTTCGGCGAGTTGATCTGCCTGACCAACCGTTCATTAACGCGGATGTGGAAAAAGTCCAAACCGTCGAACGTGCCACCACCTTGGCGGAAGGCTCCGTCAAGGTCCACACTGTTGAGCACATCATCTCCGCGCTCACCGGCATGGGCATCGATAACGCCCTCATTGAAATGAATGCCAATGAGCCGCCCATCGGTGATGGCTCGTCGCGCCCCTTTGTGGAACTCATCAAACAGGCGGGTATCACCGCCCAAACGGCCTCCCGCAAAGTGTGGGAAATCCGCGAACCCATGCATCTGGAAACCGGCGACGGTACCCTCATCACCATCGTCCCCAGCAAAACATTCCGGGTATCCGTCACCAACGTCGGCCCAGAGGGACGTTTTACCCAGTATTTTTCTAGCGAAGTCACCCCGGCTACCTATGAAAAGGATATCTGCGCCGCACGCACATTTGTGTACTACGAGGATGTTAAGCCGTTGTTAGATAAGGGTTTGATCAAAGGCGGTTCGCTGGAGAGCGCCATCGTCATTCGGGGGAACGACGTCATGTCCAAGGAAGCACTGCGCTTCACCAATGAATTTGCACGCCACAAGGCGCTGGACCTCATCGGCGATCTGATGCTCTCGGGCGTCCGCATTCTGGGCCACGTCATAGCGATTAAACCGGGCCACGGCCCCAACACCAAGATTGCAGCCAAGCTCAAGGCGGAGTATGCGCGGATGCGCTCGATGGTGCCCGCTCCCATCACCATGCCCAGCGGCGAAAGCGTGATGGACATTAACGAGGTCCTCAAAATCCTCCCCCACCGCTACCCATTCCTCATGGTGGACCGTATCGTCGGCTTCGAGGGCGACAGCAAATGCACCGGCGTCAAAAACGTCACCATCAACGAGCCCTATTTTGTCGGCCATTTTCCCGGCCATCCGATCATGCCGGGGGTGCTGCAACTCGAGGCTATGGCCCAGGTTTCCTCGGTGTTGATGTTACGCAAACCGGAAAACATCGGCAAAATCGGCTACTTCATGAGTGCCGATAACGTCAAATGGCGCCGCCCGGTGCTCCCTGGCGACACCCTCATCATCGAGGGGGAAATCATCAAAATGCGTGGCTCAATCGGCCAGACCCGTTGTCGCTGTATGGTTAACGGTGATACTGTCTCAGAAGCTGAACTCAAATTCGGGCTCATCGACCGCTGAGCCGCAAGGAGTGCGGGGGGGAGCCACTGCGATGGAGGGGCTGACGCTTCAGGATCTGTGGTGAAAAAATCTCACCCCCCGAGGTAGTTGCCATAGGCGAGCGAGATCACCGCCGCAATGAGCACAATGAAGGCCAGTGTGATGGTCTGGTGCGTGAGGCGCCGACACTCGCGCCACTCCCGTAACACCACCCCTACCAAATTACTGATGAGCACCAACATGATCATGTGAATGCCCCAACTCGTGAACTTGTAGGAACCCATCCGCACATGGGCCAAATTGTAGAAAAAGAACTGGCCATACCAAAATAACCCGGTGATGGCTGCCATCAGGAAGTTCACGGGCAACGCCGCCTCCGGTTGGCCGGCGGGCAATCTGACCAGTTCGCCGAGGGATTGGTGCCGCACGTGCAGATAGAGGCAATACACCGAGGTCGTCAGAAACGCGCCGGTGTTGGAAAACATATAGATAACGTTGCCGCGAAACACCCCGGCACCATGGGCGCTGGCCACCTCGGCAATCGGCTCGCCGGCTTCCAGCGCAAATCCATAAACCGCCGAGAGCACGCCCGCCAGCAACGACAATAGCAAGCCTTTAACTAGCGAAAAGTCCCCGTCCAATTGCTGCGCACTGAGGTCGCGCTCTTTGAGGCGGCCCGCCCAGCCAGCCCCGGCGATACCGAGGGTGCCGATGATTATACCCGCCACGATCCACTCCGCGCCCGGCTTGCCAAGCGTTGTTGCGAGCGTCCCTTTGACCAATGGAGGAATCAAGGTTCCCAAGACACTCGAGAGCCCCACAGCGATCGCATAGGTAAGCGAAAAACCGATGTAACGGATCGAGATGCCGAAGGCCGTGCCTCCGATGCCATAGGCGGCACCAAGCAAAAATGAGTGCCACATCGCCGATCTCGGCGCCTCTGCCAGCACCCCAGCAAGTTGCGGAATGGTGAGCCATGCGCCAAGCAAGGGTAGTAGCAACCAGCAAAACGACGCCTGGGTCAGCCAGTAGGTCTGCCACGACCAACCGCGGACCCGCTTCTCCGGCGTATAACAAGTCGCCGCGAAACTGGCACCCACCGCGTGCAGAACGATGCCGAGGAGCGGATTGGAGGCGATGGGAGGCATCGGGTTGTTAGTTGCAATCCGATTCAATCACAGTGGAACACTTCTTCCATCGAGGCCCACCATTCATCCGGGCCGCGTCCGTCTAGCGGCTTCTGGCAGGGCATGCACACAGCCCACCAGCGTTGTGTGGTGGGATCCGCAGCCATCGTTGCCATGTCGGCGGCAAAGTCCTCGCCGTAGTATTCAAAGTAACTGAAAAGAAAATACTGGCCATCGTCGAATTGGCGCAGATAGATCGAGTAATTCCGCAGGTGGCACCGCTCGATCATCTGTAGCACTGCGGGCCACACCGCAGCATGGAGGAGTTTATATTCAGCTAATTTGTCGGCATTGAGACCGATGACCGATCCGTAACGTTGCATGGGATTTGATTAGTTAGATTGAAACCGGGTGGGTGGATTTTTCAGGGGGCTTGGTCGAACTCGCCGAGTTGCAGCGGATAGACCCCCTGTTCGCGCACCAACTTAACGATATAGTCATAGGTGTGGCCCGATACGCTGCTGCTCACCGAGTGATCGGACTGGAAGATAAGTCCGCCGCCCTTGGCTGCATTGAGTTTGCGCAACACCTCGCGGCGGATGGCCGTGAGATCACCGCTTTCCCATATTTGAATGTCACTGTTGCCGCAAAAACCGATGCCGTGGCCGTATTGGCGGCGTAACTCAACCACATCCATGCCCGCCTTCACTTCCAGTGGGTTGTAGGCATCCACACCCATCTCGAGGTAATCCGGCAGGATCGCCTTGACGTTGCCGCAGCCGTGATAAATCACCGGTAACCCTGCGGCGTGCGCCACTTCAACCATTTGTGCCACCCACGGCTTGAAATACTCGCGCCAATAGCTCGGGGCCATGAACGTACATTTCTTATAGGCTACGTCACCCCAGATGACAAACCCGTCTAACTTGCCTGCTGCCGCCGCGATTTCTGCCTTTGCCAGTGCCAGATAGAACGCGCCGATGCGGTTGATCACCGCGC
The DNA here is from genome assembly GCA_037133195.1 of Verrucomicrobiota bacterium. Classification (GTDB taxonomy): domain Bacteria; phylum Verrucomicrobiota; class Verrucomicrobiia; order Verrucomicrobiales; family Akkermansiaceae; genus Luteolibacter. Next base: position 2,470 of record JBAXOP010000108.1, on the reverse strand, counting down.
CCATTTCGTCAGGATACTCGCCCATCCACATCAGGGCATTTTCCTGGCCGATAAGGCGGGTGAGGCACTCGCTCACCTCGATGACGCTGCCATAAACGGGAAAGTCCGGGTGAAGCGAGCGCACGGTATCGATCCAGGCTGGCGAGTTGCGCTCGAACCCGTCGCCAACGCCGGCGATTTGGTTATCGCCGGCAGCGAAAAAGCGTCGCGGGTCATCTGGTGGATCAAACTCTGCGGCTTGGAGTTTTTCAAAAGTATCGGTGTCCCATGCCTGCATCTCCGGCATCGGATAGGAATAGTGCTTGTGCATGATCGCCCCAAAACCTGTCCTAACAGTCACTTCCTCAGCGGTTTCGCGCAGCGTTTCGAAGGGGCGGATCCAAGGATCGAAGTTGGCGACGGTGACGATCCAATCCAGATCATAATGATAGTAAGGGTTGGCATCGGGTGCGAGGCCGAGTTCCTCGCGCCAGCGCTGCGTGAACCCGCCCCAGAAAAAGTCGCTGATCGGCACACGGTCGGGCTCCTGATGGCGCAGAGCCAAGTTCATGCGTTCGAGCTTGCGCAGGGTGTTATCCTTGCGCCCGGTTAGCTCGGCTGTCCGGCCGACGGTATTGAACATGCTCACGGGCTGATTGTTCATGCCATGCGTCTGCTGTCACGTCATTTCTGTGAGCCTGCCACAGGTGTCCGCTCACGGTTTTTTCCAGGGCCGAAATTTTTGGTATCGTCTGAACGTCAATGTGTACCAGATCCTTTTCCACCGCGCTCAGGAGCGCTGAACTTGAAAATTTACCCTGGAGTCGCTAAGGGCGCAAAGGGGCGCAGAGGGGATTCTGTCTGACCATAGGCTATAGCAATGGCCTCATCCTTTGGCCGGGTAGCGGTAGTGCCCCAAAATTTGATAGTCAAAGAGCGAGTTCTCCCATTTGACGTTGGTGTCGAGGTGATGGACGACCCACGGCTGGGCGGTATTGCCATCCGGGCTGGGGACGACGATGCCGATATGGGCTTCGGCGGAGTGGTTGCCTACGAGCGCCCAAACGACGATATCGCCGGACTGGTAATCGGCGGCATTGCGGCTGCGAGTCAATTCGGTGCCCTTGCGGCTGAAGAAGCATTGCAGGTTGAAGGTGCGGCGGTGATCCATGTTTTTGTCCGGGGCCGTGACGCCGGGGAAAATCTGCGGATAATGCTTAAAGTTTTGCTGCATGTCCTCGTGGACTTCCACCTGTAGATCGATGCCGAGCTGGCGGTAACAGCGAATGATCACATCCTCGGCTTTGCCCTTGCCGGACGGAACGTCGCCATTCGGATAGGGGAGGGTGTAGTAGGCGGATTCGTAGGCGATGGGTTTGAGCGAGTGGGCGAGCGCGGTGGCGGCCAGACGTTCGCCAAATGAGCCGGAGCGTTCCAGCGAGCTGATGAGCAAATGGGTTTGTTCCAACGAAGCACCACTTTGCGCCGCCCGCAGGAACGGCACCAGCGGACGTCCAAACCAAAATGTGATGGCTGCGGCAATCACCAAAATGACCCAGCCACCAAAGAAATTCTGGCGCTTAGGCTTGTGCGGGCGCGGGCCGATGTATTCAATCGTATGGTAAATGTCAGAACGTTTTTGCGCCATGGAGGTGGGGGAAAGCGTGCGGTGCGCGGCGATGGTCCCATAATAATTCCGCCTTGGCCACGATATAGCACCTAACCACCCAAAAAAACTTCATACTAGACACTCTCGTGCGCAGGGGATTCAGGTCGGTTGGCTACGCAGCGTCTCTAGGTAGTCCTCCAGCGAGTTGAGGCAAGCGCGGCGGGTTTCCGCGCTGCGCGGTGAGTTGGCAGTGATACTGACCCCGGCGATGAGCGCCACAAAGAAGGCCGCTTCAGCCGCCGGTTTGATCGAGTGGTGAATCTGTCCTGCACTCTTGCCGCGTTCCAACAGCCCGGCCACCGCTGCCCGCCAGGCCGTGAAAATTCGCTCCAGTCCCTCGCCTAACGGATGATCGGGCGCCCCGCTCGCTGCGGCGAGGGCGCTGAGTGCGGCGGTGGGGTTTCCGGGCACCAATTCGCTGAAGCGTTCTCGGCACAATTGCCTCAGGGCGTCAAGCGAATCCGCTTCCTCCAACGGGGCGAACCACAGGCCGGCTATGGCTTGCGCAAGGCGCTCGTCTATCCAGGCTTGCGCCAACCCGCGCTTGTCTGGAAAATGGTGAAATAACGCCCCTTTCGTGAGCCCAGCCCGCGCTACCACACTCCCGAGTCCCGTACCAACATAGCCCAAATTGGAGAATTCCTCACCGGCGGCATCTAGTAGCGCCGCCCGGGTGAGCTGGGGTTGTTTTTTTCGCTGCTTCATGCAGGCGAAAATACCGGTCGGCTGGTATGGCGTCAAGCCAATTTACGGGAGTGGGTATCAGAAGGGTGCAGGACAGATTTATTCAAGGTCTGAGGATTTCTTGGTTTTGCGTATTTT
>JBAXOP010000107.1:0-15801 GCA_037133195.1 Verrucomicrobiota bacterium | reverse complement strand
GCGGCTGGCGCTGGGTCCAGGCGCGGTTCCACCACGCCTCGGCGGCGTGCAGCGGAGTGGCTAGGAAACCGGCGAGGCAGAGGCTCAGACATCCTGATTGCAGCCTGGAAAGGGTTCTGGCTCGGGACATTGGGTTAGATAGTTGGAATCCGGGCAGGATGCCCGGACCACGTAAGAATCCGGGCAGGATGCCCGGACCACGTACGAATCCGGGCAGGATGCCCGGACCACGTAAGAATCCGGGCAGGATGCCCGGGCCACGTACGAATGGAGCCACGAGAGTTGCTCCTGGGGCAGGATTTCCGAGGACGGCGGGAGATGTGGGTGATGAACGGTGGTGCATGAAAAATATATGTTAGAAATCGACCCAGCCGCGGAAGGAGACGCGGACATCACCGGAGTGGGCGTCGGTTTGGGAGATGAAGGGCACGGCAGCATCGAGCGAGCCGTTGTAGTGATCTCTAATTTTGAAGCGCATGCCGGTGCCGGCACTAGCAAAAGAGTAATTTTGTTGCTGGCCGGGCAGCGCGTCGCGCAGGGCTAACATACCGGCGTCGGCGAATAGATGGAAGCGCCACTCATCGGAGCGCGTGCCGGTTTTAGTTGACGTACCGGTAAGTGATGGGCTGCGCAGCTCGATGGTCCCGAACAGGCCGTCATCGCCCAGAGCGGTGCCTTCGAGGTATCCGCGGACGGTGCCGAGGCCGCCGCCAGCGGATTGCTCGGCGTTGACTAACGGCTGGCTGGCGATCTGGCCCTGGAGTTTGCCGAACACCTGGGTGCCACCCGTGAGGTCGTGGGTGTGAGCGAGGTCGCTGCGGAGATACACATAACTGTCGTCGGCATTGTAGCGCTTATTAGAAAATGCCTGACCACTGTTACCGAGGCCGCGCACATGGAAATTGAGCGAGCTATTGGCCTCGGTGAAGCTATTATCGGTCAGCCATGAAGCGCCATAGGTAGCGCTGAGCGGATAGTATGTGATAGGCGTGTTGATGGTATTTTGGCCGATGACGAGGTTTTCGTCGAAATGCTTATAGTCGATTCCGAAGTTAAAGCTCTGGGAGAATTTGGTGGTGGAAGGCAAGTTGCGCAGAAGGCGCAGGCTGAGGATTTGGCCGCGGCCGCCGACAGCCGCGCCGCCGAGGGTGGAGATATCACTGTTTTGCCTGGTGCCTTGGAGCATCAGACTGACACCCTCAGATACGCGTGCCAGATAGTAGCCGGAAAACACCATGGCATCCTTGGTATTTTCCGGGGCCACTTGAAAATTCACGCCTGCGGTGTGCCCGAGTTGGAACAGGTTGGTATAACTCAGCCCGCCATCTAACCGTAGATCCGTGGTGTTGGAACTGTACCGGTTGTTGAGTTCCAGCGAACCGTGCAGCGGCCGCTTGTCTTCCACGTTGAGGTCGATGTCCACCGTGCCCGGTTCCGCTCCTTGGCGCAATACCGGGGTCACCCGCCGGTCCGCCAAATGGTTGAGCCCGACGATGTCCTTGGTTACCAGGTTCATATCCGGCACCGTGCCCTCGGCCAGTGACGGTGCCTCACGCTTGATGTCGCTAGGCAGGAAAAACCGCGCGCCGTTGACCCGCAGGCGGCCGATTTTTCCCTCGACCACCTCGAGGCGGATGACGCCGCGGCGCGGGTCCTGTTGCGGGACGAGCACCGACACCGTCTGGAACCCCTTGTCATGATAGGATTTTTCCAAGGCCTGGCGTGCCAGTTCCACATCACCGGCCGTGCGTCCGGGCCCGAGAAATGGATAGACGGCAGTCTCCACTTCCAGGGGTTTCAAGTGCTGCGCCCCTTCCACCCGGTACTCACGGATATAGAGGGTGGCAGGTGTCGTGGCGCAAAGACAGGTCCCGACGCCGCCGAGAGCGAAGCACGCGGCAAGCACTCGCAGGCGGAACGACTGCGGAGTAATGACTGGGAGTTTGTGGGGAAAGACCATGTAAGCGGCCCCGCACTCGGGGCGAGTGGAAGCATTGCCGCACCAATGGCCTCAGCTCAAGAGGAGCGATGTGACGAAATTGTCACATTCAGGAGGAAGAATGAAGCTTGGCCGAATGAGTGTTTTCCAGGCCGCGCATGAAATAACCACCCGCCGTACCAAGTAGGAGCAGCCAAAGAACCGCCACAAACATGAATCATCCTTTGAAATTATCTGCCGCCGCGTTGGGTCTGTTGCTTGCCGCCTCGACTGGAGCAGCGGCGGAGGCCCCAGCCGCCCCCGCCGCCAAGCGCACGACCTTGTTGGTGGCGCTGCCAAGCGAGCCCGGCTGGCAAGACATGGCATTTCTAGCGGCGGTGCCGGTAGCCTGCCATTCTAACAATGGAACACCTTCACTCGTCGCGCTCGACGCCTCGGGCAAATTGTCGCCGGAGATAGAGGACTACCTGCGCCGTTATCGCCCCGATGCGGTGTTCAGGTTAGGCGAGGTGACCGATGGCTTGGTGATCGGAGGGCGTCCTTGCATAGGGATTAAGGCAGGCTCAGCGAATGATGCCGCGTGCCGCATGAGTGTGATATTCTGGCGGGAGAGCGCCAAGGTAGTCATTTGCGCGGAAGACGACTACGCAGCCGGTTTACTCGCCGCGCCGCTGGCAGCCCGCTTGCATGCGCCGCTGCTTTTCACCGGCACGCGAGGCATTTCGCAACAAACGACCGAGGTACTGCGCCGCCTCCAGGCCCGCGAGTTGATAGCCGTGGGCATCCCCGCCGCCGCACTGCCGTCACTCCAGCAAGCAGCGCCTCAAGTGACCTCACTCACCGGTGCGGCCGAGGTGATGACCTGGGTGCGGCAACGTGGCCTGAAAGTTACGTATTTGGCCGCCCTCAACCCCCTTGACCGCAACCACTCGGTCATCAGGAAAGTGTCGCTGGCCGGTGCCCTGCTGGCGGCCGGTCGCGATGGCCTCGTCGCGCCGCTGGCATACCAAGTGCAATGGAAAATCCCCTTCAGCGGCAGCGAAATGACCGGCGAGATACCTACCGGCCTGCCGCCCTCGGAGGCCAAGCCGAAATCCGGCATCCTGGCCGTGGGTGGGCCCCAACACGCGTTCATCCTCACCGGAGCGCCCGGCAACCGCGGCCAGCGTGTCAACATCGACGTGGATGGGGACGGGAAATGCACGGGGCCCGGCGATGGTCCATACGTCACCGGCGACACGGTGGAACTTGACGGCAAGCGGTATGTGATCACCCTAGGTACGGCCAACGGTGCGGGCAAGGCGGATGTGCGGCTCAGTTGGCCGTCGGCTGATCAACTCGTTGCGGATTTGCGCGGCTATTACCGGGCGCTTGGAGCGCCGGCCAATACTGCTGGCTCAGGTGATGCAGAAATGAAACAGGAAGGGGCGGCGGGCAGGCTGCCCACGCCACGTGGCCCGGGCAGGCTGCCCGGAGCCCCTGTTCAAACAACCCAAAGTGCTAAGGCAGCAGTATTGGGAGCACCGCCGGAGCACCTCTGTTTGATAGGGTTTCCCGATGCGCTGCCGCAGGCAATCATCGGGCACGGCGGCGTCGTGGAAGAGCAGACATCCGACTTGCCATTTTCCAACGCGGATGACGATCGGTTTGCCGAAATCGGCGTGGCCCGCGTCGTCGCCGAAAGCGTGTCATTCGCGACCCTGTATGCCAGTCGCGTGTTGACCTACGCATCGCTGTTGAATCCTGAATGGCAGGACCGCGCCTGCCAGGCACGCTGGGAAAGCACCTACGGCAAATTATTTGAAAACGTCGGGTTCGACGCGTCATTCCGCCACACCGAGGAGAACCTGCGTTGGTTGGAACCGGCGGGCGAGGGAAAGAAAGGCAAGCGTGCGCAAACCTTTGAGCAAGATTCACCGGCAGCCCACTGTGCCATGCTGACCCATACCGACCACTCGTGGTGGCACGAACTCGGGCATACTTTCGGCTGGGATGCCGAGGTATTGCTGGCCCCGGTAGTGGTCGAATCGGGTGGTTGCCTGACTGCCGCGCTGGATCGGGAGGCGGATGACCACTCGGTGGTGGCGCGGTTATTCCGCAAGGGAGCGGTGTCATTTGCGGGCAACTCGCGGGAGGGTTGCGCCCCGCAGGAACTCCAACGCCTGGAATTCTGGAACGGCGTGCTTTCCGGCCAAACCATCGGCCTAGCCCACCGCCGCTCCATCAACAGCGCCTTGGTCACCATCCTCGACCACCACGAAAACGCCGGCGGGGCATATACCTATCAACTCCACATCCGCACCCAATTCGGCGATCCTGCCTTCGCCCCGCGCCTGCCAGGCCCGCCGCGCTCGGCACCTGCCCACACGACTGTGGCCGGCGATGTGGTGACGGTCCACGCCCCCGCCCAGTGGTGGCCGATCAAAATGGTAGTGCCCGAGGATTGGAAGCAATGGACGGGCAAGGATTTATTCGTGCTGCGTGGGGCCGGCACTTATGCCCTGCGCCAATGGTGCGCCCAACAATACGACCGCGAGGAAACCTACATGACCGCCGAATTCACCACCCGCCGCCACGTTACCAAAATCGAGCAATTGCAATCCCCCCCGGCACCCCTCGGTTGGCGCGGTTCCTACCAACAGGACGAGCATGCCGATGGCTCGCGCACCTATCGCTGGGCCGTGCGCCTCGCCGATTTTGATCCGTTCAAGGGGACCATCACCAACGCCGTCGAAAAACTCGAGTATCGGATGGTTTATGAATGAGAATTAGCCTGAGTCGTCACGTTTTTTAACTCAGCGTGAAAGAAATTTGGGAACATCCGGGTAAAACGTCAGTCGGTTTTTCGGCGCGGGATTGCGGCCGTGGACCAACCATCAATAACCAACCATACCATGAATACCCAGCTCAGCCGCCGTTCGTTTTTAGGAACATCAACCCTAATAGGAGCCGGTCTAGCCGCCAGTTCGCTGTTTGCGGTAAACCTCAGTCCGACGACTAAGAAGCTCAAAGTTGGCTTGATCGGTTGCGGTGGCCGCGGCACGGGCGCACTCAAAGATTTTCTGGAGGCCTGCAAAATCCTCGGTATCGAAGGCGAATTGGTCGCCACCGCCGATGCCTTCAAGGCCAGCGCCGAACATGTGGGTAAAAGCCGCGGGCTGGCCGCAGATCGCTGCTACGGCGGCTACGACGCCTATCAAAAAGTGGTGGCCTCCGACTGTGATTTCGTGTTGATGGCGACGCCACCGGCATTCCGGCCGGTGCATTTGGCGGCGGCGATAGCGGCGGGCAAGCATTGCTTCATTGAAAAGCCAGTGGCAGTGGATCCGCTCGGGGCGCGCTCGATCATTGCCACCGGGAAAACGGCGGCAGAAAAAGGCCTGGCCATCGTCGCGGGCACTCAGCGCCGTCACACCGCCGAATACCGGCATAACAAGGCGTTGATTGACGCCGGGGCCATTGGCCAAATCAAGGGCGGAGTGGTGCAGTGGAATGGCAGTGTGCCGTGGATCGCGCCGCGCCGCAGCGGCGAAGAGGATGCCTCCTACATGACCCGCAATTGGCTCAATTTCACCGAACTTTCCGGCGACCACATCGTTGAGCAACACGTACACAACCTCGACGTAGCCGTGTGGTTCCTCGGTCGCCTACCCATATCGGCGGAAGGCTTCGGCGGCCGTGCCCGCCGCGAAACCGGCAACCAATTCGACTTTTTCAGTATCGACCTGGATTTTGGCGACGGTGTGCGCATTCACAGCCAGTGTCGGCAGATATCCGGTACCCATAGCAGTGTTGGCGAAATGTTTACAGGCACCGAAGGGATTTGTTATGGCGGCGGCAAACTCACCGGCAAAAAGGTCGATGTGGCACCCATCGCATCGGATTCCGGCAACGCATACGTGCAGGAACATGTGGACTTGATCCGCAGCGTGTTGGCAGGCAAACCACTCAACGAGGCCAAAACCGTCGCGGAATCCACCTTGGTGGCAATCATGGGTCGCATCGCGGCCTACACCGGCAATTCCGTGCGCATGGCCGATTTACTGCAAAACGACAAGGCTCCCCTCTACAACTTTGCCTGCATCCCGGCGGCGCTCGATTTTGAAAAGGGCCCGGTAAAGGCACCTGCCGAGGTGCCACCGGTGCCCGGCGATGCTGCCAAGATCCACGCCCGCAGCTAAGCCGGTCTTGGCGCAGACGGGCTTGCATCCGCGGGCCTAGTGGGGCAAGCTCTGGGAGCCGCGCCGCGCCGGACCCTTTTTGCCATGCTCGCATTTTCATCATGTTGGAATAACAGCCGTCACACCGATGGCGAGGCGATGATCGAGGAGATTGTCGACCTCGGGTTTTCCCACATTGAATTGTCCCACGGAATGAGCGTGGCCAAGGTGCCGGGTATCCGCAAGGCGTTCCAACGCGGCATCTTTACCTGCGCCGGTGTCCACAATTTCTTCCCCTCACCCGTGGAAGTCATGATCGATGCCCCGGATGCCTACGAATTCACCTCGCACCGGCCGTTTGAACGCCAACGAGCACTGGACCTGAGCTTGCGCACACTCGAACTCGCCGCTGAATTCAAGGCCCAGTACCTGGTGTTGCACATGGGCTCTGTGCCACTCAACCCGCTCAAGTGGAGCCGCCGACTCACCACAATAGTGACGGAGGGCCGCCGGACACAGCCGGATTATGTGAAGACGAAACTTGCATTTGTTAGGAAGCGCGAGAAAATCGGACCGCTATACTATCAGCGGGCGCTTGATGCGCTCACCGCTCTTGCCGGGCGGGCGGGCGAGTTAGGCATCAAACTTGCGATTGAATCGCGCTCGCACTACGAGGATGTGCCCAACGAGCGGGAGATGGTAACACTGCAAGAGCATTTCGCCGATCACCCGTGGGTGGGCTACTGGCACGATTTCGGCCACGTTCAGCTCAAACATAACCTCGGGTTGCTCGATCACGACGAATGGCTGGAACGTATCTCTCCGCATATCATCGGCGGGCATGTCCACGACGTGGAATGGCCCGCCCGTGATCACCGCGTGCCGTTTTCCGGTACGCTGGATTATGCGGCTATTCTGCGGTATTTCCCGCCGGACTGCCCGCTCGTCTGGGAATTGAGCCCCACCCGCGATGCCGATGATATCCGCGACGCCTTGGCCGTCTGGAAGGCGAAGTTTCCCCTATACGCGCCGCAGTGACGGCTTATCCGGAAAATTCACTCCCTATTTCATTTTGTGCTTGCTAGTTGGTGGGGGCGTAGTTTGGATAACGCATGTTGCGTTACGGAAAATTAGCTCGTCAGGCGGTTGCTGTGTTAAGTTATATTGCAGAGCGGTACGAAGTGGACGCGCCGGCCATTTCCTCCAGTGAGATAGGTCGGGCGCGCAAAATCCCCGCAGCCTTGGCGGCCAAGTTGCTGAGTCAGGCGTCGGCAGCGGGATTGGTGTTAGGGATGACTGGGCCGGGTGGGGGTTATCGTTTATCCAAGCCACCGGAGCAGATTCGGTTGGTGGACATAGTATCGCTATTTGGCCGTTCGCAGGAGGAAAGCCTGTGCCCCTACAGTTTGGATTGGTGTGGCAACGGCGAACCCTGCCCACTCCATAATGGCTTTGTCAAACTACGGGAAAATGCCCGCGCCTTCCTCGAAGATACCACCTTGGCCGTCTTTACCAAACCTCAGGACATTCTGCTCACTCATAAACCGGTCGCTAAGAAAACCGCGGCTAAAAAATCTGCGGCTAAAAAAACCGCGGCTAAAAAAGCCGCGGCTAAAACCACTTCTAAGAAATGATGTGACAAATTGCCTAGCGGGGCCATGCGTCAAGAATGTTTGTAGGTTTGGCTGTTGAGGAGGAGGTCAGTCGGCGATGCTGTGGACGCACACGCGTTCGCTGCGCAGGGTGGCTTTGAAGTCGGGCAGAATGGTGCGGATGAGCCGATCTAGGTTTCACACCCAGCCCGCAGGGTACTGGTGCTAAAATCAGGAGTCTCCGCTTGCCTTCATCGCGACAAGCCATAACCTCACCCCTCAAGCCCGTCCACTTCCGATTCGTGGCTACCCCTGAGCATGAATTTACCTGATATCACCCGTCTGGCCGCATACCCGCTCCTGCTCCAATGGCTGAAGGCGGGCAAGTGGCGAGCTGACTTTGCCAAGGACGTCCAACGGCTCAGCAGCGACGTGGTGGTTGACTCCGTCGCGATCACGCGGGAATTTGATGCGTTGCTACTGGACGCACGCTTCAGCAACGCCGACTCGCGAGTCCATCGCACCAAGATATTTCTCTATATGAGCGGTGTCTATGGCCGGACCACGAGGCGTTCTGAATTCGATTTGGCGGCCCAATGCAGTTGCGCTGATTCCATCAACTGCAAACACGCTGTGGCCGTGCTCGAAAAACTCCTCTCCATCGCCATCGCCACGCCCAGCCGCAGCACCGCTCAATGGAACGCCGAATTGACCGCTTGGCTCGAGAAAATCAAACAGGCCGGCATCGCGGCGGCTACCCCGCCCAAACCCGCCAAGCCATACGCCAAGTTTCTCGCCTATTGCATCGAACAACCAGCCGGCCGCTTGATGAGCGCCCAGCACAACCTCCATTTCGCCCTGCGGGTGGGCACCCACACCAAGACCGGCATCTCCATCGAACCCGGCAATGCCTCCGCCGACCTAGCACGCCCACCCAAATACATGGTGGGCGAGGACCTGCCCATTTGCGCGGCTTTCCACCAGAAATCCCGGCAAAACTATTTATGGGATCGCACGATCCCGCTCGAAGGCAACGATTGGGAGGCCATCCTCGGACCGGCGCTGGCCACCGGGCGACTGTTCTTTGGCAAGGTGTCCGACACCTACCGGGCCTCGGACAGCTACCGCGTGCTCAGTGCCGGCGCACCGCTGCCGGTCGAAGCCGGATGGCAGCCCCTCGCCGACGGAGGAGCCTGCCCGATCCTCACCTTGCCGACTCCCGGGCTGCTGCTCATTACCACCCAACCGCTGCATTACTTCGACCACGAGGCCCACACCTTCGGGCCGCTGCAAAGCCACCTGCCACCTGCGGTCTTGAAGATTTGGAACCAGGGCCCCAACGTTGCGCCGGACAATATCACCACACTCGGGCGGGTACTCAAGGCAGCTTTCCCGCAGCACCCGCTGCCCGTTCCCTCCGAGAAACCCGCCCATATCCTCACCGGTCTAGCCCCCGTCCCGTGCCTCCACATCACCGAGGTGCTCGTCGGCGTCTATCTGAAACGCCACATCGGTGCCAACCTCACCTTTCGGTACCCCGGTTGCCCGCCGCTCACCCAACTTGCACCCAATTCCTTACCGCGCAGTTCATGGTTCGACGGCAATATCCGCACCATTATCGAGCGCGATGCCCGTGCGGAGGATGCGCAGCGGCTCGAACTCCTCCGCTGCGGGCTCACCCCGCTTTACGAACATTTTCCGGAGCGCGATCTCAATGACAAGAACCGCAACGCCCTGATCCTCCGCTCGCCCAACACCCGTGCCGCCGACTGGCTCGAATTCATGGACACACCAGTTTTCCGTGATCTCATTGCCCAGGGCTTGCTCATCGAATCCGACCCCAAACTCGGCCTCACCATCCACGATGTCCAGGATTTTTTCCCCGCTATCGAAAGCGATCCGGATCATGGCATCGACTGGTTCCGCTTCGATGTAAGTGCCGAGTTCAATGGCAAACGTGTGAGTCTCATTCCACAGATTGCCCAAGCAATTGCCGAGGATTGGCACGCCCGCTACCCGAATCCCAATTTCATCCCCGATACCCTGCTGCTGCCTTGCGATCAACCCGCCGATGGCCACGTCCGCTTTCCCGCACGCCGCTTCCTCGACCTCGTCGAACAAGTCCGCCACTTATTCCATGGTATCCCCCATGGCAGCGGCGCACTGCGCCTCGACCGCCTCGGTGCCGCCGGCCTCGCCCATAGCCTGGCCATCGACACCTCGGAAACCACCCGCACCCTCGCCGCGCTGGGCCGCAACCTGCACGACATCCAAGGCCTGCCGCCGGTGGCCATCCCCGCGACGATCCGCGCGGAGCTTCGGCCCTATCAGCACGAGGGGTTTCGCTGGTTGCAATTTCTCGCCCAGCACGGGCTCCACGGTATCCTCGCCGACGACATGGGCCTCGGCAAAACCCTCCAAACCCTCGCCCACATCACCGCCGAACACGCCAAATCCCCCGCAAAACCATCCCTCGTCATCGCCCCCACCTCCGTCGTCCCCAATTGGGCCGAGGAAGCCGCAAAATTCACCCCCCACCTGAAAGTGCTGACCCTCCACGGCAGCAATCGGAGTGAGAATTTCGCGCAAATTTCCGCCGCCGATATCGTGCTCACGTCCTATCCGTTATTGGTGCGCGACTTCGACCACCTCGTACAGCACCACTGGCACGTGGTGGTCCTCGACGAGGCCCAATATATCAAAAACCCCAAGGCCCTGGCCGCACAGAGCGCCTACAAACTCAAGGCCGCACAGCGCATCTGCCTGTCCGGCACCCCCATGCAAAACCACCTCGGCGAACTCTGGAGCCTCATGCGCTTCCTTATGCCTGGCTTCCTTTCCGACGAAAAATCTTTCAATACTTATATCCGCAAACCCATCGAGCGGGACCACTCCAGCGGCACCCAGGCATCCCTCAACCGCCGCGTGTCTCCCCTATTGTTGCGTCGCACCAAGGACCAGGTCGCCACCGAACTACCGGAAAAAACCACCCTCATCCACGGCATCGACCTCAACCCTAAACAAACCGACCTCTATGAAAGCGTGCGGGCCGCGATGGACCAACGCGTCCGCGAGGCCATTGCCGCCAAAGGTTTGGCGAAAAGCCACATTATCGTCCTGGATGCCTTGCTCAAGCTCCGCCAGATCTGTTGCCATCCCCAACTCCTCAAATCCGCCGCCGCCCAAAAAATCACCGAGTCCGCTAAACTCGAGTACCTCACCGGCGAATTATTGCCCACCCTCCTCGAGGAAGGCCGCCGCATCCTGCTGTTTTCCCAGTTCACCTCCATGCTCGCCATCATCGAGGAACACCTCGTCCTCGAAGATATCCCCTTCCTCAAACTCACCGGCCAAACAACCGACCGCGCTACCCTCGTCAAAAAATTCCAATCGGGCGAGGTCCCCATTTTCCTTATTTCCCTCAAAGCCGGCGGCACCGGCCTGAACCTAACCGCCGCGGATACCGTCATCCACTACGATCCATGGTGGAACCCTGCCGCCGAAAACCAAGCCACCGACCGCGCCCACCGCATCGGGCAGACCAAGCCGGTGTTTGTGCATAAACTCGTCTGCCGTGGCACCATCGAGGAACGCATCCTCGACCTCCAAAAACAAAAATCCGCCCTTGTCGAGGCCCTCCTCTCGGAAGACACCGCCAAGCTCCAAATCGATTCCGCAACCCTCTCCCATCTGCTCGCCCCGCTCTAAACTCGCAAACCACCTTGAAACCACCTAAGAAATGTTAGCGAGCGGCAACCCGAAAGCTGGACGCGGCATGCATTGGCTGTCGGGGCGGCGGTTGCGGGCGCTTTGTTGGAAAGAGACGCTGCAAATTTTCCGCGATCCGAGCAGCATCCTCATCGCGTTTTTCATGCCACTGCTGATGCTCTTCATCTTCGGCTACGGCATCAACCTGGATTTTTCGCGGCTGCGTATTGGGCTGCGCATCGAGGATAGCGGGGCGGATGCCATCGCCTTGGGGGCGGCGCTCACCGGTTCGCCGTGGCTGGATATACGTGCCTATGACTCGCGGGCGGCGTTGGAACGCGCTCTGGTGGACTCGCAAATCCGCGGCTACGTGATTATTCCGGGGGATTTCTCACGCCAACTCAAACAAGCCGGCACCACCGCGCCGGTGCAGGTGGTAGCAGACGGATCGGAGCCAAACATCGCGCAATTTGTGCGGGCGACCGTCAGCGGCGTGTGGCAGACATGGCAGGCGCAGCGAGCCGAAGATCGCGGCGCGGCCATGCGACGCGAGATCGCATTGGAGCAACGGGTATGGTTTAACTCATCGGCGGAAAGCCGCAATTTCATTATACCGGGTTCGATCACGGTGATCATGACGGTCATCGGGGCCTTGCTCACCTCGCTGGTGGTGGCACGCGAATGGGAGCGCGGCACGATGGAGGCGCTGCTGGCCTCGCCGGTGACCCGCGCCGAACTCTTGCTGAGCAAGATCTTACCCTACTACGGGTTGGGCATGATCTCACTGTTGTTATGCGTGGGCGTAGCACACTGGGTGCTGCAAGTGCCGTTCCGCGGTACCTTGCTGGCACTGTGGGTCGTCGGTTCGTTGTTCCTGCTGAGTGTGTTAGGTATCGGATTGGCAATCTCCACCGGCATGCGCAATCAATTCAATGCGGCACAGGCGGCGTTGAATGCGGCGTTTCTGCCAGCGGTGATGTTATCTGGATTCATCTATGAAATTTCCAGCATGCCGGTATTTTTGCGCGGGGTGACGCGGATTATTCCGGCACGCTATTTCGTGTCGTCGATGCAAACAATCTTCCAGACAGGCACGCAGTGGAAATTACTGCTGCCGGATATTTTCATGTTAGGTTGTACGACGGTGGTATTCATTGGGCTCACCGCAAAGCTCACCAAAAGGAGGATGGAATGAAATTTCTCAGCCGCATTGATGCGCTGGTGCGCAAAGAATTCCAGTCGCTGTTTAGTACCAAGAGCGGGCGGATGTTGCTGATTATGCCGGTGGTATTGCAGACGGCGTTATTTCCGTTTGCGGCGACGTTAGAGGTGAAAAACGCCTCGCTGGCGGTATTCAACGAGGACCGTGGACTGGCCTCGGTGGAGATGATGCAACGCTTTGCCGCCTCCGGTGCCTTCACCCGCATCGTGCCAGTGTGGAGCGCCGATGAGTTAGAACAAGCCATCGGCACGCGGGAGGCGCTGCTGGCGGTGCATATACCGGGGGATTTCTCCCAGCGTCTGCTCATGGAGCAACCCTCGCCGGTGCAAGTGATTCTAGATGGCCGCCGCTCCAATAGTTCGCAAATCGCCTTCAACTACCTGCAAAATGTATTAGATGGTTTCCTCAGGGATCGTGCGGCGGCGGTGGGGCGGGTGATGCCCACTGAGGTGGTGGCCCGCAACGCATTTGTCCCTAATTTAGAATACACCTATTTCATTTTACCCAGTCTGGTGGCCATCATCACCACAATTGGCTCGCTCATTGTCACCGCTCTGTCGGTGGCCCGCGAGCGCGAGCAGGGCACCTTCGAGCAATTACTGGTCTCTCCGCTCTCGCCGGAAATGATCATGATCGGCAAGGCGGTGCCTGCTGTGGCGGTCGGGTTTTTCCAGGCCACGCTTATTCTCATCGCAGCGGTATTCATCTATCACGTACCATTCCGCGGCAGCTTGGTCTTGCTGTACGGGGCGATGTTTTTCTATGCGCTGGCGCTGGTGGGAGTGGGGCTGTTCATTTCATCTATCAGCAAAACCCAGCAACAGGCGTTTCTCGGTGCCTTCGTATTCATGGTGCCGGCCATCCTGCTTTCAGGTTACACAGCCCCGGTGGAAAACATGCCGCTGTGGCTGCAACACCTGACCTGGGCCAACCCGGTGCGCCATTTCGTGGAGGTTGTTAAAGGTGTGTTTCTCAAAGACGCCTCGTTTGCCAGGGTTCTCTGGCTGGTGCTGCCGTTGGTCGTCATCAGCTTTGTCAACCTCTCGCTGGCCGCGCTGATGTTCCGCCGCAAAGCCGCGTAGGCAGGCATCCTCAGCGTTTCGATCATGAGGAGCCAATAGGAAGCGCTGTGTTCTCACGCATTGGCTACCTATGGGCAAGCCGGCTCAAGCCGGCGCTCCATTTGGCTTAATAAAAAAACTCCGCGCACGGACTGGCCGTGCGCGGAGTATGAGTTATGGAATGGTTTTTTGTCGCGGCTTAGAACGTGGCACGCAGGCCAAGGTTGAGGCCGTTGTAATCGGTGTTGTCGCCACTGGTGGAATACTCACCCATATAGCCGAAGTCCGCGAAGCACGATTCGCACAATCCGACCACCACCCCGCCACGCAGGATGATGGAATCCGTGGCGAGCTTAATCGGTGCTTTGACCTTGAAGGTAGAGCCCTGGAAGTTCGCCGTATAACCGTTGTTTTCCCCATCAAACTCACGCGCCCATTGAGCACTGACGTATGGGTGTACCTTGGAATTCACGGTGAACTCGGCACGCGCGCCGATTAGCGTGCGCATGCTGGTCAAGCTGTTTGAGGAATACTCAATGGCGGGCAGCGCAGCACCCGGAGTGATGGTGCCTTTCAAGGAGGACTTCACCATTTCCACCCCGAAGGTCGGCCCCCATTTGCAGATATCCTCTTCCATCATATAGGCACCGGACAGCAAGGCTTGGAAGCTATTGCCATCTGGATTGAAGCTGGACACGCTGTACAATGCTGGCACGGCGATCGATGCGGCGGTTGTGGAGGTGCTCGTCTTATTATGAGAACCGCCGACATAGCCATTGATCTGCCAACCTGTGGGAGCGCCCATGCCGATATAAGCACCATATGCGATTGTATCAATGGTCGAGTTAGAGGAGAGATCGGAACTGGCATAGGAGACCAAGCCGCCGAAATGGAAGGTATCCATGGTGCTGCTACCCAACCCTATGGTGAAACGATTGGCAGAACCGGAGTTGGAGTAGTTGTTATAGTTGTAGTTAGCCCACACATGGTTGTTGCTTGGGTACATGCTGTCTCCCAAGTTTTGCTGTTCCACAATGCGGTGGATTTCCCGCGCGCTCACGGCCGAATACTCAAGGGACGCTTGGAAATCCGTCGCCGCATAGGCATTGATCGTGCCGGCCACCGTGCTGGTGAGCGGGCTGTAGTCGAGGGCTCCCAGGAAATCCGCCAGGAGCGGATTGCCAACCTGGTCGTTAAAGGCACCGCCAAGCTGCTTACCGGCTGCGCTCAAACCCGATACCGTATCATAGTGATGTGCCACCGTCACGTAGGTGTCATCGACTTTCTGCCCCAGCGCTGGATTACCGCTATCCACGCTCAACGACAGGGTGGAACTGGTGAAGACACCGTCAGGTGATGCCGCAGCGACGATCCCGGTATCGACACGTCCGGGGGAGAGGTATAAGCTGGCAGCGGAGTATTGGCCGGTGCGGGTGCCAGTCACGCCGAGCACGCGGGCGGTTTGCAGCGGAGCATCGAGGGTGGCGGGAGTTACCAAGATAGTGGTGGCACCAGAGATTTTGGCGTTGCCGTTGACAGTGAGCAAATTACTCGACTGGTTGGCGGCGTTCATGTTCACCGTCAGGGTTCCGCCAGTGACGGTGAGAGAGGAGATGCTGAGGTTGCCAACGGCAAACGGTGTGCTGCCCGAGGTGGGACTGTCACCCGTCTGGAGGCCAGGGGTGAAACTGCCACCCGTCTGGTTGACTATGGCATTCCAAGTGCCGGCGCCACCTAACTCACCACCTCCGAGGCTAATCGTGTTGATGGTGGTGTAGGTATTGAGGTTACCATTTATAAACAGGCGCCCGCCAGTGACCGTGATGGCACCGGTGTTGAAGTTATTGGCGCGAGTGTTGGTATTGTCGGTGGTGGTGGTGCTAGTGTAGGTGGCGCTGGTGAGGGCGCTGGTGAGTACACTGGTGAGGCCGGTGGCACCGATGGTATTCGTGGTGGTGTTCGTGGTGGCGGTGGTCGCGGTGTTGGTGGTGGTAGTGGTGGTGTTGTTATTACCATTCAGAAACAGTCCACCGCCACTGACCGTAATCGCACCGGTGGTGATGGTACCGAGGAGGGGGATGGTAGTGGTGGTAGTGGATTTGGTGGTGGTGGGAAGGGT
>JBAXOP010000106.1:0-15831 GCA_037133195.1 Verrucomicrobiota bacterium | reverse complement strand
CCGATGAGCGGATCTGGCAATCCCGCCTGTGCGGGCAGATCGACAACTGCCGGGAACCCGGCTGGTGCCTCGGCCGCCAAGCCAGTCTCTAACTCAGACCACCAGCCCGCCAACAGGGTGAGAGTGACGAGTGTGAGAAGTTTCGGTCGGGTCATCATGGGTGTCATTCTTCTTGGTGTTTCTTCAACCAGGTGGTTACCACGCCGCCGGATTGGCTGGCGTCGCAATAGGGCACCAGCACGATTTGGGACGGAGCGCCATCCGCCATGGCATCCACTTGATAGGCTTGTGATCCGCTCCATCCCTGAGGAAGCGAACCTGCCACTTCCTTAAGTTGGACGGGCCCTGTCGCTATTGAAACCTTTGCCGCATCGACGGTATTGAGCGCTTGGTCGAAGACAAGCACCTGCGGCCCGCGTTTGAGCGCCACATGTCCCGGATAGCTTTTCCCGCCATCAAAAATCCGGGTCGGCATGGCAAAACTCACATCAATCTTGTCACCTGATTTCCAGAGCCGGTCAATGGTCGCCATTTCAGCCGCATGGACGGTTTGTTTCACGTCGTTCACTGAAACGGCGAAGTCCGTAGCCCAATAAGGAATGCGCAATTGAAGTGCAAACCGGGTTTCCGTGGCGGGATCCACAGTGATGGAGACCTGCCCATCCTCGGGAAAGCGGGTTTCCGTTTTGAAGGCAACGGCGGTTTTACCCACCGTGGTCCTGAAAACCCCGGGCTGATAGAAGAGAATGGCAGGGTTGTTCTCTATGGTGCCATCTGCAAACAGGGGAATCATAGCGATGCCCCGCGGAATACTCGACATGCAGCAGCAAATGATGTCCTTGAACGGTTTTTTGCCCATCAACGGGGTGTAGTAGCTGACATCACCGTTGCGCGGGTTTTCGGCACCCAACAGGTGGTTGTAGACCGCGCGTTCCAATTCGTCCAGAAACTCGATTTTACCAAGCAGCGTGAACAACTGGTAGTTCAGTTGTATCCAGGTCGTGGTGACACAGCCCTCGGCCATGTTGGCATCCTCTCCGGCGGGCAATTCGTGATCACCCTTGAAATACTCGTGTGAACTGGAAGACCCGGTAATATAGAGACGGTTTTCCCTAACATCCCGCCAAGCGATCAAGGCCGGCTTCAGATAGGTTTCGTCGCCGGTCACTTTGTGAAGTTTGACCAGGCCGGTGAGGATGGAAAGCATTTCATATGCCTTCCCATTCGCGGTTTTATCCACCCTGCCCAGCGCATTGAGCGATGAGATGATCTTGGGGCCATTGGCTTGGTCGAAGCTGCGGACGATATATTTGCAAAAGTCCAGATACCGAGGCTTGCCGGAATAACGGTACAAATCAACCATGGGATCGAGGATGCTGGTTGTCGCCATGCCGTCCATCGTGCCGACAGTTTTGCCGTCGGCTTCCATAATGATATCTTTTTGACCCGGGTTGGTACCAAATGTTGAACTCATCAAGCCCCCAATTTTCTCTGCAGCCTCAAGCGCAGGTTTGCACCCGGAGATCCGGTAATAACTCAACAGGCCGATCAAGCCATACTTGTGCGTCCATCCGTCCCAGCGGGTCCAATACTTGCTGGGCGAATAGGTGCCCAGATAGCCATCACTCAATTGGCAGGCAATCAGTTGCTGCGCCATCCGGTCGATCAACACCTTGAGTTCCGGATCGTGTGAGTATTGATAACTGTTGCACGCCGCTTCGAGGAATTTCCCGATGTGTTCGCCGATGTAGGGTTGCTTTCCGGGCCGGTTCTCAAACCCGGACAACAACTTTTGTTCTTCGACATGTTTAAGCCGCAGGTTGATATTGGCATCCAACCGGCTGCCCAACCATCCGGCGATGAGGTGCTCGTCAAAGGCAGGCGTTAGAAAGCGATCCTTGGGAATCGGAGCAACAACCGGATTTTCCGGGTGATACACAAGATCCTGATATCCGTAAACCGCGTTCAGAACCGATGGATCTGAATCAAACCCGGCGACTTTGATTGTATAAACAATCTTTAACATGTCCACATCCGCCTTGTATTCAAAATCGAACGTGTTTTTACCGGTATTCAATACCGCTTCTTTTCGCGCAGCATACAACTCCCGGCCCGTGCCATCCTGGAAACTGGCAATCACGGTTGCCGATTGGGGTTTGTCCAACTTGTTATCGACCCGCAATGCATAATTCTCAGTCTTGTCTTTTGGAGAAAATCTGTTAGTCAACTCCTTGCCGACGGACACTTCCAGGAAGTTGGCGGGAAGCGTCTCGGTCAATACGGGAACTGGCTTGAATCCCGCCCAGGGGTTGTGGTGAACGCGGACTGCCAGGCAATTTGCCTTGTCAAAATGCAGATCCGACTCATGGATCAGATAGAACCGAGCCGCCCCTGTATCCTCCTCGGTTTTACCGATTTCCCTGCCATTCACGTAGCAGACATCCTGACCCATTATATCAGGGAAATTCACGGTCAGGGTTCCGGTTATTGCAGCGAGTGACTTGAATGAATCCGGGATCAAAAAGCGGGTCCTGTACCAACGGGTGTCGGTGGGCGAAGGCCCTATCGGGCAACCACGCAAGCAGTCGACATCCGCTACAGCCCAGTCCTTATCATCAAAGCCCGCATCGCGATACTGGGCACTGTCCGAGGTCGTATGTTTCCACTTCCCTTCTAACGGGAATTTGCGGGACTCGGATTCGTCTGCCGCCTGCGCGCTGAGCGCCAGGCCGGTCACGATGATGATTGACAAAGTATATTTTTTCATGGTTGCAAGGTGATGAGAATTTCGGGTGGTATTGACAGGGAACCCATCAGGTTGCAATCCCAACCAGCTTCGCGCGCGCCACCAAAGAACAACCGCGCCTGACGGCCTGTCGCGTCGCTCCACAGGAACGGGGTCACCTGCCCGTGGACGTCTAACGGCGTCCCGGAGTTCCGCACGAGAAACCCCCGCGCCGTCCAGCGCAGACCCTCCGCGCTCACCGCGATTTGGGTTCCCTGGTGCGATTCGTAAACCATCAGATAGCGCTCACCGACATGCGTCACATGAACGGCCCCGGCACCATCCTGAAAGACCGGCTCACGGCCATGCCTTTGCCAATGGACCCCATCCGCGGATTCCGCGTATCCCACACTGCGCCGGGAGGTGGGCGACTTCGGCGCGCCGGCAACCGGGGCGTCGGGCGGAAGATCGGCGCGGCCGTCATACCACATTTTGAAGCGACCATTATCCTTCAACACTGACGGCCTTCCGACCAGCAGGGCATCCCACGTGCCCGGCGCGCCGGGCCGCAGGACGATTCCCCGCTTTTCCCAAACCACCCCGTCGCGAGAGACGGCCAGAGCGATCTCATCGAGGACGTCCGTGGCCGCACGGGTGTAGTATATCCACCACTCATTGCCGACGCGGACCACGGACGGGTCGTTGACGTGATTGGCATCCTTGTCCTCCAGCACCACGCCGCGTTTCTCCCAGGCCCGGCCATCGCGCGATTCTGCGAGGTGGATGCGGTCGTGGCCATCCTTGCCCTGACCGCCATACCACATCCGCCAGTGCCCGTCCGTAACGCAGACCTCGGGCGCATACACATTTCCTTTCCCGTGAACCCCGGATTCAGTGGGTGTATCTCCTTGCAAAATCACCATGGGCTCCTTGGCCATGGCACCGCCTGTCGCCAGAGGTGGGGCGGCAGCGATGGCGCTGAGCACTAGCGTCATCATGAACAGAAATGCCGACATCCATTTTTTCATAGTGTGATCCATTTCTCTATTTCTTTTCTTCTTTCGCCGCTTCAACGGTCCAGGTCTTGATCGTCGCCGCGGTGATCGTCTGGTCGTATCGGTAGTTGAACCGGCGATCTGGAGCGCTGTCGCCGTGGAGGGAGAATTCTATGATATCGTCATCCATCTGGAGGTTGTCCGCCCATTTGAAATCCACCCGGATCTGAGCTGCGGACCCGAACAGGGCGCGGGGCAGGGCCAGTTCCAGGTCGGGACCCTTGACCGAATAGCGCGCCCGCCCCACCTCTATCCATTTCCCGTCTTTGAAGCGGTGGATTGCCAAACCTTTGGCAGTCGGCACGCTGCGGTTTACCATCACATCGTAGCCGTTCCAGCCGGTCTGGTGGTTCTGGTCCACATCAAGGAACAACTGCATCCAGTGCGGATCGGTGGCCGGGGTCAGATCCGCCGCGCAGGATACGCGGAAGGCGACGGTGGTCGCGTTGGGTGAAACCTGGGCGCGGACAATATCATTGCGGCCGGTGGTGTCGGTATAGATCAGGGACTTATTCCAGCCGTGATGATTACGGTGCAGCGTATCGCCCACGAAATCCCGGTATTCCGGCAGCACCCCCTGCCAGTCGGTGAATGATCCGTCTATGGCAACGGATTTGGCCACCGGCACCACCGGCGGACGAACGCCTTTGTAACGTCTAACATTGGCAACAAGTTGAAAATAATAGTCATCACCGTGGCCGTCCTTCATGGGTTCGGCATCGCGGCTGAATTCCTGGGTGTATTGATCGACGAAAAAGGAATCACCATCTACCAGCCGTTTGTAGCCGCACCAATTGGGTTTGGCTGTTTTGCCATAGAGGAAGCGCTGTGCGATCCACTCGTTCCAACCGGTGACTAGCAGGAACGGGGGGGCCACCTCCAGCGCGCGTTTCCACTGTTCGCCGGCGTAAACGCCTTCGCCTGGTCGTTCATGGCCGGGTGGCAACGGTGGGAGTTTCTTACCGCCGCTGGTGCTTCGCCCCTTGCCATCAAGCGGGTGCGGTGCGATGCAAACTGAAATCTCCTCGGGTTTGTCCGGGGTCTCATGCCAGCCAGGCTGTTGGGGAATCCAGTCCACCCAGGTCCATTTGTCATGTCCGTCGCCGAACCAGCCCTTGGGATTGTCGGTAAAGGCCCAGGTATGACGGACGGTGAAATAGTCTTTCATATCATTGGTTAGTTTTTCCGTCGGGCTCAGCAACAGCGGCTTGCCCAGCCAGGTGAACCACAATTTCTGATATTTCCCGGGCTCGTAGAGCGCCTGATAGAGCAAGGGTACAGAAACGTCAGGGCGTGTATGATGCATTGCGGCGATTTTCGGCACCGGCAACCCCTGGAGCCTGCCCTGGTCGAGGATTTCGCACACCGCCTGCATCTCATCGGGATAGATGACGGTGTTGGTTTGATCGAAAATGAGCGTGTCGATGCCCGCAGCGGTCAGCATGGAGCGGTGCCGGGTGAGAACGAAAGGATCCTCGATGGAATAGTAACCCAGTTCCGGTTCCCCCCAGAAATGGAAGGCCCCGACTGGTCCATATTTTGGAAGAGTGGGATTCTCGGCGAGAAGACGGGTATTGTCGTAAACCGGGGCATTGTGCTTGTTGGTAACGCCTTGGTTGACCCACAGGAAATAGAATAACCCCACCTGGCGGTTAGCCCGGGGCGGCCCCACCTCCGCATAGGTGGGCAGGCTGCGGCCAAGCGCATCGGTACCCACCCAGGTGTCGGCGTACACGTCGCCAGCGCCTTCGGCAGCGGCCAGCGAAGTCAGAAAAGGAATGAGCAGAAGGTAGGTGAAGTGGCGGGGCATGATTCGATAGATTGGAAGATGAGTTGTTGTGTTCATCTGCCGATGACTTCAGTCGGGCAGACCTAGATAATAGGAATACCATTTTTTCTCCTGCGCATTGAGCAAACGGTCGGGATCGCCCGGTGGCACGAGTCCCTTGGTCCAATCGGAAAGTATGGCCGCAAGGTTTCGGGCGATATCGGGATGGGCGGTGATGAGATTATGATTTTCGTGTTCATCACTGGTCACATCGAAGAGGAATTGCGCCGCGTTGCCAGCCTGGATATATTTCCAGCGGCCACAGCGCAGCGCCGACTGGTTCCAGAAACGCCAGTACAGCGTGGCGTGTGGCGGTCGCTTATCATCGCCGGTCAGGTGCGGGATAAGATTCACCCCGTCGAGCCGATCATCTGACGGCAAACCCGCTAGAGCCACTGCGGTGGCGGCGATATCGAGAGTGCTGACCGGTTGATCGTAAACCTTGCCAACTGGCAAGCGTCCCGGCCAGCACATGACGAACGGCACGCGCAGGCCCCCCTCGGCCAGCATCCCTTTCTCGCCGACCCAGGGATTATTGAGTGAGCCATCCCATGCCGGGCCTGGCTTGTTCACCGGCAACACATCCGCCATGGGTTGCCCTTGGGCGGCACCCAACGGCGCTCCGTTGTCGGACGTGAAAAATATAAGAGTATTGTCACCGATGCCATATTGCTTGAGCGCGGCTGTAATCTGCCCGACCCCGTCATCAATCGCCGAAAGCATTGCCAGCGCGTGGCGTCGGCGTTCGGGCATCTTGCCGGGAAAGCGCGCCAGATATTTCTCGGTGGCCTCGAGCGGGACGTGCGGGCCGAAATACGCCAGATAGAGGAAAAACGGCTGGTCGTGGTGGCGCTTGAGAAACGCCAGTGCGGCGGCGGTCTGCGTATCTAGCCGATAACCGGATTGCTGAACCATCGTGCCGTGCGGATCGAGGGTGTTGCCATCGCAGTCGAACGTGGCAAAGTACTGGTGCATCTCGCCTTGGAAACATTCGTCGAACCCCTGCCCCAGCGCGGAATACTGGCGAATATATGGTCCGGGAATCTCCACCTCGCCATCCTTGCCAAGCTTGTGTTCGGGTAAATTCTTGCGTGCCCACTTGACGGATAAGCGGTTTGGATCGAGATGCCACTTGCCAACCATGCCACTGACATAGCCCGCCTTTTTCAGTCGTTTGGGAATCGTCTGTTCATCCAGCGGCATCGGATCATCGGGGATGGTGTCGAGGCCGAACTTCTGTTGATAGCGGCCGCTGATCAAACCGGCGCGCGAGGGACTGCACTGCGGAGCGGTGACGTAACCGGCCGTCAGGCGCACGCCGCGTCCGGCGAGCGCATCGATGTTCGGCGTCTTGATATCGGGCACTTGGTGTTGGCAAGACAAGTCGGCATAGCCTAGATCATCCGTCAAAATGACGATGATATTGGGCTTGTCGTTGTTCTTTTCAGCGGCGGGTAGCGCGGCCAAGGGAGTCAGCAGCAGGATCGTGATGAGTGTGAAATTGTGTTTCATGATTACTTCTCTTTTATGGAACGCGATCAACCCGGCGGACGCTGACGTAATAGGCACCGCAGATTTCCTTTCCCTGATCGTCGAGGAAGGTGCCGCGCAGCATGGTCTGCCCTTGCTTGAGGGAGACGTTGAACACGGCAACCGTATCGGTCCGAGCCACTTCTTTTTCGCCCTTGAATTCGCCAACGGTCAGCCGCACCCTTACAATAGGAAATGCCTTGCCGGCGGGAAGCGGGTAGTGACCGAGTACGGAGTCCCAGGCGGGCACCGTGCCACCGATGGCGGTATTCGCCTCCTCCGGCCACCGGCGGAGAGCGATTTCGTAGTTACCGTCGCGCGCCACTTGGATGAACCATTGATCCATCGTGTAGGTGCCTTTGCGCACCCAGTCAGGAGAGAGACCTTTCTGATTGTATTGCGTCGATGGCACCAGCGTGGATGGATTCTCATGGTCGTCGCCGACGATGATGGCACTGCGCTTGGTCGTCCATGGCTCCACGTCTTTCCACCATTGCGCATAGGCTGTGCGCAGCTTCGCGGCGATCTCCGGTTGTTTGGCGCTCAGGTCCTTCTGCTGGCCCGGGTCGGTGGCAAGGTCATATAATGCGCTTTCCACCAGACGCCAGCGGCCCCACATGACGGCATACGGTTTTTGCGCGGGATCGATGCCCGGGGCGGCTTTCTGAGGGTAGCCGTGCTGAACAACCAATATCCGGTCAGGCGGCTCCTGCCCGGCATTGTGCAGCACTGGCGCGAGGTTGATGCCGTCAAACTTGGCCCCAAGCGTTTGCTTCAGGCCGCACAGCCCGATCAGCGTCGGTACCAGATCCTGCACCTCAGCCAGGCCGGCCACTTCGCCCGGCGGCCGAAGTCCGCCGGATGGCCAACGGACAAACAATGGTGAGCGATGGCCGCCCTCCCAAGGTGACCCCTTGCTCCCGCGCATCCCGGCGTTGTAGAGGTCCCACATGTGGGCGCTGCCGTTATCATTGAGAAACATCAGGATCGTGTTGTCACGCAGACCTGACTGGCGGAGGAAAGCATCCAGTCGCCCCATATTCTCATCCACATTGGCCAGCATGCCGAGGATTTGCCGGTGCTTCGGTGTCTGGTCCTTGTAGGGCTCGCAATATTTTTCAGGCACAACCAGCGGAGTATGGATCAGGTTCAACGGCAGATAGCAGAAGAACGGCTCGCCGCCTTTACGCCGCTGCTCCATCCACGTCATGGCTTCGGTGAACAGGATGTCGTTCACGTAACCCTTGAACTGGACCGGCTTGCCGTCGGCGTGGCGGAGCCACGGATCGACATAATCGTTGCACCAGGTGTCGTCAGACTCGCCGACAAACGCCGAGTTGAAATAGAGCACATCCTGAAAGCCGCGGTCCTGAGGGCGGAAGGGATAGTTGTCGCCCAGATGCCATTTTCCGAACTGCCCGGTGCGATAGCCGTTGGCGGCAAATAGATTGGCCGCCGTCGGCAAGTCGGGGCGGAGCAACATCCGGGAGCCTACGACAACGCTCGCACCGTTGCGGAAATCATCCACGCCGGTCATCAGTTGTGAGCGGGTGGGAGTGCAATATGGAGTCACGTGGAAGTCGGAAAACCGCACGCTTTCATCGTGAAGCTTGTCCACATTAGGCGTCTTCACGACCGGGTTGCCGTGGCATGAGTAGTCACCATAACCGGCATCGTCGACCAAGACAATGATGACGTTAGGTTTGGCGCCGGTATCCGCGGCGTAAAGCGCGGCGAGCGGTGCCAGCAGCAGAGTGGCGATGGAGAGGAGTGTAGGTCTCATGTTATTTATCGGTGTATATATTTGATATTGCCTACACCGCGTCGCTGGCTTTTTCGATTTGCTGCCGGACGTCTTTCCCGCCGCTCGTCTTGTTGTCGACGGGCGCTTTAGCCTTTTGCGGTTTCTTCCCAGGTTCTGGAGCCTTCGCGGTTGAATCATAAACCAGGTTTTTCACGGGAATCACGGCATTGATGTCTTTCAAGTGCTGAGAGATCAGGGCGTCGAACTCTTTGACCATGTCCGGATGCTCGGCCGCCAAGTTCTTCGTCTCGCCAATGTCATTTTTCAGATTATAAAGTTCAAAGCGGTCGGTTTGCTCGGGTCCGTCGCAGAAGAAACGAATGAGCTTCCAGTCGCCGCGCCGGACCCACACCGATGGAACCGCGCCGGTTGCCGGGGCGTAATGCGGAAAACAACAAAACAACGTGTCGCGTGGGGTGCCTAAACCTAGCAAGGCCGGCTGCTGGCTCACGCCATCGAATTTCACGGTCTCTTTAGGCGTTACTCCGGTCATGTCGAGTAGAGTGGGATACCAATCGACGCTCGACAGGAACGCATTGCTGCGAGAGCCCGGCTTCACCTTGGAGGGCCAGACCACAACACACGGCACGCGCGTACCCCCTTCATATATTGTCGCTTTGCCACCACGCAGCGGCGCATTGCTCGTAGGGGGGATGCCGTTAACACGATCATACATATCATACATAGTCCCCCGGATGCCGTCAACACGATCATACATATTCCCCCCGTTGTCAGAAAAGAAAACGATAATCGTGTTGTCTGTGAGCTTCAATTCATCGAGCACGCTGAGCAACTGCCCGACATTTTCATCGAAGGTCTGCACCATAGCACCATAGACAGGGCACCGCTGTGGGTCATTCGGGTCTGCCTTGGTCGCGTATTTCTTGATGAGGTCAGCTTTCGCGTCAAACGGGGCGTGCACAGAAAACGCCCAGTAGTTGAGGAAGAATGATTTGTCCTTGTTCGCCCGGATAAATTTTATCGCCTCGTTCGCCATTCGGTCTTCGATGTGTTCGCCTGGCTTACCCGTGAAATTTAATTTCGCCGGAAAATGCCAGGGTGCTACATTTGTACCGGCTGGTCCAGGACCAGAATAATGCGGCACATCCACGTCGAAGCCCTGCTCAAGTGGACTGTACGGCTCCTGGCCCAGGTGCCATTTGCCAAAATGCCCGGTTGTATAGCCGGCATCGTGCAAGGCTTCGGCTAGGGTGTAATACTCGGTCTTGAGTCGTGATGCGCTTGCTACTTGCAGGGCTGGCTGAAACGGCGCGGCCTTTTCCACCAGCTTGGCTTCAAGGCGCACGGCCGGTTCAGCGCAAACGGGACTAGTAATGCCGATCCTTGCTGGATAGTGACCGGTCAAGATGCTCGCTCTTGTGGGGGAACAGAGCGGATTCGCCGCGTAGGCATTCGTGAACGTCATCCCTCGTTTGGCCAAAAGATCGATGTTCGGCGTTTCAAGGAATTTCGTCGTCCCATATAGAGACGTATCACTCCACCCCAAGTCATCAGCGAGGATGAAGACGATATTGGGTTTGTTACTTATTTTTTCAGCAGCGTGCAGCACTGCCAACGGCGCCAGCAGCAGGGCGGCGAGGAGTGTGAAGTGGTATTTCATATTGTATTTTTGATGCCTTTGCTGTTTTTGATCATTTAAATTTACCGCTCGTAGACTTCCATGCCCATGCAGGAGGAGAACGACTGCTTCGGGTCATTGCCGCATGCCGGTTTGCCGATCACGCGCACCGCCAGCGCCGTCACCGGTGTGGCGAGGGTGCAGGTGTAGCGCGTTCCCGAACTGTGTGGTCCAAGGACCTTCGCTTCTGTAGCGGTGGTGGCGGGATAGCTCTTTAATTCACCGACCGTAGTCCAGGGACCGTCCTGCTCGGTTTGCACCTGCACTTGGGGTTTTCCCGCCGAGGTATCGAACCAACCGCCACTGGGGAAGGCCCAGCTGTGTAAGAAAACCACCCGGCCCACGGTGGCGGGCTTGGCCAGCGTCACCGCATACCAGTCCTGATCCTGCTTGGTATTGTTATAGGTCAGCACCTCTCCGCCATCGATGATCGACCCCCATCCGCCGGCACGGGAATCGACGTGTGCCCCAGGTGGCGTGCGAGTGCGGGAAACACTTTCCGTGCCGCCCACGGTCAGGTTTGCCCCGGGTTGAGAGGGAAAAGGCAACCACACCCTGTAGCAGGTGCTCTTGGGGTCCGAACCAGCTGTGGCGATAGGTGCAAGCAATGCGCTATTACCCATACTGGAGATGCGGAATACCTGAGCGTTGGCCCAGTCGTGGAATATACCCGAGGCCGGCTCTGGCGTAATGGCAAGCGAATTAATGTCAGTACTGTTCAGCTGTAGTTGTTCACCTTCTGGATTCAGTGCTGCATCTGTTGCCAGCACCAGCGGGCCATAGCAAATAGCCGCGCGACCCAAGTTGTTATGATCACCAGCTACTATCCTGGCAGTAGGAGGCAACACCAGATTGAGTCTGTCACCCGCTTTCCAGTTGCGGAGTACCGCCACATAGCCATCAGTACCGACTGTCATGGGCAGGGTCTGCTCACCAAGTTTGAGTGTTGCGTTGGAGCACCAGCTGGGAATGCGCAATTTAACCGCGAAAGTAACCGGTTTCTTTGGATTGATGTTTATGTCAATTTTCTCCCCAGCCGGAAAGCGGGTGGCGAGTGTTATATCCACATTGTTCCCGTCCTGTAGGCGTAAGTGAGCATGGCTTTCATCATAGAGATTGACCACCACCCCATCGAGATCGGTAGTCAAAGCACAGGTAGGTAGGCTTACGGGACCGCGTGGACCACTCGACAAACAGCAACAGCCGGTAAAATTAGTAGAATAAGGCTTGGTACCCACAAGCCCTACATAATAAGTCCAGGCTTTTCCATCCGGGCTTTGGGCACTGCACAACTGATTGTAGGCGGTGCGTTCTATCTCTTGTGCATAACGTGCATCTCCGGTGAGACGTAGCAGTTGTTCGTTAAACTGTAGCCAAGTGACGGTAGCGCAGGTTTCGCCCACGTGGTTGTTATTTGGCAAATCGAAGTCGTCATGGAAAGTCTCTCGGTAGCTGATGGCACCTGTGATATAAAGACGTTTGGCCGTGATGTCCTCCCAAGCATTTACAGCGGCGGTCAACAAGTCCTTGTCACCGGAAATCCGATACCACTCGAGAAGGCCATTGACAAACGACAGTTGCGTGTATGCATGGGTGGCGTAAACTTGGTCGACACGTTTCTTCTCCAGCAGGGTCGCCACGAAAGAACGGGGTTTTGCGGCCTTACATTTCATGAGATACTGGCAGAAGTCCTTGTAACGCGGTTCACCGGTCATGCGATAGAGCATGATCATGGGCTCCAACACGGTAACCTGACCCTCAAAAGGCGCTTGCTTCATGAAATCGCGTTTGCCGGGCTCGTTGCCAAACGTGTTGCACAACAGGTCGCCCATCTTTCGGCAGCAGTTCATGGCCGATGGGTCACCGCTCAGGCGTACCCAAGTCAGGAGGCCGAGCAGGTTGTATTTGTGCGACCACACATCCCACTCCGTCCAGCGTTTCGGGGTCTTGCCCGCGAGCTGTACCTGAGTCAGGGCTTTGGCCCCGCCCTCCATGGGTGAGGTATAAACCGACAGTCCGGCACTGGACGAAAACGACCCGTTTTGATTATCACCACAAGCGGGCCGGCCGATGACGCGCACGCTGAGCGCCTTCACCGACTTGGCGAGAGTGCAGGAATAGCCGGTCTTGCTGGTGATATTCTTGTTATCGGTGGCGGTCGTGGCGGGGTAATCCGCGAGCTCGCCGACCGTAGTCCAGGGGCCGTCCTTCACAGCCTGAACTTGAACCTGCGGTTTCCCTTTAGATGCATCGAACCATCCGCCGTTAGGCCAGCATGCTCCGTGAGTAAAGACCACCCAGCCCACGGTGGACGCTTGAGCCAACGTCACGGCGTACCAATCCTGCTCCTGCTTGGTACCGGTGTAGGTGCTGATCAGCTTGCCTTGGATCAGCGAGCCTTTCACATTACCCATGCGGGATTGGCTTTCGGAAACTGCAGGCAAACTTTCGGGAACAGAGGGCAGGTTTTCCGGCAGGTAGGTCCCCAGGTAGCCGTCTGCTTCCTGGCATTTTATGAGTTCCGTCACCGCGCTCGCAATTTTGGCGCGCAGTTTTTCGTCACCGCTGTTGGCCCAAGCCATGCTGGCGGCATGTAGGTATTTGCCGATGTGCTCTCCATCCCAGGTCATGCAGCCGGGGCGCTCGCGGTACCCCTCCAGCAGTCGGTCCACATCCACCGTCTCCAACAGACGCGTATAGGTATTGGCCTGGATGCGGGCACCGAGCATGCCGCTGAGCTGCACGCGGTCGGGGACCTGCGCCTCCTGGCGATCCTCCACCACCGACGGCACGACGTAGGGCAGCGGAGTGATGGCCGCAGAGGTGCTGAGGGACAGCGCCGTTATAAGAAGAATTGTGGATACATATTTTTCCATCAGTATTTTCCGTACTTTCTGTCTGTTTCGTGATAAAAACCCTGCCCCCCTATTCCGCCGCATCCACCACGCAGCGGAAACCCAGGGTGGCGGCGCGGTCCCTGCTGGGGGCCATGAGCAGCAGCTTGCCGTGGGTGTTCAACTCGATCTTGTTGGGGAAAAACCAGATCGATCCTTGTGGTTTAAAGTAGCTGCCGCCGCGGAGGATTCCGCCGCGTGAATGCTCGTCGAGGTATTCATCCGTCCACTGCCAGACATTGCCCACCATGTCCATGACGCCAAACGGACTGGCACCCTTGGGGAAGTCATCCACATCAGTCGGCGGCCTCAGGACGTTTTTATCCTTACACTCCGGGGGAATCGCCTCGGCGTTTGGCGTGTTGCCCCACGGATAGAGGCGTCCGTCGTTGCCCTGCGCGGCATATTGCCACTCGGTTTCATGCGGCAGGCGTTTGCCCGCCCAGGCGGCATACGCCCGGGCATCTTCCTGTGAAACCCAGGTAACAGGTTTTCTGCCCCAGCCTTCCGGATAGGTGCCGTTCTTCCAGTCTTTCAAGA
This sequence comes from Verrucomicrobiota bacterium, assembly GCA_037133195.1. Lineage (GTDB taxonomy): Bacteria > Verrucomicrobiota > Verrucomicrobiia > Verrucomicrobiales > Akkermansiaceae > Luteolibacter. The sequence continues at coordinate 1,816 of JBAXOP010000106.1, read as the reverse complement.
AATTGCCATCATCGCGCGGATGATAATTTGCCGCATCGACGAATTTCTTGAACTCTTCGTTGGTCACCGGGTAGGTGTCGATGAAGTAGGATTTCAGCGTGACCGGGTGGCTATGGTAGCGGCGCGGCGAATCTTCCCACGGGTACTGCACATCGGTTCCAATCGAGTTGAAGCCCTCGATTTCGATGCCCTCGACCTTGAAATGGAAGGTGCCTCCGGGGATCCGGGTCATGCCCGCCGGCGCCGTTTTGGCGGGCGCGGTGGCGGCGATGGCCACCTGTTCCTGAGGCAGGAATTTCCATTCGCCGGAGAAATCAGCCAGACGCTTGGCCGAGTAGGTGTGCATCTTGTCGAGCAGGGCGGTCAATTTCGGATCCGCTGCGCCACTTACGGCCAGCACGGATCCGAAACCATATCCTTCCATCTCGAAACTTAAAATCAGCTCCTCGCCCTCCTGCACGGGCTTCAGCTCCACGCCATGCCAGAGGTCGAAATAGCGGACGCCGGGGCTTGCCGGCACGCGCAGCTGCGGGCCTTCAATCTGATAGGGAAAACGGTTGATGAGGGTCCAGAGCGTTGCATGCGCACCGGGGAAGCGACTGGCAAAAATCCCTTTTTGCAATGTGGGCGTGTGAGGTTCCCAATCGCGGCTAATGAGCAGGTCCGGATAGGCGCGCTCGATGGTGGCGGTCCGGCGCAGGGTTTCTCCATCCCGGTGGGTGAACCCATTCCAGATGCACCAGACGCTTTCCCAAGATTCGTAGCCGGTGCCGTTGAAGAACGCGCTCTGCAAATCCTGGTTGCGGTCCCGGGCCCAGCGATCACAGATGTTGACCATGTGCCTGGACTCTAACCATTTATATTTGCTAACGGGAGGGATAAAATAGTCCTTGGCAAACGTATTCTTGGCTGGCGTTCCCCAATACCCCCACCCCATATTGATCCATGGCAATTCCTTCTCCCCGGGTGCCACCGCGCCTTCCGGCTCGAAGGCCAGAATGTTGCCACTCTTATCCGATTCGGTCCGGAACGTGTAGTCTTTCCCCATACTTTGCATCGTATCGCCGTTGACGCCGTCGGCACCGATGGATTTCATGTCACGCGCAATCGCCGTCGGAATCGTAACCCCTTCGTCGCGCACGCCATTTGTCCACCACGGCATCGTGGGAAAAAGCACATGCACGCCGCGCCGATGGAAGTCGGCCACCATCTGCTTCAAGGCCGGAAGACCGCCCGGCAACGCGCGGAGTTGGTCAAATGGATTCCGGTTGTCGATGCCGATATTTGGATAGACATGCCAGATCAGCACTGCATCGATGCCGCCGTAGCGTATTTCCAGATCATCCAGATAACGGTCCACCGTGTATTTGCCAGCCACCGGATCATAGAAATAGCGATCCTCGACCATCATCTGCGGCTGGACAAACGCGCTATGGCACCACTGGAGTTCCGGCCGGTCATATTCGGTACCGTAATACTTGATGTCAGCCAATTTCAGTTCGCGCCACTTTTTCATGTCCGCGAGCCAACGGGTGATCGATGCATTGTCCTGATTCGGTCCCGGGATCGTCTGGACTGCCATCTTGAGTTTGGATTCCAGCGGCGAGAGCGGGCTGTCGGCCGGATTGGGCGACGATGTCAGGGCATTGACCCCGCCGGCGAGCGGCGAGCGGTAAACCGATAATCCAGCGCTGGACGAAAATGACTGCTCCGGATTATCACCACAAGCAGGCCGCCCGATGACGCGCACCACCAGTGCGGTCACCGGCGACGCGAGGGTGCAGGCGAACCGGCTATTGTTCTGGATACTCTTGCT
>JBAXOP010000105.1:0-16005 GCA_037133195.1 Verrucomicrobiota bacterium | reverse complement strand
CATTATTCTACCTCCGCTACATGAAAACAAAGAAGCCCGTTGAGCTTATTCAATGCACTTGGCAGTCGCTGCGCCGTATAGGGCACCTTGTGGCGCTCTCGCTGATGCCGTCGCTGCCTTGGAACCGGCTCCGTGCTGCATGTTCGAGCCTCACTATGCTCCTCGCCTGCGGCAGCGTGGCAGTGGTCCAATCCAGCGCTCAAGCAGCCACCTCGGTCGGCATCACCAAAACGACCAACGCCACCAGTCCGCAGCCCTCGGGGCAGACTTTCAAATACGACCTGAGCTACACTTGCAGCTCGACGACAGGGTCCGCGCATAATGTGGTCATTACCGATGTGCTGCCTACGGATATTGAGTTCGTAAGTCTAACGCCCACGACGCACGTGGCGACCTACACCACGCCTGCGGTAGGCAGTACTGGTACGATCACCTTGAACTTCATCAACCCTCTGCCATCTGGCAGTGCGGGGATTGTGCCGGTGTTTGTGCGCTATAAAGCAGGGGTGACGGCGAGTGGTACGGTGTCCTCCAACACGGCCACCATCGGCGGCAGTGATACCACCCCCACGACGGTCTCATCGTCGGTTTCCACCACTTCGTCCGCCTCCTCAACATGGGCAGTGAGCAAAACCGGTGCCACCACCGCGACGCTTGGACCGACAGGCGTGACCTACACCGTTTCGCTGGCATCCAGCGCCACGACCATCGGTCAGTTGGATCTGCAAAACGCCACCCTGGTGGATTCCTTGCCAGTCGGCGTGCTGCCCGCCGATGTGCTCGATGCGGCAGGAGCGACCGTGACCGGGACTGGAGCAACAGGAAATCCGGTGACATTGACGTGGTCCCTCGGCACGCTTTCCAGTGTGGGAACCCAGCCCGCAGCTAGCAAAACCGTGACTATCCGATATCCGGCCAATGAATTCACCGATGGCCAAGTGGTTCAGAACGCGGCAAGCGCCAGTGGCACGCCCGTGGGCGGTTCCCTGACAAACCTCGGCCCGGCCACCGTCAATACCACGCTGAGCTTGCCGGTGGTCACCCGCTCGCTCAGCAAGGTGGCCAGCAATACCACGCCTAAGATCGGCCAGGTTTTCGATTGGCAGCTCAATCCCGCCACCACCGCCGCAGTGTCGTTGGACAATTATACCATCACGGACACCCTACCGGGCAATTTCACGCTCCAGTCGGTGTTCACCGGCACGGGATATACGAATGCGCCGAGCGGGAGTTTCATGACCGTCCTCTATGAAACGTCGGCCAACCCGGGCACGTTCAACACATGGACCGGCAGTCCGTTCGCAGAAAACACCAGTCTGCCGGTCAGTGCCCTGAGCCTGAGCGGCGGGGTTTACGTGACTTCGGTGAAACTGAACTACGGCACTGTGAGCAGCACCTTCGCGGTTTCGGCGAGTGCTGCCAACCGCCCGTATTTGAGAGGGGTGATCACCAATCCGGCCCGCGACGGCAGCACCGTTCCAAACGGAATCAGCGGCAGAACCTGCGTCAACAACGCGGCTCTCACGGCCAGTTACAATGGCTTCGCACTGCCGAGCGTGTCGGCCACCGCCACCGCGACAATCGCCACCCCGGCCCCGGCCATGACTCTGACGAAAGCATCCACTTCAAACACACCTTTCATCGGTACCGCCTTCACCTGGCAGTTGAATCCAGTCAACACCGGCAATACCCCGCTGAGCAGCTTTATTTTAACAGACACCTTACCGGGCAATTACACGGCCCAATCCGTTTACACCGGCAACAACTATGTGAATTCGCCCGGTGGCAGTTTCATCAATATCCGCTACAAGACCACGGCCAGTCCGTCAACCTATGTCTCATGGACCGGCGGCCCATTCGCGGCTAACGTCACCCTGCCGGTGAGTGGATTGGGCTTAGGCGGTGGAGTTTACCTAACAGCGGTGGAATATAACTTCGGCGACGTACCGCTGGGTTTCGCGGCCTCGGCTACCACGACGGATCGTCCGGCGTTGATTGGCGTGGTGGCCAACCCCACGCCCAACAGCAGCACCGTCGCCGATGGCACCACCAGCCAGAACAGTGCGACCCTCACGGCCAGCTATAATAGCGTGGCACTCACCCCGCTGACAGCCACCAACACGGTCACAATCCCCGCGACCACAAAAATCGCTACATTTACTAAAGTGGCTAGTAACACAACGCCGTGGGTGGGCCAAAGCTTCAGTTGGCAATTGAACCCAGCTAGCACCGGCACGGCACCATTTGACAATTTCACCGTCACGGACACTCTGCCGGCTAATTTCACGCTGGTATCGGTTTTCACCGGAACCAGCTACACCAACCCGCCGAGTGGCAGTTTCGTCAACCTCCGCTACAAGACGACGGTCAATTCAAGCTGGACCACATGGACCGGCAGTCCGTTCGCGGCCAACACCACTCAGCTTGTGAGCGCATTGGGTCTGGGAGTTGGCGAATATGTCACCGCTGTCGAGTACAACTACGGCAGTGTGCCGGTCGGCTTCAAGGCGTCAACTACGGCGGCAAGCAAACCGGCCCTCAACGGCGTGGTCACCAACCCCGCCCGGGATGGCTCGACGCCAACCGGGGGAACCACGGTCAGCAATACCAACGCCACCCTCACGGCAAGTTATGGTTCAGTGGCCATCACACCGGTGACGGCCAGCGCCACGGCCACCATCAACTCGACTGGGCCGGCACCGACGCTCACGAAAACCTCCAGCAGCGCCACCCCACCCATCGGCCAGTCCTACAGCTATTATTTGCGCCCGGTTTGCCCCGCAACCGCAATTTCCAACCTGGTCATGGTGGATACCCTGCCTAGCAATTTTACCTTGGTGTCCATTATTCCGGGCATCACTTATACCAATTCACCGGGTGGCAATTTCATCAATATCCGCTACAAGACCACGGCCAATTCGAGTTGGACGGCCTGGCCTAACAGCCCGTTTGCGGCAAGTAACACCGCGCTGCCGGTCTCGGCCCTAAGCTTGGGCGTGGGCGTCTATGTGACCGCGGTCGAATATAACTTCGGCAACGTGCCAGCCAGCTTTGCCGCCAACAGCACTGCGGCGAACCAGCCACGCATCACGGGCATCGTGTCCAACCCGGCACGGGATAGTTCGGCAGTGAATTCGGGTGATATTATCGCAAACTCGGCCACTTTGGATGGAATCTACAACGGCTCGCCGATCACCACGGTGACCGGCAGCGTCAATGTGACTATGAATCCCACCCAGGCCACCTCGAGCCTGTCCAAAACTGTGAGCAAGGCCGCACCGGCAATCGGCGAGTCATTCGACTGGCGGCTAAGCCCCGCCAACTCCGGAGTGGTGGCGCTGGACAACTTCATTCTGGCAGACACGCTACCGTCCCAGTTCGAACTCAAATCCATCACCACCGGCACCGGTTATGCCAATTCGCCGGGCGGCAACTTCATCAACATCCGCTATAAGACCACAGCCAATTCGAATTGGACCACCTGGACTGGCAGTCCATTCGCCGCCTCTTCCACGGCGTTGCCCGTAACCGCCCTGAGCCTGGGATCCGGGGTTTATGTGACCGCCGTGGAGATGAACTTCGGCACCGTGCCGGCTGGCTTCGCAACCTCGGGAACCACCGGAAACAAACCGAAATTCACCGGCGTGGTGAACAATCCGGCACGCGATGCCTCGGCCGTCACGTCGGGCACGGCAGTCACTAACTCCAACATCACGCTCAATGCAGACTATGGCGGTTCCGCAATCACCCAGGCTACCGCCACCGCCACGGCCACCATGGCTAACGGAACCAGTATCACCAAGACGTCCTCGGCCGCCAGTTATGATTTCGGACAACCGATTGTCTGGCAATTACGACCGCAAACGACGTCACTGGCTCTAACTAGTTTCTCCATGCTCGATACCCTGCCGAGCCAGTTCGAGCTAACATCTATCTATGCGGGTCAAAGTTGGACTGGCTACGTCGCGCCGACCGTTTATTATACCACTACAGCAAATCCGAGTTTTGTGGTTTGGCCCGGTGGCACCCTCGCATCCGACGCGACGAGACTGGTGAGCGCTCTCGGCTTGGCGAATGGCGTCTATGTGACAGCGGTGCGATTCGACTACGGCACAGTGGGGACTACGTTTGCGGCCAGCAGTACTGCGGCCAATCAGCCGAGCCTGACTGGTATCGTGCAGAAATTTGCGCGTGATGGCAGCACAGTCTCCACAGTGGCGCCGATTACCAGCATCACCAATAATGCCACCGTCACTGCAACCCTCAGCGGCACTCCCCTCCAAGCATCATCGTCCAGCGCGACGGTGACCATGAAAACGCCGACGCTGACCACCAGCCTGACAAAGGCCGCGTCGCCGACTACCCAGCAACTCGGCCAACCGTTCGATTGGCAATTAAATCCGGTGGCAGCCACCACGCCCACCACCCTGTCGCTCAATAACTTCACCATCACCGACACCCTGCCGGGTGCATTCGAACTCCAGTCAGTTTACACCGGAACGGGTTATGCAAACTCACCCACCGGCAATTTCATCGCCATCCGCTACAAAACCACCGCCAATTCAAACTACACCACCTGGACCGGCAGTCCGTTCGCAGCCAATACCACATTGAACGTGAGTTCGCTCGGCCTATCGGCAGGTGTCTATGTCACGGATGTGGAAATCAATTACGGCACTGTAGCTGGCAACTTCGCGGCTTCGGTCACCGAATCTAGCAAACCCAAGCTAACGGGTATCGTCAATAGCCCGGCACGCAACGGCAGCATTATCCCGGACAATGGCACCGTTACCAATTCCAGCGCCACCCTGAGCGCGACCTTTGGCGGGGTAGCCATCACCCCCCAGACAGCCAGCGCCTCGGTAACTCTCACCACAATCAAAATTACGCCTAAATCGATAAAGACGGTTCCGAGTCTTTCCTATGTCCCCGGGGGAACCGTTCCGTTTCAGGTGGAAACCTGGAACGACGCCACCTCTCAAGGCGCAATGGTCAACCCGGTCGGCTCGGACCTGCTGCCGGATCAAGTGGATTACCTCCCGGGAACCTTCGCCGCCGTCACGTCCGGTACCTATAACAGCGCCGGAGTTGCCACCCCGGTCCTAACAATCATACCCAACTTCTCGGGCACGCGTACCCTGCTGCGTTGGCAATACACCGGGTCCTTCGCACCTAACACCCGGGCCACCGTGACGTTCAACGTCAAAGTGCGCTCCGGCACCACCTCCAACGATTATACCAACCTGAGTGGCGCGAGTGCGACGGCGGCCGCCAACCAACAGATGTACTATCCCACGGGAGTGCTCGACACCCTTGACCTCAACGGCAACGGAATCACCACCGACTCTATCTCCCAGTCCACTACAGCGTCATTCAACGTGGGCACCAGCGCTGCCGTTGACGCGACCAAGTGGGTCAAGGGCGTGCTCGACAAGATCTATACGAAATACCCCGATTACGGCGCGACGGTGGCTGGCGGCAGCATCAATTACAATATCGATATCACCAACGTCGGCAGCGTGAATCTCAACAACCTGCTGCTGATAGACATCTTGCCCTCTGTTGGTGACGTTGGCGTGATCGATACTTCGCCACGCTTGAGCGCCTGGACCCCGGAGCTGACCGGAGCCATTCTGGTGGATAACGCCACGGTTTACTACTCGACCCAGGCGAATCCTAACCGATCCGAGGTGGGAGGTCCCACTACCGGTAATTTACCGAACTGGAGTACCACGCTGCCGGCAGATCCGACGACTGTGCGTTCGTTCAAGATTGTGTGGGATGCCTCGGTCGTGCTCACCCCTGGCCAGGCATTAAACTTCTACATCCCCATGCGCGCGCCACTCGATCTGGCGGATGGAACGATCGCCTGGAACTCGTTTGCCTGGTCGGCCGATCCCACCGGTTTCAACCATCTATCCGCCGAACCTAACAAAGTCGGCGTCGGCGCTCTCAACCCCGGCAAGGCGATCGGCGACTTCATTTGGATCGATGAGAACTCGGACGGCTATCAGGATCCCGGCGAACCGGGCATTCCCAATGTGAAGGTGAATCTATATGACGGCACCGGCAGCGTGGTGGCAAGCACCTGGACCGATACTACGGGACATTACCTGTTCAAGCAACTCACATCTAACAAGCGTCTTCAAGCGGAGGACTATTACGTCAAAGTTGATGCCACTACTCTACCGACCGGGGTGACCCAGACCCCGCTCAGCAGGTTGCCCAACGGGGATTTTGGCAATCAGAATCAAAGCACTGGCTACGGGTACCTCGTACCAGCCACCAACAGCGGCGCTGACCTTACCGCCGATTTCGGCTATAACTACAACCCTGCGGCGGATGTAAATGGCAATACCGGAACCGGCATGATCGGTGACCGGGTTTGGCTCGATCTCAATGGCGATGGGAAGCAAACACCCAACGAAATCGGAATCGCCGGAGTCCAGTTGCAGCTCATCACCGCCGGGACGGATGGCTTATTCGGCACCGCGGATGATGTGAACGTAACCACCACCACCACCGACGCCACAGGATACTACCGGTTCGATGGTCTGGCAGCCGGTGCCTATCAGGTAAAGGTAATCGGCAGCAGCTCCGCCAGTCACGATATCCTGGGTGGAGGTTACAGCCAAACCGGCGACCCTGAGCATTTTGGAGCAACCAGCGCGCTGAGCAACGACAATCTAAGCACTATTCCAATAGTGCTTGGGCCTGGCGATGTCTTCCTTAACGCCGATTTCGGCTACCAGCCGACCACGGCGGCCTTGGGTACCATCGGTGACTTCGTGTGGCTTGACGCAAATGCCAGCGGCACAGCTACAGCCGATGTGGGGGAATATGGACTTCCTAACGTGACAGTGGCCTTGATCAAGGATACCAATGGCAACGGGACTTGGGATGCGGGCGAGCCCATCATTGCCACGACGATAACGGCTGCGAACGGCGCTTACCTATTCAGTGGACTAGCGCTCACTGACGCGGCCGACGGCTACCTCACCTCCGCGAAATATCTCGTGTGGGTCAACGATACCAACAACGCCTTGTCACAATTGCGGCAAACGTATGACAGCAACGGTATCACGAGCCAGAACCTCAGCGCGGCTACTCTTTCTTCCGGCACGCCCAATGTGCTTGACCAGGATTTCAGTTATACTCCGGCCAGCCAACCTGATAACACCACTGCGGTGATCGGCGACAGGATCTGGTTCGATGCAAATAGAAACGGCATCATGGACGCCAGCGAATTAGGCATCCCGGGCGTACTCATGGAATTGGTGGATACCCTCGGGCGGGTACTCGCGCTTACACTCGCTGATTCCAACGGATATTATTTCTTTGGCGGGCTTTCGCCAACTACCACATATTCGACGCGCGTTGCGGCGAGGAACTTCCTGGCGGGCAAACCGCTTGCCGGATTGGTCAATACGTATGATGCTGATGGCGGCTTGGATGGTGTTTCGCAGGTGAACCTCGGTGCCAGCGGCAGTGATGGCAACGCCGACCCCGACGGGAATAAAAACGGCATAAATCTGGGCCAGGACTTTGGGTATGGTCCGCCATCCGGATCCGCAAACCAAGGGACAATCGGCAATCTCATCTGGCTGGACGACAATGCCAATGGTGTGCGCGACAGCGTGAACGGATTAGACGGCCAACCCAGCACCGATGACGACGAACCCGGCATTCAAGGGGTGACGGTGGACCTTTACCGGGACCTCAACAACAATGGCCAGCTTGATTCGGGTGAACCGCTCATAGCCACCACCACCACTGATGCCAATGGAGCCTATCTATTCTCCGGCCTGCCTCTGGCGGACGCAATCTTTGATCCGCTCATCTACGCCACCGACCCCGATGCTTCATTCATCGTCCGTGTCAGTGACCGCAATAGTGTGCTGCGCGGCTATTGGCATTCACTCGGCTCAGCCGCAACCGACAATCAGAGCCAGATCAATCCCACTCCCGTCACGTTGACCTATACCAATCCGAACGTGCTGAGCGCAGACTACGGCTACTATGTCGAACCGGCCGCAATTGGCAATTACTTGTGGGTGGATTCCAACGGCAACGGTCTGCAGGATGAGACCGGTACTGGTTTGGCCAATGTTGAAGTTATTCTTACGATTACCTATCCGAATGGAGCGATCACCACCCTTAAGACTTTCACGGACTCCACCGGACATTACACCTACGACAATCTGCTACAGGACGAAAACTATACACAAGGCGGTGGCGGCTCGATGCCATCGTTCGTTGTTAGCGTGGCACCTAACCAAGACGCGCTGGCAGCCTATTCGCAAACCCACATTGGAGTAGGTAGCAACTCGAGACTTGATAGTGGCAACCCCCTCGGCACGACAGCCAATCCGCTCAAAGGACTCATCAACGTTACGGGAGCCTCCTCCCCTAGCACCATGCCCACCTATGACTTCGGCTATTTCCCGACCAGCGAATTACTTTCGCTCGGCAACCGGCTGTGGCTCGATTCAAATAACAACGGCATCATGGATACTGGAGAACCGGGATTGGCCAACGTACAGGTGGACCTGATAGATTCCACGGGTGTTACAGTTCAAGCGACGACCTACACTGACGCCAGCGGCTACTATCGCTTCGACGGCCTGTTACCGGGGAATTATTTCGTACATATACCGGCGGCCAACTGGACTGGCATTACGGGTTCGCCCGGCGGCAGTTTGGACGGAACAACTCCGTTAGCCAACTACCATAGCAGCTTGGGCTGTGCTACGGCGGTGCAAACCAGTGGCACTGCGGCGGTTGGTGGCATCGACCATGGCGTGGATAACGCGAGTCCCGAGACTAACGGTATTAGCAGTTTGGTGATAGCGTTGGCAGCGGGCAACCAACCCACAGGCGACACGGATTCCGGTGCGACCGGTGCCGGCAGTCACGGTCCTAACGGGGATGCCAGGGATAATCTGGCAGTGGATTTCGGGCTTTTTGCTTATGCCAGTATGGGTGACTTCGTTTGGAACGATACGAACGCCAATGGCATCCAGGACTCGGGTGAAACCGGTCTGGCAGGGGTGCTGGTGAATTTGTATCGCCCGGGCTTCGGGCCAGATGGTATTGCCGGCAACGCGGATGACTCAAATCCGGTGGCGTCCCAAACGACACCAACCGGCGGCGCTTTTAGCTTTACCGGTTTACTGCCCGGAACCTATCAAGTTGGTTTTGGCGCGTTGTCGGGATACAACCGCACATTAGCAAACCAAGGAGCGGACGCCACCAAGGACAGCGATGCGAATTTGGCCACTGGTCTGACAGGCAATTACCTACTGACATCAGGCATGGTTAATAACTCGGTTGACGCCGGATATTATCATCAAATTACCCTAGGCGGCAATGTTTATGACGACGCCAACGGACTAACCGACAGCACAGTCAACGGCGGCGGAACAAACGTCGGCGGCACGTTATATGCAAATCTGATAGATGATACCAACAAGGTATTGCAAGCCGTGGCAGTAGCGGCGGACGGAAGTTATGTCTTCGGATCGGTTGCGCCGAATACGAGTTATACCATTGTATTATCCACCACACAAGGGAGCGCAGGTGCGAGCGCACCAACGGCGACATTGCCAACGGGATATGTCAATACCGGTGAAAATATCGGCGCAAATGCCGGCAGCGACACTACGGTCGATGGCATCCTCGCAGTGGCGGTGACAACCAACAACGTGACTCATGCGAACTTCGGCATTGAGCAATTGCCTGATAGCGGAACCGCGACGGCAACCAGCCAGACCAATCCCGGTGGCACAACAAGTGTAACTGCGGCAGCGAATTTGTTTAGCGCGAGCGACGCGGACGGCACGGTGACGAGCATCCGAATCACGGCTTTTCCGAGCAACGCAACGAGTGTTACAATTAACGGAACGACCTACACCTCCGGGAGTTTTCCGGTAGGCGGAGTGACGGTACCGACGAACACCAGCGGCCAACCGACCCAGGTGATCAGCGTGGACCCAATCGACGGGGCGGTGAATGTGGCGATCCGATACGCAGCGATTGACAACGCGGGTAGGGAGGATCCGACGCCCGGCACCGCGACCCTGTCGTTTGCGACGGTGTCTCTTGCAGGCACGGTTTTTGACGATGCCAACGGCCTGGCCGACAGCTTGGTCAACGGCACGGTCACCAACGCTGGTAGCACGCTGTATGCAAATTTGGTAGATGGGAATGCAACAGTGGTGGCTGAGGTTGCTGTGGCATCTAACGGAAACTACGGTTTCAGCGGGCTAAGCGGCGGCAATTACACGGTGGTTTTGAGCAGTGAGCCGGGTACTCCGGGCCATGCGGCTCCAGCAGTAGCGTTGCCAAGCGGTTGGGTCAACACCGGCGAACACCTCGGCACGGACGCGGGCAACGATGGCACGGTTGACGGCATCCTAGCGGTGACGGTGACCACCAGCAGTGTGACAAACGCCAACTTTGGCATTGATCAAAAGCCAACGGCCAATCCAGTCACGGCCGCCTCACAACCTAATCCGAGCGGAACAAACAGTGTGATAGTGCCGACACTCAACGGCAGCGATCCTGAGGATACCACGGTGCAAACATTCACCATCAAGACGCTGCCAAACAACGGCACGCTTTATTACTTTGGATCGGCGGTGACGCTCGGTCAGATCATCACCAGCTATATTCCACCGCTGCTGACGCTGGATCCGAACGACGGCACGATCACGGTCAGCTTCACGTATTCTGTCACCGATGCGGCGGGCAAGGAATCGGCACCAGCCACGGTAAGCATGCCGTTCACCGCGATCAACCTCGCCGGCAATGTCTATGACGATGCGAATGGCCTGACCGACAACACTGTCAATGGTACCGGAACGAATGCAGGAGACAAATTGTATGCGAATTTGGTAGATAATACCAATAATGTGGAGCAAGTCGTGGCGGTGAGTTTGGACGGAAGTTATAGTTTCGGCACGGTGGCTCCCAACTCGAGTTATACCGTGGTACTCTCCACCACCCAAGGGACCGTTGGTTCCACGGCCCCTGCGGCAGGATTGCCTAACGGCTGGGTGAACACCGGCGAACACCTCGGCTCCGGCAGTGGCAGCGATGGCACGGTTGACGGTATCCTTGCCGTGACTGTGACTACCAGCAGCATTAGCAACGCCAACTTCGGCATCGAGCAATTACCGGAAAGCGGGACGAATACGGCGTCCAGCCAGGTGAATCCAGGCGGGATGACGAGCGTGGCTGTGGCTGCGAATTTGTTCAGCGGGGCGGATGTGGACGGCACGGTCACGGGCCTTCGCATCACCGCCTTCCCGACCAACGCCACGAGCATCACAATCAACACGACGACCTACACGGCTGCAAACTTTCCTCTGGCCGGTGTGATAGTGACCGCATCCAGTGGCCAACCGACGCAGGTGATCAGCGTGGATCCGGTGGACGGGGCGGTGAGCGTGGTCGTTTCCTACGTGGCCATCGACAATGCGAACAAAGAGGCACTCACGCCCGGTAGCGTGACCCTGCCATTCACGATCCCCCTCAGCGGCATCGTGTTTGACGACGCCAACGGCACGAAGGTGCAGAACGACGGCGAGTTGGGAACCTACGCCGGCGGCGGCTTATATGTTAACCTGCTCAATGCGGCGGGCACCAACGTGGTGGCAACCGCCACGGTGGCGTCGAATGGTACGTATTCGTTCACATCAGTGACTCCGAACACCACCTTCATCCTGCAACTCAGCACGGTTCATGGAACGGTCGATGGCGCGACCCCGGCGCAAAGCCTGCCTAGTGGCTGGATTACCACAGGCGAAAACTCCAACGAGACGCCGGACTCCACCCCCAACGGCAAACTCCAGGTGGCCGTTGGCACTGCGAATGTCACCGGGCAAAACTTCGGTATCGAACAACTGCCGGACACTAGCGACCTGACGGCGACGGCGCAGACCAACCCCGGCGGGACACTGAAAGTCGCAGTGCCCACCTTCGAAGGCACCGATCCGGAAGACCACGAGCTTGGTAGCGGTAGCACCTTCCAGATCATTTCCCTGCCGGTCTTCGGCACGCTTTATTACGACGGCGGGGCCGTGACGTCCGGGCAGATTATCACCCATTACGATCCTAGCAAATTGACGGTGGATCCGCTTGATGGAGCCGTGACGGTGGACTTCAACTACGCGGCCGTGGATGCCGCAGGCAAGGCGGATCCGACCCCGGCAACCGTCACCATGGCGTTCACCACGCTGACCCTCAGTGGTACGGTTTGGGACGATGCTAACGGGAGTGCAAACCATACCTTCTCTGGTATTCAGACCGGATCCGAACTCGGGACCAATGGTGACAGACTCTATGCCAATCTGATCAATAGCAGCGGCAAGGTCATCGCCAGCCAGGCCGTCAACTCGAATGGCACCTACTCGTTCACCAGTTTGAATGGCAACCAAAGCAACCTGACGATCAATCTGACGACCACTGCAGGCACTCCAGGCTCAAGCGCACCTACGGCCTCGCTGCTAACCAACTGGGTAAATACCAGCCCGTTGACACAGGAGGCGTTTGATCTAGCTGCCAGCGACATAACAGCCAAAGACTTCGGCATCGAGCAACCACCGACCGCACAAGGCGTCGCGGTGGCCGGCCAGTCGAATCCCACCGGCAGCACCAGCGTGACGGTGCCTTCAGTGAATTTCGTGGGCACCGATCCCGAGGGGCCGGTATCGAGTTATGTAATCACCGCCATGCCGGTCAATGCCACCAGCATCACGATCAGCGGCACAAAGTACGGGACAGGCTACACGTCCTTCCCCGGCGTCGGCGTATCCATCTCGGCGAATTCGGACGGTACCCTGCCGACGGGACGCATCGCCATTGATCCTAATATTGACGGCACGGTGACGGTGCCGATTCTTTTCAAGGTGATAGACGCTGCGGGTCGCTCGTCGGACGAGGCGACGGTGAATGTGCCCTTCGGCGTGCAGACATTGAGCGGCACCGTCTGGGACGATGGCAACAACAGTGCGGCTGGCACCTTTAGCAATATCAAAGACGGCTCGGAGAACGGGACGAATGCCAGTGGCTTGTATGCCATCCTGGTCGATAGCAATGGCGATGAAGTTGCCAACACCGCGGTGCTTTCCGATGGCAGTTATACTTTTGGCAGCGTCGCCCCGAACCAAACATCAGTGACCGTGAGGCTGGCCACCAGCCCAGGCACGCCCAGTACGCCTGCACCGGCAGCCAGTTTGCCAAGTGGCTGGGGGAATACCAGCCCGCTTGAGCAGACTGCGTTTAACATCGTTACCACCAGTATCTCCGGCAAGGACTTCGGCATCGAGCAATTGCCCGACAGTGACGATAAGACCGCGGCCGCGCAGGCCAATCCGGGCGGTACCAGCAAAGTACAGGTGCCAGAGTTATCGGGCTACGATCAGGAGGATGGCACTTTGGGAACCGGCATGACCCTGACTATCTCCAGCCTGGCGATCCACGGCACGCTCTATTACGACGGCACGACCGTAGCGCTTAATCAGCTGATCACTAGCTACAATCCATCGTTGTTGATGGTGGATCCCGACGCCGGCGCGGTCACCGTCACTTTCACTTACGCCGTCCACGACGCCGCGGGCAAGGTAGATGCCAGCCCGGCCACGGTCACCATGCCGTTCACCTACATCACCCTGAGTGGCAAGGTCTTCAACGATGCCAACGGCTTGCTCGGCACCCCGGGCAATACTGTGGACGGCACCGGCACCAACATAGGCGGGGCCTTGCATGTCAACCTCATCGACCAGAACAACCTAGTGCTCGCCACCACCGCAGTGAACTCAGACGGCACGTATTCCTTCACCAACGTGGCACCAAATACACTCACCGAGGTGATGCTTACGGTCAACGAAGGCACCCCTGGATCTGGCGAACCGGGTTATGTCCTGCCGACTGGCTGGGTGTACACCGGCGAGAGCGCCAACGCGACGCCGGATGCACTTCCTGACGGTGAACTCAAACTCTCCGTCGGTACCAGCAGTGTGAACTCCCTCAACTTCGGCATCGACCAACTGCCCGACACCCAGGATAAACGCCCTCCGGCGCAGGTCAATCCGGGCGGTACTGTCATGGTCACCGTGCCCACGCTAACCGGTAGCGACCCTGAAGACGATTTGGCGAGCGGCATCACGAGCTTCAAGATCATTAATTTGCCAACCGCTGGCACGCTTTACTACGACGAACAAGCGGCGTCCGCCGGCCAGGTCATTACCAACTATGATCCGACTAAGTTGAAAGTGGATCCCAACAATGGTTCGGTATCCGTGAGTTTCACCTATACGGCGGTAGATGCCGCTGGCCAGGTTGACCCGACCCCGGCCACGGTCGTAATGCCCTTCACCAATATCACCCTCACGGGCACGGTCTTTGACGATGCCAACGGCAGCCAAGTGCAGAACGTCGGCGAGGACGGCACAGACGCCGACGGCCTATATGTCAATTTGCTAGACGCGACGGCCACCACAGTGGTGGCCACCGCCACGGTGAGCCACACCGATGGCACCTACAGCTTCGCCAATGTAGCGCCCAACACCGCCTATACCCTCCAACTAACCAATAATGAGGGGACCGCCGGCGAGGCTGCACCGGACAAGTTGCTGCCCAGTGGTTGGATCACCACCGGTGAAAACTCGATAGGCACATCGGATGGCACGCCTGATGGACTGTTAACTGTGGTCGTGGGCACTGCCAACATTAGCAATCAGAATTTCGGCATCGAGCAAGTGCCAGAAAGCGGGACGGCGACGGCAAGCAGCCAGATGAATCCAGGTGGAACGACGAGCGAGGCAGTGGCGGCGACCCTGTTTACCGGTACCGACACTGACGGCACAGTGACGAGCCTCCGCATCACCGCCTTCCCCACCAACGCGACGAGCATCACCATCAACGCCACGACGACCTACACCCTCGCGACATTCCCGGAACACGGGGTGACAGTGCCGACCAACACCCGCGGTAATCCAACGCAGCCGATCAGCGTGGATCCGGTGGACGGGGCGGTGAGCGTGGTCATCTCCTACGCGGTGATAGATAACGCTGGCAAGCAGGACCCGTCTCCCGATAGCGTGGAACTGCCGTTCACAGCGGTGTCAGTTAGCGGCACGGTGTTTATCGACGCCAACGGCCTGACCGACACTGTCGTAAATGGTGCCGGCACCAATCTATCAGACACGTTGTACGCAAACCTGATCGACGCTGGCGGCACAGTGCTAGCTAGCGTGACGGTGGCAGGCGACGGCAGCTACAGCTTCAGCAATATTTCGAGCAGCAACGATACCGTGCAAGTGACCATACACGCCGGCGTGACGGGATCACCGATGCCGATAACAGCGCTGCCGGACGGTTGGATGAACACTGGCGAACACCTCGGAAGCAGTGCCGGCAGCGACGGCACACCCGATGGTCTGCTGGCTGTGATGGTAGCGGCGGCGAACGTGACCCAGGCAAACTTCGGGGTACTGCTCGTGGCGGATCTAGGCACCATTACCGGCACCGTTCGGGCCGACGTCAACGGCGATTCCCTATACACCGGTGCACCCGACCCATTGCTTTCCGACGTGGAACTATCCCTGTTGGATAGCAGCGGTAACCCGGTATTGGACAGCAACCACCAGGCGATCACCACCACCACAGCCTCCAATGGCACCTACAGCTTCACGGGGTTGGTGCCCGGTAGCTATCAGGTCATTCAAACCCAACCGGCCGGCTATGACTTCTTGTCCGATTCTGACGGCGGCCTGCCCTACCTCATCGGGGATGTGCAGCCCATCACCCTCACCGCCGGGGCGACAAGCAGCGGCAACGACTTCCTGGATACGAGTTGCCCGGACACTTGGGCCCAATGGAAAGCCCAGCACCCCTACCAATCAGCCACTGACAATCTAGCCGGCGGTGCCTACGACAATCTCGCGGAATTCGCCTTCGCCCTACCGACCTACACCGGTGCCGGCAATGCCTGGTGGATAG
>JBAXOP010000104.1:0-16237 GCA_037133195.1 Verrucomicrobiota bacterium | reverse complement strand
GCCGGGGATGTCGATCCAGACTTTAATCTGCATCCGGACTTCGCGAACGGGTCCTCCTATATCTCTGATTCCAATCTGTTCAGTATGTCGTTGCAACCAGATGCAAAAATCCTCTGCGGGGGTGACTATGGGTATGGTGGCGGTGGCCGGCATAGCTTGGACCGGAAAAATGCGGACGGCACCCTGGACGTAGGTTTCTCCGCGAGCGTGGGCAGCACGGGCGACGGCGTCTATACCTCGGCGGTGCTTCCTAACGGCAATAGCCTGATCGGCGGAACGTTCGGCTCGGTCAACGGGGGGGGGCCATATTTTTCCTTGGCACGGCTCAATGCTGCGGGCGAGCCAGATCCGGGCTTCAATCCCGTGATCTACGCACCCCCGGTCATGGGCCAATTCCCTCCCGGTGGAGTGAGCAGCATCGCGGTGCAGACCGACGGGAAGATTCTCATCGGAGGATATTTTATTCAAGTCAACGGAGTGACTCATCAGTTCATCGCACGGTTGAATGCGGACGGCACGCTTGACGACACCTTCACCCCCACTCTGGACTATACGGTCTATAGCATTGAGTTACAGACGGATGGCAAGATCGTCGTCGCGGGGCTATTTTCCACGGTCAATGGCGTGAATTGCCAGGGGCTCACCCGGCTGAATCCGGACGGCACGCGCGATGCTGGTTTCGACCCGCTGCTGGACAACACGGTTGAAACATCGGCGGTGCAGGCGGATGGGAAAATCCTCATCGCGGGAAGTTTCTCCACGGTCAATGGCGTGCCTCGCCAGGGGATAGCCAGGCTCAACGCGGACGGCACGCTGGACACCGGTTTCAATCCCGGCACCGTCGAAGTTGCCTCGGTTGCAGAGATCGCGCTGCAGGCCAATGGCGAAATGCTCATCGCCGGCCGATTCGCTGCCGTGGGCGCAGTGTCGCGCAATGGCCTGGCCCGGCTCCATGTGGATGGCTCGCTGGATGTCGCCTTTAACCCCAATCCAAGCTCGTGGCTTAACTACCCGGTTGACATTCGTGAACTCGTCCTGCAAGCGGATGGCAAGATTCTCATCGGAGGCATCTTCAACGCCGTCGGCGGCGTGCCGCGACTCAACGCTGCGAGATTGGAAAACTCCCCGGCCACGCAGTCGCTGAACGTGGCCAGCGCCAACCGGATCGAATGGCTGCGCGGTGGTAGCTCGCCCGAAACCCATCAGGTCAGCTTCGAGGTTTCCATCGATGGTGGCACTCATTATGCCCCGCTTGCTAGTGCCACACGCATCGTCGGCGGCTGGGAGTGCACCGCAGCAAACCTGCCTGCCAGCGGTCAAATTCGCGCCCGTGCCCGCACCAGGAGCGGCGGCCTAGTGGAAAGTGTCGTGCCATTCGGTGGTCTATCTGTCCCGGCAATCGCTGTCTCTGCGAACAACATGAATATCGCTTCCGGTTCCAGCAGTCCGAATATGGTGGACCACACGGATTTCAGCAGTCGTCTTGTTGACTCCGGCACGTTGACGCGCACCTTCACCATTCATAACAGCGGCACCGCCGATCTCATCCTCGGCCCCATCACCTTGGGCGGTTCGGCGGCCTCTGATTTCAGCATCCTCTCCGCGCCAGCCTCACCTGTCGCCGCGGGTGGCAGCACCAGCTTCCAGGTCACCTTCGCTCCTTCAGCCTCGGGCCTGCGTTCCGCCACGCTCAGCTGGGCAACCAACGATTTTTATAACAGCCCATTCAACTTCTCTATCCAAGGCACCGGTGTTTCCAGCACGGGCGATGACGACGGTGATGGCGTGGCAAATTTACTTGAATTCGCCTTCGGCACCCACTCTGCGGACCCTAACAGCGGTCCCGGCTCGCTGCGGTATTCAGGCACCTTCGGCGGCGGTGGCACCATCACGGCGACCGGCCAGCCGATCACACGCATCGAGAATGGATCTGATTGCCGGGTGCTCTTCGTGCGCCGCACCGATTACCTCACCGCCGGGCTGACTTACACGCCTCAATTCAGCGGCGATCTCACCACCTGGCAAGACAGCTCCACCGAGCCCACTGTCCTGGCGGATGACGGGACGCAGCAAGTCGTCGCCGTGTCCTATCCCGCCGGATCAATCGCCGATAAGCCGGCCCGGTTTGCCAGAATCGGAGTGACCAGCACGCCTTGAGTAGATAGAATGAGGTCCTATTTTCTGGATGGTCGGAATGAAACCGCTCAAACGATGTTCGGGTAACCCGTATATGCATAACTGCTGCGCGCGAGTCATGGCTTCAGTGTGGGGCAGGTGGGGACGGTGGTTGGGCCTTAGGCTGACTCCATCGCGCCCACTGGGCCAGCGTTTTCTGATGGATCTCCGCGCTTTCCGAAATCCAGATGTCTTTGGCCTCCTTGAAACGGGCTAACAAATCCGTGGCCAGAACGCGGCGTTCGTCCAGTTCTCCGGCCGACAGGCGCGATACGTGCGCGAAGAGAGCGGGAATCGCCCCCATCCGCACGTTGTATGAATATTCCGGCGAGTCCTTGACGGCTTCTTCCGCCTGCCTCCATAGCTCGACGGCGTGGGTATAGAATTCGTTGGTGACCGGCGGTTGGCGCAGGACATCGTCATAGATGCTTAAGGTGGTCCCGGGCTTTTGATAGAACGCGTGGAGGGAATCGAAATACTGGCGAACCAGCGGGGCGGCGGGACCGTAGTAGCCGGCGAAGAAGTCATTGAGCAAGGATTCAGCAGGCAGCTCGGGATTCCACAACCACTTGGCCAGCAACCATGCCTTTAGCTCCGCAAAATCGCCATGCCGTCCCTGATAGGCTCCTTCCTCAAACACACCCACAACATGGTGATCGCGGAAAAACCTGGCATTCCCCTGCAACGCCAGAACATTGGGAAACGGGCCGAGGTAATCGCGGAAGTCGGTGGTGTAATCCCAGATGTGGAGCTTGTCGGTCATGGCGCTCCACCGGTTCATTTCCTCAACGAATTTCCGGTTCTGTCCTGCCGTGCTATGATCGAAGGGTTTGGAGAATTCGCACTCGATGCTACAGAGACGCACCACCACGTTGTGGCGCGGGTGGACGGTCTTGGGTGGCGTGCGCGTCTCGTTATAGGCAAGGGTTTCGATCCATACATTGGGAAACTCACGCTCAACGGCTTCGGCCACCTGGTTAACAAAGGAGATCATAGTGCCCGCATGTGAGCCCTCGCGAGTGTCGATTTCCTTGCAAGCCGCACAAGTGCAGAAGTTCAGGCAGTCGTTCTGGCTGACACTGAAAAGTTTGGCGGCGGGGTCCAGGCGGATGCGTTGGAGGATGCGGGAGGTGACGATTTTGAGCACCTCCGGGTTGGTTAGACAGAGTTGTGAGGAATTTTTGACGCGTTTGCCGCCGATTTCACTGAAATACTCGGGATGCGTGGCGAAAAACTCATCCGGCGGCACGAGGATATGGAACGTGTGGACCATGCAACCGGTGCCGAAGCGGAGCTTGCCACCCTGTTTTTCTTCCAGGCGCATGGAGGCTCCGTTGACCTTGTTGCGGGCGGCGAGGTCGCCGTCGAACATGTCAAACCAGTAGGGTTCGCGCATGGCAAATGCAGGCCGCTGGATTTCATCAAGGGCGGGAATGGTCCACGCGTCAAGACGGGGAATCACGCTGTGCCAAGACGAGTACCATCGGCAACCGCCACAACGCTCCAATATCTCATAAACTCCATAAAGCGTGCCGCGCACCGGACCACCGACAATGAGTAGGTGCGGCGGCCTGCTCTTGAGACGAAAACCGTCGTCTCCAAGTGCCGCAAGGTCAGCCGGTTCACCTAGCAGCGCAGCTGTATGTTGGGTTGTGCCTAACAGAATCGCCCGTTCCGGCAGCGGCACGTCATCGGTCAGGATCGGCAATTTCACGCCGGTCATTTTCTCCGTGAATTTTTGCAACTCCTCGGCCGCAAATACCTGTGAGGGCGAGGCCTTGGCTGGCCGGACGATCGTATAAGCGGCCGGTTGCCCGCGCCTGGCTAGCTCCAATGACTGAGCATCCGCCGCTCCTGCGATCGATCCAGATGATAGTATGAGCGCGGAAAGCCATGCCCGGGTAACATGTGATATATTCATAATTCTCAAGGTTTCATATATTTTGAATTTGATTCCGTGCCAACCGGAGCCCCCTTACTGCCCGTCCGGCGTGCCGCTGCGGCAGATGGCGATGCATGGGGTTAGGACAAGGGCCGTCGGATATTCCGGCGTGCCGACCGGGAGGAAGGCCCGCAGGCAGACGCTACGTTCGGGCCGGGTAAACAGCGGTGCCGCACCGGCCTGGCCTGCGGCAGTCATCAACTGCCGGCTGGTGACCGTCGGGCAGAAATACTGTTCGATATGCTGTTGAACCCGCGCGGTGCCGGCGGCAGGCGTGAACGCCGGGTCCGGCTTACCCTGTGCGCTCAGCCCATTCGAGGTGATCGCCTCGACCATGTCGCTCACGACAAATGTCCGAAACCCGTGGCTCTTCATGTTGCGGACGCCCATGCTCCGGTCGAGCACGCACATGTTACTGGCCACGCCCATGTATAACAGCGTGTCGATGCCGCGTTCGACACAGAGATTCATCAGTTCGCGGGCGTTGTTGCAATCGCCTATCAGATCACCACCCCCGATCCGCAGGTCAGGATGCTGGCGGCTCCAGGATCCGAACGCCTGTTTCTTGCACGGCTGGTCCGGCCCGCATTCACAAAAGTCCGTGGGGCCTGGCGGCGGCGGCGGATTGAACGCGACCTTTGCCGGTTCGGGGTGCTGCGGCACCGCCAGCATCGCCTTCCGCTGGGGATAATCCTTGTAAAACCCGAGCACGTCCGACGGCGCAAAGACGATTTGGAGATGCAATTTCCTGGCGGCATCCAGCACGGGATTCATCCGCGGAACCATGTTGCCAAGTTTGGCCGTGAAGCTCTTGCAGCTGTGCTTGTCCCACATGTCGATCACGACAATTGCGGTCTTGCCCGGAATCAATTCATCCGCAGTTTGGGTTACCTGCCAGCTTCCATCGGCCGCCTGAAGACGGCGTTGAACCGTGAGTTCCAGCGTGCCCGGGGCGGCCAGACCGGACGAAGCGGCAACCAGCAGAAGGAAACAGCCTGACAGCGCGGTGAGGCCCAGCGTGGGATTCCATTTAATGAACATTGGGTCCTCCCGTCATGGTTGGGTTTCGATTTCCAACACCACGACCGCGGCCACCGGGTCGGGCGTCTGTGCCGGCACCGCCACCTCCACGCCGCCGGTATGGGTGGTGGTTGTTAGAGCCGTGTGTTTCGCATTCGCCAGCAGATAGGCGGTTTTGACCTTAGTGGTGAGACCGGGCACGTCGAGCTTGCCGTTTTTGGGCCAATCGAAGACATGGAGATAGAGTTTGCCGGGCTTTTGGGTCACGCGGCCCCAGGCGGGAGCCTTGGGAAATGGTCCGGCGGTTGTGCCGTGGATAGCCTCGCCGTTGACGTTCATCCATTTGCCGATCTCGGCCAGCCGCTGGACATTGCGCTCAGGGAAAATCCCTTCCCCGGTGGGCCCCACGTTGAGCAGAAAATTGCCGCCCTTGCTCGTGATATCTATCAACATTCGGATCAGCTCGGACGATGATTTCAAGTTCACGTCATTTTTGTTATATCCCCAATGAGTACCCATGGTCATGCAGGTTTCCCAATCCTTGCCGGGGATGCCGTTGGCGGGAATTTCCTGCTCGGGCGTTTGCGTGTCGCCGCCATTCCTGCCACCGAGCCGGTTGTTGGTGATAATGCCGGGCTGGAGCTTGAGCATCGCCTTCATCTGGTCGGTGCGCTCCGGGGTCATCGAACCCGTGGGCGTATCCCACCAGAGCACCGCGACAGGTCCGTAGTGGGTCATGAGTTCCTTCAGATGCGGCAGCACCACATTTTTCAGATAGGGTTCGAAGTCGCCGTTCTGTGCGGCGTCCCAGCGGCCCAGTACGGCATCCGCGCCGGCTTGATGCCAGTCCTGCGATTGCGAATAATAAAACCCGAGTTTGATTCCCTGCTGTTGGCACGCGTCGGCCAACTCTTTGAGCGGATCCCGCTTGAACGGCGTGGCATCATAAATGTTGAACGGGTCGGTCTTGGAATGGAACATGGCGAAACCGTCGTGATGTTTCGCAGTGATCACGATATATTTCATTCCGGCATCCTTGGCCGTTTTCACCCACGCCTTGGCATCAAACTTCACGGGGTTGAATTGGGTGGCCAACTCCGCGTATTCCTTCACCGGAATCTTGCAGTTGCACATGATCCATTCGCCATAGTCCGCCTTGCCATTCCATTCTCCGGCAGTCGCCGAATACAAGCCCCAATGGATAAACATGCCGAACTTCGCCTCGCGCCACCAGCGCATGCGCGCGGTGCGTTGCCCGGGTGTTTCACCGGTACGTTTAACCCGCAGCTCGGCCGGGTCCGCGCCGCCTGCGCCAATCGAGTGAACCACGAATCCGCCCAATTGGACACCGCCTCCGCCGGGGTTTTGCGTTAGAGTGAAATCGATCGTGGTATCACCTGCGGCCTGGGTCCACTCCGCCTGCAAAAGTCTTCCGGTATCGGGGACCCTGCCGTTGGTGGCAACTTCCCAGGCGGGCGAGGCGGAGCCCTCCAAGGTCAGGGTCATGGTGGCGGTTTTCGCCCATGACTGATTGAGCACGAAAAACTGCGCGCGGTATCGTTGTCCGGGCTTCGCAGCGGCAATACTATAACTCACCGGCCCCGCGCCATAGCCGCTTTTCCGAAACAACCGGTTGAGTTCAACATCACTGAGATCTCCGATATCACTTTGGGGAAATCCCCCGGAATTCAGGCCCAGGCTCGCCGCCGTCAACATCTCGTAGGTGATTCCGTTGAGCGTCGCCGTGGAGTCAACTGTCTTGGCGGAACCGGGCAGCAGGCCGGCCGTGCCACCCAGTATGTCACCCGGCGATGTCACGTCATATTGTGACCAAGTGACGGCGGGTGTCTTGTCCCCGGCCGGGGACACTGTGATGGTCGCCAATGCCATCACATGCGCCAAGGCGAACGTTTCAAACAGGGTTCTCTGATTCATGGTTATGGTTTCTATGTATCGTTGTTTCGGTTAGCTGTCGGTGACTTATGTTTCTATGTCGAACCAAGGTATTGCATCACTGACAATGATTTTCCATCATCCGCTGTCGCCGACGCCATGGCCAGCCCGTATGCCGCTATCCATGATAACAACAAATTACCGGAACCTGACAATGGGCCTTTCATGGTGATCTTTTCTGATTTTTACTCCAATACCACTAAACGATCCTTTGCAGCTCCCTTGACGTTCACGCATACCCCGTCCACCGTCTTCTCCAAGGTACATTCCCATTCCTTGTTAGGATATGTTGACGCCACTTTCTTAATAGGCGCGAATTTGTTGCTGATGATGATCGAATAATCACCGTCGCTGAGCAAGTGAAGGACCCAGCGGTTCTGCCGGTCCTGACGTGTCAAAATCACCTGCTTTTCGACCGGGTAAACTGCAATCTGCATCGGGCCGGCCAGTTGATCGATCACCTGTTCGGTCAATTCAGGCACGGCAAGGGTGGCGAGGAAGGCCACGCGGCCCTTATCCACGGCGTTGACATGCAGCAGCGGGCTCTCCTTGTCGTGCTCCCGCACACGCAGTGGGGACTCGCCCCGGTCGGCTTGCGTAAGAACCACATTCGTTAGCCCGGCCACGGCGACGGTCACATCGTTCCATGTTCCGACGACCTCACTGACCCGGGGTACAGTCTTTTCAAAGTGCAAGCCCATCACGTCGGCCAGGGCGAAATCATCCAATGGCTTGCCATGCGGGTCATGGTGAAGCGCGTCACCCGCCACTAACAAGGTGCCGCCGTTCCGCGCATAGCGGCGCAATGCCTCGCATTCGTCTGCCGAAAGCCCGGAGCTAAGCGGCAACAGCAGAAGTTTGTATTTCGCCAGGTCACGCGTCTGGAGGTCCAGCGCATTGATGAAATCCAGCGGCATGCTGCGTTTCAGGAAGGCGTTGGTGATTTTCTCGCAGACGTCCATATAGGGTTTGCGGTCATAATCACCATATCGGAAACGCGTGGCCTCGGAAAACACGATGCCGACAGGCGAGAGGGTCCTGGCTCCCTCCAAGTAGGGTTGGACTTCGCCGACCATTTTGAAAAAGGCGGCCAGATCCGCATCGAATCCGGGCAATGCGGTTTCCTGGTTGACTTCCACGTATTGATAGCAGCGGGCGCCCAGAGCCATGATTGTTCTGCGGATGGGGCTCTTGAGCGACTGACCGACGATAATCGCATCCTTGTTCAGGATGCCTTTCAATGCCAGCAGTCGCGACGGTTCCCCAAACTCGATATAGGCGACATCGTGTTGGCGCCCGAGGTTCACATTCGCTTCACTGTATGTGTTGATGCAGTTTTGCCAGATCTGGACGCTTGGTTTGAGCTGGCGGGCGACCTTGGTGAGACGGTTCACCGGCCGGTCAAGCGTAGCGAGATAGAAGTCTGTCACGCGGCGCCAGTCTTTGCCATCCCAGCTGGAAAGTTCCTCGCCATAGAGTTCCTTGTAGTACGCCTTGCAGCCATCGCAAAGGCATCTCTTGGGACCGAAAAGCATATCGTAGCGGAGGGCGTCGATCGGATACATCGTCAACAATTCGCGTGTGTACCCTTCAACCAGTTCGATATAACCCGGTGCGTTGAAACAGATGGCGCTGGTCGGTTCGATGATCCCGGCGGCATCGGACTTACCGTGGATGTACGGTTTGCCCAGGTTGTCGCGCATATACTTCCAGTTGGTCCCCAGCGTGATATATCCGAAAACCGAGATATTGCGCTGGTGCAATGCCTTGACGCACTGGCCATACCAGTCCTTGCCGACCAACGCGGGAAATGGCGTGCCGGTGTCCGTGGGATACGTCGCATACCCGTGGTGCGGCACGGCCAGAAGCAGCACGGCGTCCAGATTCAACTTCCGGCTGAATTCCGCCAATTCCTCCGGATCGGAACGCGTGAATTTTTTGGGAAGATCGGCGAGTGTGCGCCCGGGCCAGTTGTAATCATAACACAAGTGGCGGAAGCAAGCCGACGGACCTTTTGGTTGGTAAGCGGCCACCTCATCGCGGGTAAACATGGATGATTCCCCGGCGGACGTCGGCAAGGGAAATCCAAGACCGAGCGCGGCAACGGCAATTATGAAGTCTCTGCTCATGGCATTTGTGTCATTTACGATTCATCCAACCACCGCTTGGACTCGGTCGCGAGTTCGGCTTCAATAGGGCTCACGACAGTCTGTCGAATGCGCCGCCCGCTTTATTGGCACGCCCCAGGTGTGCGGACTGTGCTGACGGCTGAGGTCCATCGTGGAGGTGATCAGGCAATCCGTGTTCCACCCATCACTTCGCATCCTCGATCGCCTTGATGACGGCGGTAGCGGTGCCGGACCGGGTTTCCCCTTTTTGCTCCTTTTCCATGAGCTTCCAACCGTCGCGCAATTGATTGAGTTCGGGCAGCAGCGGTTTGGCCTCAGCTCCATACTTGGCCAGTTCCTTGAGGACATTGACGATCTGATTACCCCAGCCATTCTGCGTGCGCAGGTATTCCATGATTGCGGGCAACCCTTCGGGGATTTTGTTCTTGGCGAAAAACTGGATGGCACTGAGCCGGACACCCTGGGCAAACATTTCCCCGCTCGGTGCAGTCTCAGCGGCCACTTTGACGAGGCTGGGTGTGAGCGTCTTGAGGTCGTCCGTGCTGAATGTTTTGAACACGCTTAACATGCCGGCCGTTCCCAGGCCATCGTCCAGCGACAACAGGGTACGAGTCGCCGGATAGAGGAGGTTGCGGTCAACACCAGCCACGGAACCCGCCACCAGGCCGTTGGCAATGGGCATCTGGTCGATGAAGCCGTCCCGGAACAATGCATAACCGAGATACTTGGACTCGATGCGCCGCGGATCCCCCGGATTATTGCGGGCCACCATCTCCAGCAGTTGCGGCACGGCCTTGCGGGCCGGTTCGCCAATGCATGCCAAGGCCTGGGCGGCTTGCACCCGCAGCCATGAATCCTTGGCGGAGAGTTGAAGGATGAGTTCGTCGGTTGCGGGGGCCGAGCGTTTGCCCAGACTTTGCAGCGCGGCGCAAACACCGTACCTCGTCGGCAGGTCGCCGGTCTTCAACATCCCGATCAATTGCGCCACAACATCATCGGGCTTCTGCGCCAGCGCCCTGGCGGCGCGGAACCGAACTGTCGGCGAATAACAGGTGAGATTCTTAAGCAATGCCTCGATGCTCAGGCCGTTGTCACAGTCGTTTTCGTGGCCATAACGATAGGTATTGCCCCAGCCGACGACATCCTGGAGTTCCTTGCCGGTTAGGCGGTTGTCCGGATGCGTTCCCCTGCCCGTGATCGCGAGTTTTTGCAGCGGCATGGCGTAGTGCAGGACAAACAGTCCTGTCATGTCATAGTTATAGTTGTCGCGGGCGTTGGTGAAGAAGGATCCGTCCCAGCGGCGTGCCAAGTCATAATACCAGCGCAGTTCCTTCATGTAGGCGGCGGCCGCTTCCGGGCCGCTGCGATTGGCTCCCAATGCGCCCCACAGGAAACTGAAGTAATTGCCGGTGTGGCCGTTTTCTTTTTCCTCATAAGCGGCGGTGGCCATGCGCGAGAAGAAGCGTGCCGCGGGCTTGTCGTCTAGCAAATCAAAAGACATGGCTGCGGAGCTACTCTTGCCGTTGTCGTCATGCAGCAATGTGTATGGGGGATGGTCGCCATAGGGCACGGAGCCTTTGCCGACATAAAATCCGAAGAACACCCGTGACCTTTCGATCGCCTCCCGCACAACCGGATCATTCACGCCGCATTGCTGCCCCAGAATCATCGACATCCAACAGATCAATCCGGATTGGTTGATGGCTCCGTAGCCGCCCAGGGTGCCGTTGTTCCCTTCCACCTTGAAACCATGCCCCCAGGTTCCAGTCGCCCCCTGGCCGACCGACATTTTTACCGTGAATTCGCGGATGGCCGGCAGCACGGCGTCGTCCTTGGTGGCAAGATAGTATTCCGTTAGAAAAAGGTTGGCATAACTCCATGGCCAGGTGAACATGCCGTTCTGCAGTTTCAGTTTCAGGTTGGGTGGCCCGATCTTGCGCGCTTGCGCCTTGACTGCATCCGCATATTCGGGATTGCCGCTTGCCAGCAATGCCAGGGCGTTGAGCGAATTCTCGATGGCTGGCTGCCAATCGCCATCCACCGCACCGTTCAGTCCATCACCCGGAAACCCGCGCTTCATGATCGCCTTGCACCCGGCGGCCACGATCTTTTTGGCTTTGTCGCAATTGTAGGGTGAGGCCGGGCTGTAACTGCCCATCACGCGGAGGGGAATCGTCACATCCTGTTGGCTGCCGGCCCGCCACCGGACCAGTTTGAGCTGCCCGTTGTTATGGGTTTCTTCGGCCAGGGTGATTGCCTCGCCGAGCGACCTGCGGGCATCGTGATCAAAAGGGTTGCCGTTCACGCCTAGGATCACATCACCCGAGGCCAGCACGCCGTCGGCTGGCGAGCCTTTCGCGACCTCGCCCACCAGGATTTGCCGTGACGCGGAAGTGTCGAATCCCTGGCAATACGCCCCGCCGCGGATGCCGGTGGGGCCCATGTTCCATTCTTGGAATCCCTGGTTTTTGGCACCCTTGGTCAGGTCGGGCACAACCGGAGCGGGCACGGCGGCGCGTGTCACCCCATGGATACCCGTCATCACCAGGGCCATCAGACCCAACAATTTCAATGGATTATGTTTCATCTCGATTTTTTTTCGTTACCAGACTTTGAGCGCCTGTTGGCCCTCACCTGTGAGTTCAAACGGCCCCGGAAACGGATTCCTTTCACGTCTTTGCTTGCCCGCATAATCGATGTCGATGCGAATCGGCGCAGCATCCGGTTGTTCGTACGGCTGGTTAGGAATCGCCGCCTTCCCCAACAATCCCGCGGTCACGAGGCTGCGCGGTTCTGGACCGCGCCATGCCTGGGTGATCCTCATTTCGAGATAAAATCCATCGGGCTTTTCGACCATTTTGAGCTGCGGGTCGAACTCCTGTTGGAGCAGCGGATGCTTTTCATGAGTGGCCGGTTTGGTGCCTTTCAGAAAAACATTGCCGCTCATCCAGACTGGCATTTTCGCCTCGTTGTAAACGCTCATGTCGCAACCTCCCGCGAAAATGTTGTTATAAAAACGGTCGTCGCCGGACGGATTGTCGTGCAAGTCCACGACCTCGGTGGAATGTGCCTTGTGGAAGGGTGTCCTGCGGCCATCAAACAGGTTGACGTGAAGAGTCCCGGCAAACAAATTGTGAACGTAGGCGCTCCCTTGGGAGTCGATCTCCAGCGTCGGTGGCGACAGGAAAATATTGTGGTCCACCAGGAGCGGACCGTGGTTCACCTCGACAAACAAATCGTGACCGGGGCCGTTGTCGTGGCACAGGTTTCCGGTGACGCGTGCGCCCTGGGCCATCCAGTCCAGCCAGATTCCGCGAACCGTCCGGTAGATATGGTTATGGCCGATTACCACATCGATGGCACCGTGCAACTTGAGGCCCGCCACCTCAGCGCCCGCGAATAGGTGTCTGACGTTGATGTCATGGATCGAGTTGCCGGTGATGGTGCTGAAAGAACACCCGAGGCTGCCGACGATGCCGGTTTGTTCGCAGTGGGAAATCTCATTGTTGCGGACCACGTGGCTGCCGACGGATTCCTTGTTCCAGCCGTTGGCCAGGGCCCGGGTGATTGTTCCCGCATATCCTTTGGCCGTTCCGGATCCCTTGTCCGACTCTGCGCCATATTTGCCGAGCGTGATTCCCGAGCATTTTGAATAACTGATCCGGTTGTTCTCGATGATCCATCCCTTGCTCCAGTTGGTGCCGACCAAACCGATCTGTTCCACAGTGGGTGGTGCCCATGGCGTCGCCGCCCGGCACAGGGTGAAGCCGCGCAGGGTGATGTAGTTCATCCCTGTCTTCTGGGGATAGAAAACCGCTTGGCGAACATTGATTTCCACCCCTTTTTCGTTAGGATCAACACCCTTGAACTGCGCCCGGATCGTCGTCTGCTTCCCGTCAACCTGGCCGGACCACAGCGGAACGGCTCCTGCTGGCTTCAACACCTCGTCGAGTGTGGCCGCCTCGTCAAGCCACGTGCCATCCAGATAGACCGCGCCTGTGTGATGATCCCGGCCCTGTGAATCGAACCAATCGCCGCCGAGCAGATCACTGTAAGGATTAAAGTCACCGAAGAAGGTGTTGGGTATAACAACCATCCAGGTATCGTCCTTGACCTTCACCCAACCGGTGAGCGTTTCCGCCCCGGTGATCACAACCTTTTCGCCCGGGGCTGCCTGATAGACGATTCGTTGGCTGTCGGATGTTCCGCCGCGCGGCGGGTTGACCCGCTCGCGGTAAGTCCCTTCATGCACGGTGATGACATCGCCCGGTTGCGCCATTTCCGCCGCGTGCTGGATCGAACGCAACGGAGCGGTTCTGGTCCCGGGGTGGGTATCGTTGCCGTTGATGGCGACGTGAAACTCCGCGCCGTGAAGGGAGGTAACGAATAGGAGTGTTCCTATTAATTGAATGGTTGGTGAGTTCATGATGGTTCAATACCAATCCGGGAATGCTGCCACTGCCATGTGGAAGTAACCCATCGGTACGCGAAATTGTCCATTTTTCTTCATGGCAAGCAAGCTGTTTGACCTGACAAGACGTGAGGGATGGTAATAAACGGTCTATGGGTGATTGCCACATCCCTTAACTTGACGCGGATGACTGTAGGGAGCGAGGACTTTACTGTCGTCGTTGCGGAAGGACCGTCCATGAAACAGGGCCTTGGGCACGAACCCATGGGCCACTCTTCCGCTACTACCACCACAAGAATGTGGTGGCTCCTTAACCCGAGTTACTCAACGTTCCACACCTCCAGAACCCGGCGGGCTGGGAGTGGAACGTTGAGTAAAACTGCCAAATGCTTACCGCAGGGCCGCTAAGAAGACTCAAGACGGCTAGACCCAAGACGTAAGAGAAGAGCAGATGTAGAAGTGCTGCGCTCTCTTATCTTATCTTGGGTCTTGCGTCTTCTGTAGTCACCCATTCACCTCACTCCGCTTGGACGCGCACGAACAGTTTGGTGTCGCTCGGGAGCGGACCGGTGAGTGTGACCGCCACAACCTCCACACCAGTGACCGGATCCGGCGTGCCAGGGACCTGGGACGCCGTGGTATCCTGGGTCCAGGTTTTCAGATCCAGAGAGGTCCACACCGTGTAACCCAGGCCACTGGTGGCATAGCGGGTGTAGCTGAACGTGCGGGTGTCCTTGTTCAAGGGCGCAACGATCGGATCACACGAACTGCCCTTGGTGGGGTCCAATCCGAAGGCGTATTCCTGTTGGTTGGTCATGCCGTCACCGTCGGGGTCACCGGTCGGGGTCTGGTCTGCACCGGCAGCGAAGGTGAAGCGGTTAGTCCATTCCGCATAGGGATTGAGCGTGGCGGTGAACGTGGCCGATATCGTGTGATCGCCAGTCACATTGGTGAAGGTGTAGCTGGTCGGGTGTCCCGACTGGGCAACGCCATCCACGGTTACGACATCCACGAAGAAACCGGAAGCGGGGGTGATGGAGTAGGCTTGGCTGCTAGCATCCGCCACTTGGGTCGTGCCCAGCGGGGTGATGGTTCCGTTGGAGTCGGCGGAAGAAGTGATAGAGTGCTGCATGGTGATGCCGAACTTAGAGGCAACATCGGTTTCCACCTGGCTGCGCTCGCTTGCGCTCAGTGCCACCTTGTAGAGGAACGCGTCGCCGATGTTGCCGTTGAAGGCCGTCCAACCATCCGGGTTGTTGCGTCCGAGGTTGATGGCATTGGCATAACCTCCCGGGACATTTGGCACCAACGCTGTCATATCGCTGGTGGTGGTGTTGGTGATGACGGCGACGCCGTTGGCATAGACCTTGAACTCACCGGTGGGCTGGACCACCATCGACAGGACCGTCTTCTGGCCGTCGGGGATTGTATAGGATCCGCTGTTGACCTGCAGGCCATTGCGGAACGCCACCACCTGGCCGGTATGATTGTACACGCCGACCACCATCCGGTTGTACATCACGTCCAGCACGGAAATCCAACTGGTGTCTTTCGTGTTGCGAACCGGCCTGACTGCGATCACCGCGCTCGCACCATTGACGGGGATCGGATCGGTGTAGGTAGCCAGTCTGAAACCATCGGATTTCCATACATCCGGAGCAATGCTGGTAAGGGCGGTGTTCCTTTCCCACTTCACGCCGTCGATCACCTCGGCTTGGGGATTGGCGAGGGTCGCGAGCGTCTGGCCTGATGGCAGATAGGTTGCCCAGGGACCGGTCGCGCCGCTGGATGGCAGCGTGTCGGTCACCACCGAGAACAGCAGATCAGAGGTGCGGGGAATGTTTCTAACTGTCGGGATCAGCACCAGGTTGTTGTTGGTCGTATCACCGGTGATGTAGACAGCGATGTCCGCAGAGGTGTAATAATTGGTCGCGTCCGATGCCAGATAGTAAGAGCCTTCATAAACCACTTGGCTGTAGTTGCCGGAGGCGTTGGTGGTGGTGGTAAGGACTGGGGACGTCTTGGCATTCGGAGTTGTTGAGAAGTACACGCTGGCACCCGCGACGCCCGCACCAGTCATTTTGTCGGTGACATTGCCGGAGACCGTCCGTTGGACCCTCACCACAAACGTGGCGGCAATCGTATGGGGGGTTGTGACCGCCGAGAAGGTATAAGTGCCGGTTGAAACCGCTGTTGGATCGTTCACGCCATCGACCAACACCTGGTCGATCCGGTAGCCGATATCGAACGGTGTGATGGTAAACGTCTTGCTGGTGCCTTCCTCGACCGGGGTGGTTCCAGTCGGGCTGATCGTTCCGTTAGACCCGGCGGAGGCGGTGATGTCGTGGTAAACAATTGCGACGAACGACGCATCAATCGTATGGGTTGTCGTAACCGTCGGGAACGTATAGGTGCCGGTCGCAACCGCTGCCGGATTGTTCACGCCATCGACCAACACCTGGGCGATCCGGTAGCCGGCATCGACAGGTGTGATGGTAAAGGTTTTGCTGGTGCCTTCTTCAACCGAAGTGGTACCAGTCGGGCTGATCGTTCCGTTGGACCCTGCGGAGGCGGTGATGTCGTGGTAAACAATTGGGACGAACGACG
>JBAXOP010000103.1:0-16424 GCA_037133195.1 Verrucomicrobiota bacterium | reverse complement strand
CGGCAGGTGTTTTTCCAGCGGCCTCATTGATCGGCCACACACCGGCATGGCGCTTGCGGATACCAGCCGCCCGCTGCCGACGCAGGGCCCAGCGGACACTTTGAGGCACAAACGGTTTCACGTGATAGTAAACCCGGGTCAGGAGTGAGCGGCAGCTTTCGACCATAGCTTGAGTGGGTATCCGTAGCAATCACGCTTCGCCGCCCACCCAGCGCGGGGCGTGGGATCTCGATTTATTGAACACACAGGACACGTCGGCTCGTCCCTTCTCGAGTTCCGCATAACTCCAACTGAGACTCTCGCGGTTGGTGTTTTCGCCATCCAGCACCAGCAGTACCTTGTCCATAAAGCCCGCTATCGCAATGGTAGGGCTGGTTGGACCAGCGGGCGGCATGTCGAATAAGATATAATCGAAATCACTGACTTCAAGCTGAGGCATGAGTTCATGCATCGCCACTGATGCGAGTGATCGTGCGCCTTTGCTGCTGCGATGGGTTGGCGCGCCGGCAAAGTAGAGGCTTCTCGGGCTTTTGCGGAAGGCGTCGGTCCGCGAAATCTCCAAGGCCGTATCGAGGGATTCCACCGGAGAGGCCGGCAATGCGACGCTCCACGATGAGTTGAGATCCACCAGCAATACCTTGAACTTACCGTTCTCGGCAAATGCCTTGGCAATGGCGATGGCAATCGTCGAGGTGCCGGCACCCCGCGATAGACTCGTCAAACCGATGAGCTTCGGCTTGTGGGTAATATTGTTGAATTCGAAATTGAACATGATGCGGTCGCGGATTGCCGAAGCATAAGGCGTGATGAAATGCTCGTTTTCCTGAGGCTGGGAGTCTCCGTTGTTGCTAGATGCCTCCGGCGGGAAACTCAAATCAGCGACGTCCCCTAGCAGTTTGAGCCCCGGTTCCTTGCCGATGAGTTTTGCCATGCCGTCCTTCGAACGGATGCGTGGGATTGACATCATCAGCGGCAGTTGCAGCCGCGTCTGAATCTCCATCGGCCGGGACACCCGCCGGTCAATGACCCACTCGATGAGAAAGGCCAGCACCAGACCGCTCACAATCCCGGACGCGGCAAGGCCCAGTGCAAGTCTGCGGGAAGCGATCGCAATTGCCTTAACGGGAGCCGATGGGTTCTGCACCACAGCGATGTTAGGCATGTTGGCCGGCTTGAGGATCTCATCCACCCGGGCCTTTTCCAAACTGGTTTCAGCATAGCGGTATTTTTCCTCCTCCAACTGCCTGCGGCGTTCCAAGTTGGTGAATGCTTGGGCGCTAGCGGACAATCTTTCCATGTCCTCGTCCGCCTTCTTGGCCTGGGCGGTGAGCGCCTTGCATTTGGCC
Source organism: Verrucomicrobiota bacterium (assembly GCA_037133195.1). GTDB lineage: Bacteria > Verrucomicrobiota > Verrucomicrobiia > Verrucomicrobiales > Akkermansiaceae > Luteolibacter. Next base: position 15,078 of record JBAXOP010000103.1, on the reverse strand, counting down.
TCAACCGCGGCTAACAGAGCCCGCTCGACATTCAAATCGGTGCCGCCCGTCTGAGTTGATGGAGCGCCCTGAACCTTCGACTGCCTGGCGAGTGAAGGATACTGCTCAATGAGGTCAAGTCCTTGTTGTTGGACTGACTCGATCTGGCTGTCCAAAGCCAAAAGCATCGGGTCACCCTGCTTGCGGGATACCATCAGAACGTTGCGCTTCTGCTTGAAGAGTGTCAGTTGCTCGGATAGGTCGCGGTATTTCTCCTGCGCCTTGGTGCGTGCGATGCGCTTCGATGTTGTCTCCTCAGGCGGTTCCGGGTCACTCTGTTTAATCTCGGTCACGGGCTCAATCACGCCTATGGATGCCGCGAGCGTCGATACCTTGGTTTGTTGCTCCGCCAGTTCAACCTGCGCGCCCAGAAGGCTGGAGCACACTGCATTGCGGCGTGCTTCCAATGCCGTCTTGGCATCGGCGAGTGACAGGAAACCTGACTCAGAATTGAGCTTGGTGAGTTCCTGTTCGGTCTGGGTCAGTCGGCTGCGGGCTTGGTCGGTCTGTCTTGCGACGGTTTCAAAGGTGCCGGTCGAGCGGTGGAGGGCGAGGTGCTTTTCAAAATAGGAATCGATAAGCTGTTTGAGAATGGCCACCGCCACTGTGGCGTCGGAATGGTGATATTTGAGGTGAATGACATTGCTGCCTCGCTCCGCCTTGATATCCAGGTTCAGGGAAATTGCTATCGCGGCATCCATTTTGGTTGGGGACAGCGACTTTTCAGTTAGTATTTTTTCAGGGCCTATTTTGGCGGCCACTTCGGTAGCCAGATCGGCGCTTTTGATGATTTCCAGTTCGGCATCCATTACAGATGTGCCATGAGCGCCACTGGCATCAACCTTGGCCTCGTATGGGTCCACAGCACTGCGTTCGAGGACATAGCGTACCAGTAGCTTGGCTTCCGTCTCGTAGTTAGGCGAATGCAGATTCCAGAATAATATGGCACCAGCACCAGCTAGTCCAAGTATTGATAGAATGATAATTTTCCACTTATGTTTGAATATAACGAATAGAACATCATAAACATTGAGACTGCTATGGGACCGGCGCTGCGGTCTGGAATTGGTGGGGGGGGAGGGTGCGGGTAGCATGAATTAATGTGGTGGAGAGCCATCAGTCGAGGTGCGGATAGATCAGGCGGCCTGCGATCCGGTTGAGAGCTAGCGGGAGGTGGGCGAAGACAAGTGGCAGGCTCTTCGCAGGCGAAAGGGTATCTGAGATCCATGTCTGTTTGCCGGAGTGATAACGGAAGTAGCTCAGTGTCGTGTCGCTAGCCCCCCATGACTGTTTGAAGTGGAGCAAGCCGACGGCGTCGTTGGACGTGCGGCCGAAATCCAGTGTCTGGCAGCCGGACTCGGCCAAATATTGGATCGCATTCCACATTACACCATGGTTAGGTCGTAAAGCCCAATGGCTTTTGTCCGAGGCTCCGTACTTGTAGATTGTTCGCCCACCGGAGTGGAAAAATACCGCCCCGGCCACGGCCATACCAGCATGTTTGGCCAGGACAACCGTGCCCAGGCCGGGTTCAATCATGTGGCGATTAATCACCTGGAAAAAACCGAAGGGTTGGGGGGGTAATCCATGGCGGCGGCGGGTTCGGTCGTGAAGTTGATAGAATTCCGGCAAGGCGCGTGCATCGTGTCTGATAGTGATGGTCAGTCCGCTGCGCTCTGCCTTGCGGATGGATCTGCGTGTACTCGCCGGAAATTGGCTAGCCAGCTGGGAGCTGCCAGATCTCAGATCGAGTTCATGGGTGTGATAGGTACGGAAATATGTGGCTCCGGCAACCGGAGATGATCCGCCACGGAGTTCGAGGTGCTTCCATTTGCGTTGCGCGGCAAGAGCCAGTAACTCCTGATAGATAGCGGGTTTGTGCCGTGCCTGTATCCACAAAGGCCCGGCAAAATCACTGAAAGGAAGCGAGACACCACGCCTACCCGTAAGTGGACTGCACACCTCCATCAGCGGTACCAGAGCCGCGTTTTCCCCATCGATTATAAATCTAAGATAGAACGGCCGGTGGCCGTAGGCTTCGGCCAGTACCCTCGCCCAGGCAGATAGGTGAAATGCCGAGTGATCGTGCCGAGAGGCAACAAGTGAATCCCAGATACTACCCGTGAGAGGATCGATCCGTTCTACTTGGATGTTCGGACCATCATGAAGCATCAGCGGCAGTGGTTGAAGTGCGGAAGCTATCATGCGTAAACTCTAGATGTGCAGAGTGCTGTTGCCACGGCCTGAACCACTGCGTCGATTTGATCGGAGCTTAGTTCTGGAAACATGGGTAAGGAGACGAATTCGGATGCGCAACGTTCCGCGACTGGGAACGCACCGCGGCGGTGTCCGAGGTTGGCGTAAGCTTCTTGGAGATGGACAGGTACAGGATAGTGGATGCCGCAGTCAATGCCTTGAGATTCGAGGTGGCGCATGAATGATTTGCGTTCGGCAACGCGGATTGCATAAATGTGTGACACATGAGTTCGGCACGGCGCGCATATCGGAAGCACTAAGCCGGGAATGTCTGCTAACGCCAGAGCATATTGCGCGGCGTGTTTGCCGCGCCTTTCGTTACGTTGCTCGAGATGGCGCAGTTTTACCTGCAATACCGCCGCTTGGATGCCATCCATCCGGCAGTTCCAGCCGATCTCAGCATGATGGTACTTGCGCACTTGTCCATGGTCACGGAGTGCCCGGATCTTGTCGGCAAGTCTGGCATCCTGGGTGACCACGGCCCCAGCTTCACCGAAGGCTCCAAGATTTTTACCAGGATAGAAACTGAAACATCCGGCGTTACCAAGACTTCCCGCACGATGCCCGTTATATCTAGCGCCGTGAGCTTGCGCGGCGTCCTCGATCACAGCAATTCCCCGGGCTCGGGCAAAGCATAAAATTGGTTCCATGGCGGCCATCTGGCCGAATAGATGCACTGGTATAATTGCCTTGGTCTGTGGCGTCACGGCATGTTCAAGTGCCTCCGGATCCATCGTATAGGTCGCCTCCTCGATATCCACAAACACCGGCATAGCACCGGTCCGGCTAATGGCCTCGACAGTGGCTATAAAGGTCATCGGAACGGTGATTACTTCGTCGCCAGGGCCAATCCCCAGAGCCATCAATGCTAGCCACAACGCATCGGATCCACTGCTTACGCCTACAACGTGCCGGGTTTCGCAAAAACCAGCGAAGTCCTCCTCGAAGCGAGTGACAAATGGCCCACCGGCGAAGGCCGCGGTATCTATAACCGCATTGATGGCCTCCGACAATTCGCGCCGACGCGCTGCATGGTGGGTTTTTAAATCGAGAAATGGCACGTGTGTCATCTTGCTTTCGGGATTGGTTGCTAGATTGATGTTTTCATCGCGTTGTGAAGGACTCGCTGCTCATGGGGCGTTTCCATAATGGGCACCATGCCTCCGTTGGTTTTCAATGAAATGGAGCAAGCCTCAAGAATTCGGACTACTTCCAGACCACTCTCACCGTCGCTCAACGGCGAGGTCCGGTTGAGGCAGCAATCAATAAAGTGCTGGCACATACGCCGCAGCGGTTCTTCCTGCTCAATATGTGGAATGTGACTATCACCGTAGTGGTAAGTGTATTGGAACTCACCGAATGGTTCATAATGGGCCGGTCGTTCGATGCGCGTATCATAAATCCGGATTTTCTCAAGCGGTTCTATGTCATTATAGATGATCATTTTCCGCGATCCGACAATGGTCATTTGACGCACCTTCCGTGGCTCTATCCAACTGCTCTGGATAGTGGCGAAGCGGCCGCATTCAAAGGACAATGATACATTAGCTACATCCTCGATGCCGGGCGTAATGTTGGCATGCCCCTGACAGTTGACTGCCTCTGGATAGCGCCCGAGCAGATACAGAATCATCGAAAGATCATGTGGTGCGAGATCCCAGACGACGTTGATATCATTATGATACAATCCGAGGCTCAGGCGCTGGCTGTTGATATAGCGGATATCGCCTAGATCACCGGAGTCGATGATCCGGCGGATCATCCGGACCGCCGCTGAATACACGAAAACATGCCCTACCATCAGGGTTAGATCGCGGCGCTCAGCCAAGGCGATGAGTTCCTCGCACTCAGCCGCGCTGGAAGCCAGCGGCTTTTCAATCAAGACATGCTTGCCAGCCAGCAACGCCGCCTTTCCTAAGGGGAAATGTTGATGCACCGGGGTTGCAACCACCACAGCGTCGAGGTTGGCCTTTTCCAGCATCTGATTGAAACTCACGTAACATGAGGTATCCGGATACAGTAACTGCATTTTCTCCAGGCGCTCTGGATCGAGATCGCATAAGGCGCCCAAGTGGCAACCTGCGAGTTGGTTGAAATTGCGTGCGAGATTTGGGCCCCAATAGCCGAGGCCGGCTACACCGACAGTCAACACACGTTGCATGCTCATAGGATTGATGCCAGAAAGGACTTGCGCACAGGATGGAAAGCTAACGGTCACGACGGGTGCGTTTTGGGCCGGCCCGATAGAATCCAGCGAGATTCATGTTGCAGACCGGATCATTGGATTCTGGAGTTGTCTAGCACGCGCTGGTTTAGTCGGTGGTCATTGTCCTGAGCTGGATCGGTAGGGCCGGATTTCCTGCTACGGTAGCACCCTCGGGAACATTTCGGGTTACCATGCTACCGGCTCCAATCATAGCGTTGGCACCAATCGTGAGTCCTCCCAGGATGGTGCAACCCGAGCCAATTGACGCACCTTGTTTCACCAGTGTGGGTAGGCATTGCCAATCTCCTGCGGTTGCAAGCCTGCCATCGCCTGCGGTGGATCGCGGCCAGCGGTCGTTGGTGAACATCACACCATGCCCGACAAAAACATCATCTTCGATAGTTACGCCGGTGCAAATGAAGGTATGACTTGAAATTTTGCAGCGTGCGCCCACCCTGGCACCACTTTGGATTTCCACAAAGCAGCCGATTCTTGTGTGATCACCGATTTCGCAGCCATACAAATTAACATAACCATAGAGGCTGACGCTGCGGCCAAGTTTGACGTCTGCGGAAATGCGCAAACCGGATTTATCCGTTGTAGTAGTCATATCCTGATGACATTCGATGAGCCCTATGGTGAGAGGATTTGGCACAGTAGATAGAGGGGTTCTCGCGTTGTATGAGCGTGACCGGTGATAAAGTTATATGGCGCGAATTAGACGCTGCCGCCCTTGGTCGGATAGGCTGTTGAGCGCTAAAACCACGGGGGGATGTTGGGTGGATATGAATTCGTCTAGGACGATGCGAGATCCTGGCGGTGGCCGTTTCACGAATGTGACGGCATCTCACATGTAAACGGCCGGTTATGGACGGTTACTTTGATTATACGGATTATGACGAAAGTATGAGTGCTTCGTAAAAGTGATAGGTAAGAAAGAGATTAATATTAGAAAGAATGATAGGGTTGTGATGGCGGATGTCAAACTAGGTCAATATTCTCGCGATCGGAAAGCTATACCTTGGTATATTAGCTTTTGCGTATGAATTATTGACGGTATTTGACTTTGCGGCCACGTACGGGCACTGCGGGTGCCTAGGTAATGAGCGGGTGCCGAGATGGCCGCGAAGTGGCTGCTAGAGCCGCCGCATCAAGTCGAAGTTGCAGATGGAACGTTGGACCCGACCGGTTTTATCCAGCAGTAGAGACCCTTCCGGGGTGGCCGATATGAGCAGATGATCGCCAGCGAGATTGAGCATTTCATATCCTACGCCGGCTAGCTCGGCGGTGGTTTCCTGCAGGATCGTGCGGTATTGGCAGTGGTCGAGGAGGCCATGCTGATAGGCCTGGCAGGCATCCATGGCAATGGTGATCAAATATCCGTTGGTTGGATCCTTTTGCAGGCTGCACATGTCATCATTAAAGGATAATAGAAAATCGTATTTGCCGATGAATAGATTGGCAAGCTGACGTTTTTCTAGTCTGGCGTGAGTGCTGCGCATGATGTCGCCAGCCTCCACAGAATTGAGGAGGCGGTCATTTAATGCCTGACTGATGGTGGTAAGGCCCCAGTGTTGGCTGTCTGGGCGATAACCAATTTCTGGATCGATGCCGCGCCAGCACCCCCATAACACATAGTAATCATGCTGATCGGAAAGAATTCGTGCGGGGGGAGACTCTGGGGTCAGCAGTTGTGCTGCGGCGTCGTAGCGGCGCGGATCGTGGTTGAAGCGTGCCATCGTCGAGTGTTGGCCGGTGCGGTAGATTGCTCGTGGATGGGTAGAGCTGATTCGGTGGTTGTGCAAGTCCTCGGCAATGCATACTTCCTCGAAGGGTGAATTGTAGCCGTGCTGCACGATGGGGGAGGGGACATCATCGAGAGGGTTGCTTTCGGGCAAGATGCCGACGCGCGAGCGTTTGTAAACCAAATGAATGTTATCAGGAGTAACGGAATGATAGACTTCGTTCTGGGAAGAGAGACGGATCCTGTCACGACTGCGCCATTTCTCGGGAAGGAAGAACTCGAAGAGTTTGTGATTATTGCCGACGACCCAGAGTTTTCCGCCGTTTGGGGTAGGGCCAAAGATATACGGGATGTCGTTGATTGACTGTCTTTTGAGTTCGCTGGGCATGGACTTTAAATTGGCCTCGTCGAAGCGTTCGTAAATATGCTGCCAGTATTGACGGCGCCGCGACAGACTGTAGAATCGTTCGTGCTCAGGTGTTCGCCGCAATAGCTCGTAGTCGATGATGGCGTAGGGGTAGCGCCCGTGTTTACGTACCAGTTGGCCTTGTTTGCTGACTCTGAGAATGATATGAGCGGGCTTGGTATCGAGCACCTTGAAGCCGTTTGGAATGAGGTCCTCGAAGTATGCTTTCTCCGTAAGTAAATCGCAGGTTTCCTGGCTTAGCATACCTTGTTTTAGCAGGTCATCCAAACCGAGACCTTTGATCCATGCATAGATCAAAATATATTGGCGACTTATATCCAACACAACAGGATCATGCTCTTCGGTGAGTGTGGTATCCTTGGCCATGACCGACTTGCTTATGCGGAAGCTGTCCGGGCTGCGGCCTAACTGCCAGGTTTCGCATATCTGGTTTGGGACAAAAATTCCGAGGGGATGCTGTGTAAGAATCCGCTTGTGAGGACCGAATACGCCTTTTCGTAGTTCCATGAGTTTGCCAAATTCCTCAAATGGACCGTTCCAGCGTGCGTTGGCGAAATCATCGTCGGTGATAAACTTGGATCTGGAAGTCAACAGTGGATTGACATCCTCGCCGATGCGGCAAAATTTGATCACTAGATCCAGCGTCCTCCCAAAGACCGGTTTGGTTGTCACCTTATAAACCGTGCTTGTCCCAAGCAATCGGGTCCCGTGGTGGAAGAAATATTCTTGGTCGTACCAATTGTCCGGCAGTAAGCAGCGCAGTACTGGCACGCCATAATCCGTGAGGTATAGGTCGCCGCCGTTGGGCGTTTTTAGGTGTTTGTATTCAATCCCAAATGCCTTGTACTTTTTTTCCGTGAGCATGGACTCCAAGCCGGTGAGGTCCCAGAGAGGGCGTGTATATGGACCGGCGGCGTTGGTGTTAGGTGAGCAGACGGCAGGAGTTTGGCTCATCCTATAGACACTATGATACAGGCCGAGGAGTGTCAATTCAGTTTATAGGAATATTTTTTCGGGATTTCAGTGGTAATCAGTACCTATTAGCGCAAGGACGCTGGCAGGCGGGGAAGGATTGGGCGACCTAGGCACCAAGCTCAACCTCGAACAGAAGAGGCGAAAGGAACAGACACATGGCGTTGCGAATGAATCTAGCAGCTGCCTCTTGCGCTTAAGGGGCAATCAGGGCGCGGCGAGGCAGCCACGCCCTACCGGCTAAGCACCTCATTCTCCTGTCTCCTTCACATTCAGGAATTCAGCAATTTACGCGGAGGATATGGTTATATTTGCGTGATTTATATTCTTGTAATGACGAATCTAACAGCATATTATAGTGATAACTCAAGCATTATAAAGATCCGGACCCGATTATTGAATAGACACAGCCCCCCTACCCGAGCATCCGCCCATCTGCAGACACCCTTTGTATATAACATGATCAGCCCCATGAAACATATAATTGTGAAACGAAATATTCTGGCAGCAGCGCTGATGACGCGCGATTTTCATCAGCAATCCGCTATCTGCGAGAGGTCACTACCCACCATCAAACGATTGGCCACTTGTGCCGTGACGGTTATGGTAACAGCAGGTACAATTCAAGTATCCAAAGCACAAGCCATTCCGGCTCCAGGGATCACGCAGCATGCCGCAGTGTATCTGAATGTACCCGGAGATCCCTACAGTTTCATGGGGGCGGGCGTCAGCCCGCGTGATGGCAAGCCACAATTCGGTGCCGGTTTTGCGTTCACGGAGCGGGTGTTTGTGACCGGCATGCGCATGTCGTACGACAGCGGCCATTTTTCGGCTGGTGCTTGGGGGTGGTTGGTTTACGGCGAACTAGGTGGACAGCCCCGCTTTGACGCGGTTGTTACGGCCATTCCCGCGACCCTGAAGATGGGAGTAGCCGAGGCGGGTTCCGCCTCGGGAGGGGGGGCTATGGCAGCTGTACCGTATCGCGAAGGCGCGGTACCAGGTTACAGTGTGAGTTTGGCCAAGCCGGTCTCGGCCGCTTTCGAGCCGGGCGCGCAGATGCCGGCGAGTGCTTCACTGACGGCGCAAATGCAGATGACATGGGAGCAGCCTGCAGCCCCCGCCGGCGCTGCTGTCTTTGAACCACGCTTTTGGGGCACGTGGCCAACGCTACAGCTGGACTTCATCCCACAGTCAGCCGTAAATCACGACCAGAGTTGGTATCATATTCGGGAGGGGGCCCGCAACGGCGGCTTTGAATCGGGCAACACGGACTGGTGGTCCACCAAAAGTTTTTCAAGTGGCGAAGTGCAAGTGATCCAAAAGCCCGGTGGTGCGAGTGATGATTATGTTGCACTGCTGCCCGGTTCGTCCCCATCGTTCATTAGCCAATACACCTATGCCACGGACGATGATGGGAATGCGATAGACATGGGGGTGGTGGCATTTGACTGCCAGTTCATCGGCACGACGGGTGTCCTTAGAGTGCTGTTGAACAATGAATTGTTAGGAACCATCCACGCATCCGCAGCGCTAGCCGGCAAATGGAAGCGTTACTATATGGATATTTCCCCAAGCCTGAACATTGCCGACATTCCGCTCACCTTTCATTATGAAGATTCCGACGGCGGGCAGGACATTTTGCTGGACAACGTGGCTTACTCTCCCTTGCAGGTCTGGGAAAACCCGCTCGATCCTCGCGATGGCGGCGCGGCCGAATTTTTGCAAGCAGGCAACCTCAGCGTGGAACAGGCGAATGGGGTTATCCTCTGGGGCACGCGCAATGACGACGGCAGCACGACTGCGGACCGGTGGGTGAACGTCACCGGCAATCTAACGATCGACGAATTTTCCTGGGTCCGCACCCAGACACGCGGAGGTGCGGGTGACTCCCCGACGACACATATCATCCAGGGGGACTTGGCCAACCACGGGGTGTTGGCCCTGGGAACTGCGGGCAATGACTTGGGGGTGAACGCCAACGCCGGCAGCGACCTGTCTGTGATGGGGGCGTTTCTGAGCGATTCGCGCATTGAAATATCTAACAGGAATTTAACGATTGATGGCAATGCTGGCGGCAGCCTTGCGGGCACCGTTATGCTTGCCGGCGGCACTATGCGTACGATCCACGGCGGCTTGCTGGCGAGCACAGGTGTGAGTGTGAGTGGAACGGGTCTATATGATGTGGCCTACGCCGACGGTTCATCCGTGTGCATCGAAGGGGCCATCAGCTATCAGCTGGATGGTAGTACACAGAAAGTCACGGCCAATGGCGGCCCACTCACCTGGAGCGGCATCATCCTGGCTGGCGGTAGCATGCAATTGAGGGGCGGCCTGAGAGCAATCATCGGTTCGGCTGGTATCACCAACGCCGGGCAAATCCAACTGCAAGACGCGGGCACTAAACTGACTCTGCCAGCCAGCGCTAACACGGGCGACTGGTGCGAGTTCGCCATCACCGGCAATGGCACGCTCACGGCCGCTACGGGAACCTCCCTTGAGTTAATCGCAGGTACCAGTGGCACTGCCGACCAACATGCCCGCATCGACAATGCTGTGACCGTTGCCAGCGGCGCAACCCTCATGACGCGCCGGCCAGCGAGCGGCACTCCCGCCCCCGGCACTAACCTGCTAACCGGCGGACTGGTAAACCATGGCGTGCTGGTGCTCGGCAATGATGCCTACACCGGCTCCAATCTAACTGTTTCCGGCAACTTCCAAAACGACGGCATCATCACCACCAAAGATGGCGTTCTGGCGGTCCATGATGTTCCGGCGGCGGCACTTGGCAATTCGATTGTTCTATCAGGTGGCGGGCTGCGCGGCAGCGGTACGACTATTTTTGCGGTCGAGAACCTGTCAATTACCGGCCAGGGCACGGTGGATGCGAAGTTTGCCATCAGCGGCACCCTCACCCGCAACCTCGATCAATCCGCAGGCACCATGAGCGTCAGTGGCGGACAACTTGTTTGGTCGGGCACGGTCGGCAGCGGTGCGGCCCTCGGGGTGAGCGATGGCACTGATGCTCTCATCCCGGAGACCTCCGTGGTGATTAACAATGGACTACTCACGGTCGCTTCGGGTGCCGTTCTTCATAGTCCAGCATACAATTCAAACATCATGGCTTGGACCGGGCGGCGAATCAACGGATCGGGCACCATCAACATCGCCGCAGGGGGCCATCTCGACCTCGATCCGGAGTATTACGCCAACGTCTTTGCATGGCAGTCTGCCAGCCCCGTCACCGTCGAGAACAACATCAACATCGCCAGTGGCGGAGAAATGTTAGTTCGTCAGGCACAAGTGGAAACTTACTACTACCCCGGGACTGCCACCGTCACGGCCACTTTAACCAACGGCGGGACTCTCAACCTCGGCACTGAAAGCGTCGCGGGCAGCCATTTATCTATCAGCGGCCAGTTCAACAACACCGGTACGATCAACATCCACGGCCTCAATCTTTCGCTAGATGGAAACACCACCGGCACCGTTGGCGGCCAGGTCAATCTATTCGGAGGATCGTTCGTGACGAGCGGCGAGGCTGCTATCATTGCTGATAATCTAACGATCCGTGGCAGCGGCAATGTGGCGCTCAAGGTGCTCTCCGGAAAAATCAATTTTCTGGGAGCTGATACATCATTCAGCTTATCCGGGGCGGTACCGGCAGGTTTGACATATCAGATAGGTGATGGTGCGCAATTGAATGTGGGCACGACTTTCACTAACAACGGGACAATTGACGTTGCTGAGGGTTCGGTCTTCAAGGCGCCGTGGGTTGGCTGGGGAGGCTGGTGGAATGAAAACACGCTTACAGGGACCGGATCCATAGCTGTTGGTAGCGGCGCACGCATTGAGATGGCCGCCGCCGAATTCCACTACTGGGACTGGCACCAATACATGTGGCTTGCGGTGGACAACAGCATCACCATCGCGCCCGGTGGCGAACTGCGCAACCTACAGGGGGTGGTGCAGAATGATTACTTCCCCGGCACCAACGTCATCCGCGGGCCGCTTGTTAATGCGGGCACGCTCAATCTCGGCACCGAGACGTTAGCCGGCAGTCATCTGCGAGTGACGGGCTCGTTTGCTAATTCCGGGGTCATCAACGCGTACTGGCGCAACCTATATATCAGCCCGAGCGCGCCGGACGCGCTGGCTGATTTCGGCGGCCAAATCAATCTCTTCGGTAGCTACTTCGGCGATGAAACCGCCCCGGTTAGCCCCGGACAAAAACCCATCATCCGCGGCACCGGCACAGTGGCCCTACAATTATCCGGCGGCCAAGTGACCCTGCGCGGTGAGGGCACAAGCCTCGCACTCAGCGGCGGCCTGGGCGTGGGTAGCAAGATGATCATCGACGGGGGTGCATACGCCGAGATCAGTCCGGTCAATTATCCGAATGATGGAGAACTTGTTGTCACCGGCACTGGCACGGTGCTGCGCGGCCCGATGCGCAACGACTCTGGACAGCGGAGTTTTTCCGGCAGCGGCGTGATCCGTGTCGCAGACGGTGCCCGCTTGGAAGTGGAGTCCTTTACCCAGTGGTGGTGGGGTGGCCATTATAGCAGTTGGACTCGTATCGACAATGATCTGGAGATCCAAACAGGTGGCGAATTTAAAAATTTCCTAACAGTGAATGACCAAGGCACCACCGAAATATTTGGCCACGTTGCCAATGCTGGCACAATCACGGTTGCCATGCCGCTGGCCATTTACAACCCGCTGGAAAACCGTGGACTCATTCGTTTGAGTAACTCGCTCTATCTCTCCGGCAAGCTCACCAATGGCGGCACGCTGCTCTATGACCATGGCTATGTTAATACCAGCGGCGGCATCGAGCAACTGCCTGACGGCGAGATCCGCTTCACCACTGCGGACGCCTATTCCATCGCCAAGACCGGTACGGGACATGTCTATGTCGAACCGGGGCAGGCGATCACCTTCGCCGCCGATAGCACCTTGGATGGCTGGGAAATGCCCGGCCCGGGCGTACGGATCATCACCGCTCAGACAGGTGCTGCCATCACGCTTACGGGTCAGTGGCCTGCTCTGCAAGGGCCAGTAGGATCGGGCCTCAAGCTCATTGGCACAGACGGCCGCATAGTCGTCTTGGAGATGAGCTACGATGCTGCGGGCTTGGCTCCGGACTATGAGCGCACGCTCTTTCTGGGTTGGAGCAACGCCGCGGAGGGTTTCGTGCATGCGGCGAAAGGCAATACCGGGCGCGGCACATACGCGGTGGAGCAGCTCCTCGGCTCTTGGGAATCCTTGGCCGCATCGGGTCACTCACTTGACGAATTGCTAGGCAGCTACGGCATAGACACTCTCAACCACCGCGTGTGGGCGGTGATCAACCCCAGCAGTGCTCAGGCCGGTGATATCTATAGCGTGGCACCTTCTCCCATGGGCCCCGCCTACGATGCCTGGGCTGCCGCCGCAGGTCTCACCGGCTACAGGGGTTACGAAAGCAGCCCCGATGCCGACCCCGATCATGATGGTCGTTCTAATATGATTGAATTCGCCTTTGCCGGTAATCCGCTCAACGGCCGCGCCGACGGCAACGTGCTTGCCACGGTGGTGACGCTAGGCGATTCCAGCAATGTTTTCACTCTCACGCTGCCGTTGCGCAATGGCACTGTTTTAAGCGGTCCGGGCGACCTCGAGGCTGACCCCATCGACGGTATTATCTACCATATTCAAGGCAGCACCGATCTAGTGGAATATAGCAACATGGACGTCGCTGAAATCACCGGTGACGCTGCGGCCGCCATCCAAGCCGGATTGCCCGAATTGCCTGCGGACTGGACCTACCGGACATTCCGCGCTCCCGGTGCGATTGACTCACCTGAAGCCCCCCGCGTCTTCCTTCGTGCCAGCGTGACCCAGCCGTGATGATGCTGGCAAGCGCATTCTCTTTCAGTCTTGTCTTTTTTCCGCAAGGTTCGCATGCAACTTGAGGATGGCGGAGGCGAGGTGGTGGGCGAGGGTATGTTTGGAGGCAGGCGGCAGGGCCTCGTTGTATTCTGGAAAGACGAGGAGCACCTTGTTGTGATCGGAACCGAACCCGAAGCCAGGTGTTGAGACATCGTTGGCGATGATGAGGTCGCAGTGTTTGCGGGTGAGTTTGTCGCGGGCGTTGGCTTCGAGGTCCTGGGTTTCTGCAGCGAAACCCACCAGCGTGCCGCTGAAGCCAAACTCGCCGCGAGCCGCCCCGAGAATATCGGGCGTGCGGACCAACTCGAGGGTGAGGGAGGCACCGGCTTTTTTGATTTTGTGGCTGGCGACGTTGGCCGGAGTGTAATCGGCGACGGCTGCGGCGAACACGGCAATGTCAATGCGGCCGAGGCTCTGTGCCACCGCCGCGAACATCTCAGCGGCGGTTTCCACTGGCAGGAAATCCACCCCGGGGGGCACATCCAATTCGGTCGGCCCGGAGATAAGCAACACCGAGTGGCCTGCCCCTACAAATGCATGCGCCAAGGCGTAACCCATTTTGCCCGACGAACGATTTGTCAGATAGCGCACCGGATCAAGCGGCTCGCGGGTGGGCCCGGCTGTAATGAGAACTTGCAAGAGGCTTGAGGTTTGAGGTGGCTTAGCAAGTGGCGGCCGCTTGTGGATCCTCCCACAAGCGGCTGCGCAACGCCTCGGCGGCCGCGCGGGCCTCAGCGTCCTTTTTACTCTTACCCCTGCCGGTGGCCAGGACCAAGCCGCGCCATGATACTTCGGCCAGAAACACCCGGCGGTGATCCGGGCCGCGCTCGCCGACGATTCGATAAGCTGGGGCCTGCGGGTGGAGTGCCTGCAAGCATTCCTGCAATTCGCCCTTGGGGTTGAGTTCCTCCGGGCTGGCGGCCATTCCGCCGATTTCTGATTCGAACAGGCGCAGCACCAGTTCACGCGCCATCGTCGCCCCGGAATCCAGATAAACCGCGCCAATCAACGCCTCGAAGGCGTCGGCCAGCGTCGATGGACGCCGTCGCCCGCCACTGGACTCCTCGCCCTTGCCAAGTAATACGTGGGTGCCCAGGTCGATGGCCATGGCAAAGCGTGCCAGTGCCCGGCGGGACACCACCCGCGCCCGCAATTTGGTGAGGCGCCCTTCTGGAAACTCAGGGAACATCCGGTACAATTCCTCGGTGATGATCAATTGGAGGATCGCGTCGCCGAGAAATTCCAAGCGCTGGTTGTCAAAATGCGGGCTGGCTGATTCGTAGGCCAAGCTCGGATGCGTCAATGCCTCTGCCAATAACAGGGAATTGCGGAATTTGTAATTGATCCGGCTTTCGAGTGACTGCATCGGGACTAGTTTTGGCTGACCTCCTCCCTCATCCGGATCACTGACGATCCCGAGGAGAAAGATGGGGTGGACGACGGGACTTGAACCCGCGACAACCGGAATCACAATCCGGGGCTCTACCAACTGAGCTACGACCA
>JBAXOP010000102.1:0-16502 GCA_037133195.1 Verrucomicrobiota bacterium | reverse complement strand
GCAGCCGGTGCGCGAACTTCGCGGAATACTCGCCGGTGCGCTCCTCGGGGCTCCAAACCATCAACGCGGCGGTGCCACCGGCCTCGCCCAGTGCGTCCCACACGGCGGAGGCGATCCGCAACCACTCATCGTAGGGCGGTCGCGCCGGGATGCTTTCCAACATGGCCGCCACCTCCGACGCGCTGAGCGCCTCCGTGCCGCCGCTCACCGTGTAGTCGGCGGGATTGATCGGCTGCGCGGTCGCCTTCGATGGTGTGGCAGACTGTGGCGCATAGACGGGCATCTCTGGCAACTCCTCCTGATGAGCCGCAACAAGCAACTCCTCCGCGCTGTCGTTGATGGTGGCCGCCGGGTCGTGAGAAAAATAACAGAGCCTACCAGGGTCTTTTGTCGAGGGGTCAATCTTGATTTGATACTGCGTGGCAACATACCGTTCCGCAGCGTGGAATGCCGCCTTGTGCTCCTCTTCTGTTTGAGCAATCGGCACCCGCAAGACCGCTTTCACGCCCGAGCCGGTTGGAGACAAACACGCGAAGATAATATGCGGATCCTGCCCTAGCAAATCGCGAACGCTCACGGGGTCCTTGCCGTCGAGGTCTTTGGCGTCTATGTCGATTTGAAGACATCCCGAATGCTGAAACCTCCCTTCAGCGAACGCCTGTTTACGCGGACCATCGCACACACCGGAGATCGTCACCAACGGAAGTTGGCGCTTGGCTGTTGCTATGGATTCCTTGTCGCCGGACAGGGCTATCTTCCGCACTCGCTCGATCTGCTTGGAAAATTCGCCGTCTCGATTTAATCTAGCGAACTCGCCAATCGTGATCGTCCTGGCCGGTGTTTGGTCCCATGTTGTCTTGAAGAATGAAATCTTCGTGCAGGTAGTACCGCCGTCGAGTTCATCCTTGCCAGCGGCGGGGATGGTGGTATGGTCCGAGCGTTCCTGATTTGAATTGTGGGCGGCTTCCTGGCGGGGGCCGCCCCTTTCTTTGGGCACGGCGGGTAAGATGGTGGCACTCATGTTAGGGCTGAATGATTGATGGTGTTCTTAGGCTTTGGGATTGCGGTTCAGGCCGCCGGAGTGGCATTGCGCTTGAAACGGCGCTCAAGCGCTCGGCGCACCTGATCGGGGTCGCAGAAAACGCGCCGGCCGATTTTCACGAATGGGAAGTACCCTCGCGCCTGCCACTCCGCCCACCCCCGCTTGGAGGGGCCGGTATTCTGGCAATCAGGGAAAATAATTTCTCGGCAACGATCTGAGCCGACCAATACTTGCGGGGTAGGTGCATTCACAAGCGCAGGAAAGCAGAGACCTGTGCCCCTTCATATTGGCCGAAAAATGATCAAAAAGTGGTTAACCTTCAGGCAATCCACTGAGCCCGAGCTCCCGGAACGCCCGAGATGCGGTCGAGATACCGCTTTGGTCATTGCCAAGGTATGCTGCCGCCCGGACACGTTTCTTGGTCGGCAACTTCTCATCCTTGGCGACGAGTCGTTCGAACGCGTTGAAAACCCCTCGATTCACAAACTCCTCATTGGATTTGTCATCGGCAGCGGTTGGATCCTTCAAAAGGCGATGCAGTCGCCTCGGAGCTTCGTGGTCATTTTCAACCGCATTCAAGACCCACTCGGCCAGGTTGTACATCAAGGTGGTTTCAAATGGAAACAGGTGGGGGGAGGAAATCACTTCGCCTGGCTCTGACAAAAGCCTTCTTGTGGCGTGTGCCATTTGAATCAATAACCGCTCCTTTTGCCACTTCACAGCCTTGATTCCACTGATGGCACTCTTGCGTTCCTGTATCGCCTGAGGGGTGTTGAATACTCTCCAGAATGCAGCTATTTGCGCCGGATCGTTTTGAAGCCACGGCTTGATGATTAGCCAAACCAGCGGATCGACAAGCATGCCGGATACCTCGATGGCATCAGCGAAAAAGCGATCAGCCGAATGCCTGACGGGCGTCTTGAAAGGCTCGCCAAAGGTCAGTTCGGTGAAGCGCTCTCCGTTGGCGTCGGTGAGTTTTTCAACCTTGATGGGGATGGGTAGGCAATCTGCTCTTGGAGTGCCCGCCAACTTCTTCTTCCGGGGTCTTGACTCGGGCTTTTTCGAAGGAGTGTTTTGCATAATTCCACGAGTGTTCACGCCACCGCCTCTTGCAGGACTTCGGGATGCTTGAGGGCGATGGCGATGAGCATCCGGGCCGCGCCGGAGGGGGCGCGCTTGCCTTGTTCCCAACTGCGGAGGGTACTTAGCCCGATACCGAGCAGGCCGGCGAAGGCTTCCTGGGTCAGGTTGAGGGACAGGCGGACTTTGGAGACCTCGTTCTTGGCTTCCCACGCCTTGGCGGAGTTGCGGCGCTGTAACTCAGGGTTGACCGCGCTGCGGACGATGCTGCCATCCACTTGCCGTTCCAGACGGAACACGCGGGAGGGGGCACGCTCGCCCCGCTCCATGGCTTCTTTCCGGGCCTTGAGCACGGCGACATCCGGGGCGCTGCTGGTGGGGCGTCCGGTCTTGACTTTGGTGGTGGCGGGGATGGTTTTCATGGGATCTTCCTCAAAGATCATGGCGGGATTTTACGAGGGATTTCATGGGTGGCAAGAAGTAATACAGAGTATGATCTAAAATTTCACCGGAGAAGGGCTCACACGACCTTGAGGTGGGATTTCTTCGCAGGCACGGGTTTGGCCAGCACGGCCCGGCGGCGCTTCAAATCGGGCACAATGCGGAAGAATTCGCCGCCTTCCTTCTGCGTATGGGTGTTGAGGTAGTGGCGCTTTACAATGGCTTCGGAGTTGCCAGCCTGGAGCGCGGCGTCGCCCACGCTCCGGTGCAAGGCAACGTGGTAACTGATGAAACTGTGCCGCTGCTCATCGTGGCTCAACTCGAAATGCTTGCGCACCTTCTTGTTGAGCGCCTCAAAGTTGGTCGGGATCAAGTCGCCGGGAAAGGCTTTCAGCCAGGCGGCGAGGTTGTCGGGAATCGTGATGGTGCGCTGTTGCCGGGTCTTGCTGACGTTGGCCGGGATGGTGACGGTCAGGGTCTTCAAATTGACAAGTTCCCGCTCCCTGCCGTTCATGCGTTTGAGTTCGTCCGAACGCACCCCGAGGAAGTAGAGGAAGGCGAATGGGCGGACCAACACGCCGCCGCGCCAGCGCATGAGTGTGGAGAAGATGCGCAGCACGTCGGCGGGCAAGGTCGTGGCCGGCGTGACCGTCTGCTCCTCGCGCACCAACCGGGCCGAGAACTTGCGCACCTGCTCGACCGGGTTGTCGAAGGTAAAGGGTCGGTTGCTCCCGGCATCTTTCATGGCGCACCAGCCAAAGAATCCGCTCAGAGCGCCACGGTGGATTTCCCACGAGCGCAGGGTGGCGCGGTCCTTGCCGTTCTTGGCCCTCAGGCCGCGCAGGTACGCTTCCACCTGTGCCGATGTGACTTCAATGCACCAGGGGGTTATCGGTGGCCGTGGAGAACAACCCCAACGTCCAACCGATGCCGTGGAGCGTCCTTGGGCACAGTCCATCCCGCTCTTTGTCATCGAGGTACAACTTGATCGCGTCGGCAAGCCGGATCGTGTACTCAGGCGGGCGGTGGTGCTTGAGGAAATACGCCACGGCATCCGCGAGAGAGTAGGTTTTCCCAAGTTGAGCAATCGCCGCCTCGGCCTCGGCCTGCGTCTTGTCGTCGAGCGTGGACAACAGCAGGCGTTGTTCAGGAACAACTCGTAGGGACGACACTTTCCAGCAGTCTTTGCCGCAGGAAGTCGGCCGCCACGGAGGCGTAGGAGGCGTTGATGGACACTTCTGAGAAACTGAGTTTGCCATCGGTGAAACGCTGGTGCCGTCGGACCTGATCTCGTAGATACCACCCTCACCGCTCACCAGCACTTTCTGCCCGGCCACCAGTGCCTGCCGATGGACCTTTCCCACCGCTGCGGCGGACAGGCCGGGAATCTGCTGCTCCAGATGCTCGATTCTCTTTTCGATGCCTGTGATGGTCGTTGCTGACGAAGGCTTTGCGCGAGAATCTTTTAATCGTTAGAATGAATGGCTTGGAAGCAGGGTCATCAGCTATCAAAGGTGCCGGGGAGTGAAGATTACCTCGCGCAAAGCACGCAAAGACGCAAAGGAAGAGGTTTTTTGGTAGATTCACAGATGCCGTGCTTCATGGACTGGACACGGCGGGCTGTGTGATGGATAGAGGTAGGGATGGGCCATTGCTGCCCCAGCCCACCCTCAGAACCGGACGGGCGAATTTCTCGCATCCGGCTCGCAAGTCGATGAGTTCCCGCATGTCAGGCTTGCGCCGTTCACTGGGGGGACTCCCACACAGATGCCTTGCCACAGTCATAATTGCGCGTGCCCTAACCGGCGGCCGCCGCAGCCAGAGGTCAGGAGGTGATTCCGGATTGGGTTGCGCTCAGGAGATTGTGAGGCGTAATTCGGTTTCCGGCGTAAGTTCGATTTGCTCGGCGAACGTGATCAACGCGCGCTGAGCGGTCACCTTGACATTTGCGGGGATGGACTTCTTGCCGAGCGAAACTGTCGCCGTGGATACACTGGCACCCTCGGCGAGAGCCAGAGCCAGTGTCTTTAGGCGGAGTTTCCCCCAGCGCAATTGGATGCCACACCCGGTGTGCCCTGCATCCCGTTTTTGCCAGAATGTGCCCCAACCTTCGGCTGAGGTGAACGGGGCTCGGAAATTCTCGGGTGTCAGGCGCGGAGCAAATCCGATGTGGCCTTTGGGTCCGTGGTATTCAAAGCCGCTCGCGGAGATCAACAATCCGTAGCTGGCCATGCCGCGGGAGTAATGGTCGCCACATTCGACTTCATTCCATGGATTGCGCCGCGACGCGTGGTATCGGTCATGGATGACGCGCTCTGCGGCCAAGCCTTCGATCACCAATCCCTCGCTGACCATATGGCTCGCCACCTGGTGTTCATAGCCCGCCATGCAGGTATTGAGGTATCCCACGCCCGTTGCCATGTCGCCTACCACGGCTTTGGGCAGTTCGCGATCACCATGCGGCCAAGTGGTCATAATGGTTCCGCCTTCACCCGGCATGGCATACCAACTGCCCTCCTTGTTGACCTTCCGGTATGGCCCCACATCGGGAGTGAAGTTATATTTCCAAATCGCGCGCAGGGCCGATTTGGTATGCTTCTCAGGTAAAATGCGTCCGAGGCCGACCTGATTCGCCCAGCCTTGCCCGAACACCTGGTCGATGTGGCAACCATTGCCGATGATAAAGCTGTTAGGTTGTGATGGGTCGGGTTTGTGGATGAAGTATTCGCCATTCCAAAGCCGTTCCACCAGATTTTTGGCCCCGGCATCCGCGATGGTACGCACCGATTTGGCAAACTCATCGTCGCCCATATCCCGCGCCATTTCCTCACCGGCGCGCAACGCGGCCAAATACAGTGAACTGGTCCATGACATGGCACCCCACCAAAGACCGGTATCGAGGGTGGTCGATTGCTTGCCGTCGATGATGCCGTCCGAGTTCCCGTCCTCGTGAATCAGCCACTGGAGGATCTTCTTGATCGTGGGCCAATTGCGTTTGAGAAACGCTGAGTCGCTAGACATCTGATGCGTGCGATACGCGGTGAGTACATGGCCCGATTGCCCATCGAGAACAAAATCGCCGCGATATTCACCGCGGGTCCAGACACCGCCGGATTTCGGATCAAGACCGATATCTTCGACAAAGTGCTGGGTTTCGTGGGTATTCTGCTCGATGCTGGGAAAGAGGCGTCCCGCGCCTTGAGTATAAAACCACACGCTGGTGCAATTACCCGGGCAACAATAAGTGCCCTCGAAAAACCAGTAGCGGCCATTGTCAAAGCGATGGCATGTGGCGCTGGCCAGCACGGACACATTCATCAACATGCGGTCCAGCAACCAATGCGGCAAGGTGGAATCATACCACGTGTCACGCCAACGCCTTGTCCCGCCAGAGAGACGTGCGAAATTTTTCGTTAGGTAAACCGCCACGTCGCTGGCATCGTGGAAGCGCTTGGCGTAATACCGTTTGAGTTTCTCGATGTCGCGAATCTTGCTCCAACTATCATTGAGCAATAACGGCGTGAATCTGGCCTTCGCAAAATGCCATGTGATCACGAACGCGGCTTTGCGTTGCTCGTTAGGTTTCAGCGTCCAGCGTCGTCCCACGGCACCAATGAGCCGGGCGGACAGCGGTTTTTCCGCAACTGTGGTTTTCCCCGGGCTCAGAGCCTGAAACACCTCATCTGGTTTCCCGTCGCCGGCGTCGCCGCAGGCACAGTCAGCAGCTTCAGGAGCGAGCAATGTGAGGCATAAGCTACCGTAATCCTCGGCACCTGCCAGCACTTCCGGCGGAAGGGCCGTGTCCGTGAACAGAATGTAATCCACGCCGACGCATCCCCAGCCTCCGGTGGCGTCATCGAAAATCTCCAACCGCGCCTTGCGACCGATA
Organism: Verrucomicrobiota bacterium; assembly: GCA_037133195.1. Classification (GTDB taxonomy): domain Bacteria; phylum Verrucomicrobiota; class Verrucomicrobiia; order Verrucomicrobiales; family Akkermansiaceae; genus Luteolibacter. The sequence goes on along the minus strand of JBAXOP010000102.1, from coordinate 10,050 downwards.
TATTGCTTGGTATCGAAGAAATCCGTGCGCAGGCGGTGAGCCGTGTGCCCCGTGGCCGAATAGATGGTTTTGCCATCGATGATGAGACGCAACCCCAACTGCCGGGCGTTTTCACCGCCCCCAATCAGAAATCGGATAAAATTGCGTTCGATCGTGAATTCCGGGCTGGTGAGTTTGCCCGTGGCAGATTCTTTTGAACCGCCTGTGGCAAAGCTATCAACCAACCCCTGGCCATGCGCTCCTATTGTTTTCGGCGCTTCTCTTTCAGGTAATTCGCTCAGCTTCGCAGGATGCGTGCCAAACGCCGTTCCTTCCGCTTTCCACGCCCCGTAATTATTTTCCTCAAAATCGGCGAAAATCATATCAGGGCGCTTGGGGGCAAGCGGGTCATTTGCATTGACGTCCGCATGCGCGCTGAGTTCCACGCGCAACATTTTGCCATCACGCACGACCTGATTTCGCCGCACTCCGGCCATCGTCTTGCTGAATTTGCAGACCGCATTTTCGAGCCATCCGGCGAGTTCGACATCGAGCGTATCCGCCGACGTATTGGTTACCGAAAACTCCATGATCGTTGCGGGCAGGCCCGAGTCTTCCGCATCTAACGGAATGAACGGCGAGTACGCTTCCATCTTCACGTTCACCGGCCATGCCTGGTCCTGATAATTAACGGTACCGATGGGATATTGCCCGCAGAAGGTGACATCGGGGAACCCGGTCTTGTCGAGTCGGCGGACCTCGGATTTCCCACCTCTCGTCACCTTCACTGCGAATCCCTGCTCCAGCGGCGCGGTAGGCTTGATCGGCGCTGCATAATGGGGACCCCGATAAAGGTTGAAATCGCTTGGACTGGGCGCGTTGAAAATATCCCAATGCAATAAGCGCCCGTCGCCACCAAGGTAAAGTTGGCCAGTGCAAAATCCGCCCACCGGCATGCCAATATAGTCAAGTTCCGGATTCCGATAGATGGTGGGCTCGCCACGCGCAGTGAGCGACTGGACCCACCCGGCGGCGAGTTTCTTATCCGCAGGCACCAATTTCTCAAAATCCTCATTGGTGAAGGGACCAGCAACCGCAGTTCTCCCCGGCAATACGGTGCCTGCGGCCAGCAGGGCTGCCAGTTGGAGGAAGTCGCGCCGATCATAGCCGGAATTGCAGTCACATCGGGATGAAGAACAATCATTCATTTTAACGGATATTTGTTTTTGGGGTTGGCCGCGCCCGGGGCTGCGGCAGGGTGGCTTGCGGATGATTCTGAAAGTGCTGGAAAAAAGTTAAAGTTGGAAAACTGACGGCGGAAGTATGTGGGGTAGGCTGGATGACGAGTCCTGTGATAGTTGCCTCGAACGGACTTTTCAAGGGAAAGTTCTCACAGGCTCTGCCAGCGGCGCGAGCACAAGGTGACAGATTGTATATTTGGCCGGTTCCACCGCTGCGTATAGGATGCTGATTTCGGAAAGTTCGGGAAAATCGGATATACGGGCGAGAGTTAGACGATTTTTCGGGCGAGGGCACGCAAAAATCCGCAGCGGGGCGAATATGTACGTCGGAAAAACGGGCTCAGTCGTGAATTTTGATAGCTTCTTCGACACCGCCGACGTGTATGGCTGCAGGAAAAAAAACGAACGACTCGTCGGCCAGGCCATCCGGCGTCGCCGTGACGAGGTGGTGTTCTCCGCCAAGTTCGGCAATGTCCCCGATGGGCAGGGCAATGTTTCAGGCGTCAACGGCCGCCCCTAATGCGTCCGCCAGTGCTGCGATGCGAGCTTGAAGCGGCTCAAGGTTGGTTCAAACCACCGGCTGTGTCCCGCGGACGTCCCCGGACATCCAACCGCTTGCCACTGCCCGCTAGATCGGGCATTTTCCCGCAACTCCTCCGCGATATTTGCTTTTCCACCTTTTCCCTTGCTAGACCCGCCCGCATTTGCATCCTTGCCCTAACTCGGTACTGCCAAACCCTCTCTAACCCGCGATCCATCTCTAACCCGCTATCCCTCTCCATGCCCACCCCCGCTCCTGCTTTCTGGAAATCCAAACTCGCCGCTTTCCTGCATGATCCGCCTAGCAAGTGCGTGGATATCCGGGGACACGAAGATCAGGCTCGCACGCTTTTCAGGCAGGCCGGATTTGACGACGAAGAGGAGGTTAAACGGCTGAGTGAGGCCTATGCGAAACCCTCCGATTGGGCAGCGAGCTCGGCAGACCGTTTTCCGTTTCCGCAATCCCGAGGTAATCTCACCTCCGCTTTCGACGGTGTTCGCAGCAAGTTCCACCACCCGTTGAGTGAGAACCAGCATTTCCCGTTTCACAAGGAATTCGCTTCCGCCGAAATGGCAATGGAAGTGGATCAGTTGATGCAGCCGACCCCCACGCATATTGACGACTGGGGCCCCGGTGACCAATGGAGAGCCCGTTTTTTTTGCCATTGGCGGCTTTGGGAAAAATTCTGCACCGAAAAGGATTATCGATTTGCATTCCTTCCTGCTGATACCCGCATCCCCGATCATAGCGTCTGGACTCACATGCAGGTGGTCAGCGCTCTCGATGGATGCGCGGATGGCAAGGGCCCCCAGGCCGTACTCAAACCCGCATTTCTAAAATTCCAGCTTGGCCCGGTCCAGGACTTCATCGCTGAAGCCCGCAGTATCCGCGATCTTTGGAGCGGGTCCTACCTGCTTTCGTGGCTCATGGCAGCCGGCATGAAAGCATTGGCCATGGAGGTCGGGCCCGATTCCGTCATCTTTCCCAATCTCAAAGGCCAACCGCTATTTGATCTGCACTTGCGAGACAGCCTCTGGAGCCAAGTGGAAGTGAACGGCAAATTCGTCTGGGACCACCTTGATTACGATCCAGCCACCCTGCTCACGCCCAACCTACCCAACGTCTTCCTCGCAGTCGTCCATCGCGACCGGGCGCAAGAACTCGGTCAGCTTGTCGAAAATGCCATCCGCGACGAGTGGGAAAAAATCGCTGGCTCGGTCTGGCAATTCTGTGATGATGGAGAGATGATCTGGGGGGAAGGTGAATTCTCTGTAAATCAGCGCAAGGAACGCTTTGATGGCCAAATCGCGCGTTTTCTTTCTATCAGCTGGCAGGCAACCTCATGGCCGGACTCGTTGCAGGCGGCGATGCAGCTGGCTGATGGCTTTGATGAGAAGATGCCCATCAAGGAATCCGCCAAGCGGGTCCAAGCGGTCGTCCACTACGCCACAAAAGTCATGCCAGAGGCAGATCGCGACGCTCGCTACTATATTGGCGGGCAAGGCGGCCCGAAAGACCAACTCAACAACATCGGCCTCGGCTGGTCGGTCATTCTTTCGTTCTGTGGGTGGCAACTTGATGCCCTGCGCCAGACGCGCAACTTCAATGCTTGCAACGGCGGCGGCTGGGATTGTGGTGCTTTTTCCAACAAGGACAGCCTCGGCGGTCGGTCCGAGGCCGTGGCGGGTGGCAAGACGTGGGCTGGCAATGCAAAACAAAAGGGCGGCGCGTGGAAATCCTTATTTAAACACGATGACTGGCTCGGCGCGTCCACCCTGGTGAAGCGCCTCTGGCACTTGGCTTATCTGAAGGGCAAGTGGAGCCTGCCAACGGGTTCCGACGAATTCAAAATGCCGAATACCCACAAGATCGCCGCGCACAGGCCGTCTGAATCTGGTGACGAGGAAGACGAAGAAAAGCTAGCTGGCGAAAAATACTTTGCGGTGCTCGCACTCGATGGCGACGAGATTGGCAAGTGGGTCAGCGGAGAGAAAACTCCAAGACTCGGTAGTCAATTCTCAGAATATGCCGATGCCAATGGCACCCAGCAGCACGGTGCCCGCAAATACTTCGCTGACAACGGCGGGGACGGCTTATTGGAAAGCCCCCGCCCGTTATCCCCCAGCTACCACCTCCAATTCAGCGGGGCATTATCCAACTTTGCCTTGCTGTGTGCCCGCCGGATTGTGCAGGCGCATGACGGTCGGTTGATTTACGCAGGAGGCGATGACGTGCTGGCGATGCTGCCAGCCGATACCGCGCTGGAATGCGCCCAAGCCTTGCGGGAAGCATTTCAAGGCCGCGCTGTGGAAGAAGCCGGAATCAATTCCACAGCACCCGGCTATCTATCAGTCAGCACCGATCAGTCGGGGCATCCCATCTCATTCGTGGTCCCAGGCCCGGCAGCCGAGGTCTCCGTAGGTATCGCCATCGCTCACTTCAAGTCCCCTTTGCAGGACGTGGTCCGCGCCGCCCAGCAAGCTGAGAAACGCGCCAAAGGCCCACTCGGCCGTGCCGCGGTTGCAGTCACGTTACTCAAGCGCTCCGGAGAAATCTCGGAATGGGGCGCGCAATGGAAGTCCGGCGGGCTCGCTCTCTATCAGGAAATTGCAAACGCGCTGGATGACGAGACCCTCAGCTCGAAATTTCCGCACCGGGTTTGCCAGTTGTTGGAGCCATACCGGAATCATTCCATGGTCGGCGGGCGGATGGGCGATGCTGCCGAGTTTGATGCCGCCGCAATCATCCAACAGGAGTTTGCCTTCGCCGTTGCCCGCCAATCGGCAAGTGGCAAATCCAGGACCAATGCTGAGTTGTTGGAACCCAAACTAAAATTCTACCTCAAAAACCTCGGTAGCGATGCCCAAACCCTTCTCAATGCAATGGTCGGTCTTTGCACCGTCGTCGCCTTTGCCCACCGTACCCGCAACGAATCCGCCGATAGGCAACCCTCATGAAACCGATCCTCCTCGAACCCACCGATGTCCTGTTTTTCAGGGACGGCCGGCCGATGTCCGGCTCTCTTGCCGGACATGGCGCCGCCTGGCCGCTGCCCCACGTCATTAGCCATGCCTTTCACGCCGCACTCCACCGGGCGGACTTGACGGGTGTTCACGCCCACCGGCGCGGGCGCAGCGGCAGTTACGAGGACACCCGTGACCGCAAGTTCGGCTCCCTAACCACCGTTGGCCCGTTTCCGGTCTGCACCCGTGGCGAAGCTCATACCTGGTTCTTTCCGCGCCCGCTTGATGCCGTGGCGGACAGTCCGATTTTGCATCCTGTCGCCAGTTCCAAGGATGCATCAAGCCTGCCCGCGCCGTTGAAATACACCGTCGGCAGTGCCGTGCCGCCTAACAAATCCGAACTCTGCCGCTGGTGGAGCGAAGGAGCATGGAACACCTATCTTGGCACCCCCCAGCGCGACGACTTGGCCAAACGACCGTTCTTCAAATCCGACGCCGACTTTGCTGCGACCGAGCACAATTGCGGCATCGGGCTCAGTGAGGAAACCGGCACGGTCGAGGAAGGCAAGTTCTATTCCGCCAGCTACCTGCGTCTCAAGGGCGGATGGAAGCTGGGCGTAGCCGCCACGGCCCCCGACAAGGACTATCGCGATGCCCAAGACGATAGCGACCTCGTCTCGGCTCTCATTCACAGTGAAGGCGGGCACATTCTGGTTGGCGGCCAGCAACGGGTGTGCTCCGCCATGCGGGATGACTCAGTGGCACAACGCTTGCCACTGCCCCTAGGGAAATCTGATGACTTTCACACGGCCAATAACAGACACCTCGTCAAATGGGTACTGCTCACCCCGGCCATCTTTCCGCAAATTAACGACCACCCCGGCGGATGGCTGCCGAGTTGGGTCAGCAAATCCAACGGGGAGGTCATGCTTCTTGATGGACCCGGAGAAAACGCTGCACGCCGCCGCAGAGTGACCCCTGGCAAGCCCATCGCCGCCACCTTGGTTGCTGCCGTCACTGGCAAGTCATTGCCAGTGACGGGTTGGGCGCTGCCCAATGGCACCGACCGCGAACAGGGCGGTGCCAAATCCACCCATCTAGCGGTCCCCGCCGGTTCAATCTACTACTTCGAATGCGCAGACGCTGCCTCCGCCGCCACTTTGGCAAACGCCCTCAACTGGCACGGAACCAGCACGGGCACCGAAATTCAAAACCGCCGCTCCACCCTCATGGGCGAAAAAGGCTTCGGCCTCGGCGTCTGTGGTACTTGGAAATTCCATCCCTGCGGCGGTTAGTGACGGCCCATCTCTTGTCCCCCCATGACCCAGCCAAAAACCTCCCGCTTTCAGCCAAACGCCCGCGCCGGTCACACACCGCCGCTGGCGCAGAAACGCAGTGAGCGCCGATGCCAAAGAATTGCGCCATGCCTTCGCTCGCGACTTTTCCCGCAGGGGAAAAGTAGTCACAGACCGCCGCTACAGTACCCCACCTTGACATGACGCCGGACATTAGCTAACCTAGTTCACCATGATTACTGCCAACATGCACGAAGCAAAAAGCCGCCTTTCCGCCTTGGTCAAAGCCGTCGAGGAAGACGGGGAAACCGTCATCCTTTGCCGCAACGGCAAGGAGGTGGCCGCAATCCAGCCATGGCACCCTGCCACGCAGAAGGTCAAGCGCCTGCCCAAACCCACTCCCACCCTCAAGGTCACGTTCGCTCCCGGTTACGATCCAACCGAAGAGGCCTCGGAGGAAGAATGGCCATCCGAATACCGATGATCCTGTTCGACACATGTACCTTGCTCTGGCTTTCTTCAGACCAAGCCAAACTGAGTAAAGCTGCTATCTCCGCCTGGGAAAATTCCAGCGGAAGTCGTTATTTCAGCGCCATCTCAATGTTTGAGATCGCCCAGAAAGTCGCCCTCAAAAAACTGGCCCTTCCCCAATCGCTCTCAATGTGGCGGCAGGAACTCGCCCGGCTCTTCTCACTCGAGGAAATCCCCGTCAACTCCTCCGTCGCTTTCAAGGCCGCGGCGCTGCCTCCCATCCACAAGGACCCCTTTGATCGCCTCATTATCGCCACCGCCTTGATCCACAAACTCCCCATCGTCACCTGCGATGAGAAAATCATCCAGTACCCGCGCCTCAAAACCCTCTGGTAATAACATCCACCAATCGCCCGCCTCCTATCACTCCGATAGATACTCGCTTTCCATCCGCTATCCGCTTCAATTCTCCAATCATCTATCCACTATCCCCATGCAATCCAAGATCCTCTATATATTCACCCGTACCCCTCTCCACGTCGGATCAGGAGCCTCTGTCGGCGCCGTCGACCTGCCCGTGCGCCGCGAACGCCATACAAATCATCCGATCATTCCGGGTTCATCCATCAAAGGGGTGTTCCGTGATGCCGCGCGTCATGCGATCAAGGACACCAATATCATCGATGATCTCTTCGGGCCGGATACCATCGACAATGAGTCCAACGCCCGCTCCGGCGATATTGCGTTCGGCGAGGCTCGGCCCGTCGCATTCCCGGTTCGCTCGGCAAAAGGCGCGTTTGCCTACATCACCTGTCCGTTTGTGCTGCGACGTTTCGCTCGGGAATCCGGTCTCACGGATCTGCCAACTCTCCAAGACCCCGACGATCAAACATGTCAGGCGGGTCTCAAGGTTGTGATCGATCATGCCGGTGCCAAGCGTGTCGTGCTTGAGGAATATGCATTCTCCCAGCAATCTGAATTCCCGCAAGCGTGGGAACAAACCCTCCTCGGACTTTCTGACGATCCAGTTTGGCAGGAAGCTGCGCGTCGCATGGTTCTCCTCAGTGATGGGGACTTTTCCCACTTTGTCACTACCACCACGGAAATCTCCACCCAGACCAAAATCGATGCCGAAACGGGCGCTGTGGCCAAGGGCGCTCTTTTCAATATGGAGTGCGTGCCCGCCGAAACCCTTTTCTCCGCTCCGGTGCAAATCATCGGGCGCTACAAGAACACGGATTCGGCTGGAGAACTCATCAAAATCGCGCTCGCGTATCCAATTCTCCAGTTCGGAGGAAACTCCACCACCGGCCGCGGTTTTTGCTCGATCAGCATCAAATAACGCCCCATTTAATCATGAAAAATCTAGCACAAGTTCGGGCGGCAAGCGCTCTCAATTTCGCTACCAGCCCAGTTGAAAAGCGAGGAAAAGACGGCGGTGACGCGATTAAGAAAGTCCCGCCAATGATTGCGGCAAACGGCCTGCTCGCCGCATTGGCGTTCTCGCTCGAAGCGCGGAAGGAAGGGCTTCAACGTGCGGGCTATGCGGCGATCTTCGACGCAATCGCCAGCCATCTCCAATCACCAGAGATATTAATCACCAATGGGACTAACAATGCCACCGCATTGTTGAACCATCTGGTGAAAACCGATAGCCAGATTCTCAAGTTGGCTACAGCCGAAGCCATGGAATGGCTCAGCTACGCCAGGCGCTTCGTTCGTCCCGAGTAACCTCATTCCATCATGATTCCCTTAGCCAAAGACACGAGAGAGAGCATCGGATCCTTCGCCGAAAGAGTGGAGAACCGGTCCCTTTTGTTTCAAAAAATGGTCATCTCCAAGACCGCTCTTCACGATGTTGAACGTTTTGATGACGCGCAGCGCTTCAATGTTCTCCGGGCGACCCATGAGGGTGAGAAGGTCCTTCAAGAAGAAGCGGCATCAGCCCGTGCGTATGCCAACAGGGGGGGGCGAAATGCAGACGCATCCAGCTACAAGGCTAAAGTTGCCAGTGCTCTAGCGACAATCCGCACAGACAACCCCGCTCTGGCAACGTCACGCATCCGGTCCAACACCCGCTTTCTGGTGGATCTCGAAAGATCCTTTTCGGGGCGGGCCGTTACCTTTGTCGCCACATTAGGCGGCCGGCTACTGATCAATATGGCAGGTGGTATCATGGAAAATTCCGGCCTCTCCCTGGACCGGATCACCGGACTTCCTTGCATTCCGGGCACAGCCGTCAAAGGCATCACCCGCCATTGCGCACTTTGGGAAATTCGTCGTGAGCAGGATCCTACCAAACAAACGTTGATGCTGCGCTCCGCACTTGCCATCTTCGGCTTCTCTCCTAACGACTTCTCCCGCAGCGGGGATTTTCTATGGGCGGCAAACGACAATCGTCAGCAGCTTGATTCCGCGCATCAGGGTTTTAATGCGGATACCTATAAGGGGATCTGTTCGTTCGTGGCCGCTCATCCCAGTAGCACTGATAACTTGCGGATTATTGCTGAAGTGCTCACCCCGCATTTCAACAATAATCTGCGTCCTATCTTTTTTCCTGCGGTCGAGTCAGGCAGTGAATTTGGCTTTGCAATTATCGGCCAGCGCACGCCTCATCTTCCTGATCTAACGATTGCCAACCTGCTAAAGCAGGCCAAGCACTGGCTCCAGCAGGCACTTACAGAAAATGGCATCGGAGCCAAAACAGGGGCCGGCTACGGATGGTTTCAGATCGATCCACAAGCGGAGGAGAGGCGGCGCGTACAAATTGAGGAGGAAGAGCGCCGGATAGAACAGGAACGCAAGGCGGGTGCCGAGAAGGCGGCAGCGGAACTCGCCATACTCGAAGCTGTAAGTGTTGAAGCCGCGCGTATTGCCACTCTCACACCAGAAGAAAAGGCAGTCGAGACAATCGGTAAACTGGGTGAGCAGGAGTTCGCCGAGTTTGCCAAACAAATCGCCGGGAAAGCCGGGTCCGAGCAGCGGGCGTTCATCTCCGTTCTTCTTTCCAGTCCCTTCAAGGATACCCGCAAGAGATGGAAGAGGAATAAGCCTGAAATTTGGAATCCCATCATCGCGGTGGCGTCCTCCCTCAAGATCGATTTACCCTAGCCCTCATGGACTTCCTCAATTACAATTTCTCCCTGCTTTCCGATACATTCGCCCACGGGGCCTATCAGACTCAGAACTTCAATCGTCCGGAGCTTCGTGCGCCGTCGGTCAAGGGCATGATTCGTTGGTGGCACAAGTCACTCGGATTTTCGGAACAGGATGCCGGAATATTGTTTGGCCAAGCCATTGGCCAAACGAATGCTTCGCGCGTCACCATTCGTGTTAGCCCAGTCTCTCCAGTTCAGACTGAAAGGGCAGATTTCATGCCACACAAAGGCCAGAATGGCGGATCGAAGGCGGCCATCAAACCCGGCACACAATACGATTTGGTGCTCACCCAGCGCCGGGAGTCGTTGCCGCCTGCGCTGTGGGATCAGTTGAAGCGTGCTGCCGAAGCGTGGCTGCTGCTTGGAGGGATCGGCCAACGGTCTAACCGATCAGCAGGCTCG
>JBAXOP010000101.1:0-16532 GCA_037133195.1 Verrucomicrobiota bacterium | reverse complement strand
CCCATGGTCCGCCGGGCAGGATGCCCGGGCCACGTGGTGCGGGCATCCTGCCCGCCGCCTCTTCCTGTCTCGCTCCTGCATCGCCTAAGTCAACAGTATTGTGCGCGAACGCCTAACCAAGGAACCCGGGCAAACGGGTGGTGACTGACGTGACCGGCACGGCACTCCATCCGTCACAGTTCCATCTAATCGGTCCTCGTTCACCCCAATTCAACCAAAAGCCAGGCCGCTGCGATATTGGGATTGTACCGACGGACTATTTCTTCCATGCTGTTGTGACAAAGGTTATCTCGCACCTGGATTTCCAACGTCACCCATGCCATGAAGATTCTAGCAATCATTTCGCTCGTTCTAGTGTCCGCGCTGTCCATTCTATATACCGGAGGATTGCTGGCCGCACCCGCACCGGCCCCACAGAACACTCTGATCGTGAAGGGCGGGCGCTTTCTAACACTGAATACGGTCATCCGCGTCAACCAGATCGAAGCGGCACGCAACTTGAACGAAGGCATGGACGAAGCAACCGTGCATACGCCCGAAACCGTGGCGGCATTCCGTGATGCGGTCAGCAAAGGGTTTCCTGGGGCCAAAGTGACCTGGGCCTTCTCATGGCTCGCCCTTCATGATGAACGACCCAATTACAATGCCATCCGCAATCAGGTCGCCGGCTATCACAAATCTTATGGCGATGAGATCACCTTTATTCCGGGTGGATTTTTCGCACCAATGTATAGTTCCAGGGCGCAAGTGAATCAGGATATCAAAGAGGCCTTGCTGAAAATCCGCGACATCGTTGGAGACAACTACAAACCCAAAAGCCTGGTGGCCGGTTTCCTATCAGCAGAAAATTTGCGTTATCTGGCGGAAGAGGAAGGAATCCATGTCTGCCAGGGCACAATCTGGAGCCAATACGGCATCGACAACGGGGACGGGGACGGCTCGATCAGTTACCCGTATTATCCAAGCCGTGAACACGGTTGCAAGCCGGCACAGGGCAAGGCCGACTTCATTGATTGTGTGAATCTGGACGGTTGGACCTGTGATTTCCTCTGCGCACGGCGTTTCGGTTTTGAAGGCGGTTTCAACAGCCGTCTCGGAGTGGGGCCAATTGAGTCGTATCGCAATCTCGGCCTGGAAAAGGGCATGGCCGAGGTGATGGCGGTCACGGCAAATCATTTTGACGATGGCTTCAAGCGCAACGGCTTCGGCTGGATCACCAATTGTTGGGAGATCAGTTTGGTCAAAAACCTGAAACCGGAAGTTCTGCCTTGTCTCACTCAGTGGCTCCAGAACGTCCGGCAACGCTGGCCCGACACCAAGATCGTCACGCAGGGGGAGTTCGGCGAGGCATGGCGACGCGAAAATCCTGATAACAAATATCTGAACTACAAGTTTGAGCAACGCGGAACCGGCATCGGCGGCTCGGAGCCCAATTTGGAGATCCGCTGGTTCATGAATACCGATTTCCGGCTAGCGATCCTGCGCGACTGGCAGAAAGATGAACCAGGCATGGTCATCGACTTCACGCGATATGATCTGCAGGCCCGCGAACCTGCCGATCCCACCGCAGACAAGCCGTCGCGCAACTGGAGTCTGATCAATCGCATCAACCAGAAACATCGTCGACCGGAAGATACCCCGGTGCCGCTAAAGGATCTCACCCAAGAAGAACAGGCGCTGATCAAAAAACATTATCCCAGGCTCTTTTAGAGAATTAACCTGACTAGCATATATGAAAACAAGTCTGTGAAAAGCGCGTCAAGCTACATGACCCTACCGACGGAAATCTCCCCACTCACATCCCCGCCCAGTTAGTCCCGTCGTTGTCAGCCCATCGGCAGTGCAAGCTCCTGTCTATTCAATTATCTTCATCTATCACCACCCCGAGCCCGAAAATTTGCTCGAACAGATCGGCTTTGGAGGCCATGGCAAGGCGCTCGACAGCGGCATCGGCGATACTTGGCAAGCGCAGGCGCAGTTTACTCGCCTCTCGGCGGATCTCAATTTGGGACACGCGCTGGACATGGGTGCGCTCAAGGGCGTCGGCCACCCGCAAGATAGCAGCGAGCTTGGACACGCGGATACGCTCCTCGGTAGTCAGCGCGCTGTAACTCGGGTGTTCGAGACGCGGCCCGGAGTGGCGATGATAGCGAGCGATGAGGGCGACCAATGTGACATCCAGCCGGTCCAAGCCGAAAATTTCCGAGTTGAGGATGATATATTCTGAGTGTTTATGATGGGCGCGTGGACTGATATAGGTGCCGACTTCATGGAGGATGGCAGCCACCTGGAGCAACAGGCCATCATGGGCCGTGAGTTGGTGCAACGAGGTGAGTTCATCGAAGAATCGCCCGCAGAGTGCGGCGACATGCTCGCCATGGCTAGGGTCGGATTGGTAGCGCTCGGCGAGGATCCGTGCGGAACGAATCACTTCCTCGGCGAAGTTTCCAGTTAGATCCCGGGACAACAGCAAGTCGTGCAACAACCCTTGCTCGTATTCGGTGGCGGGTATGTGGATTTCACTGAGCTTGAGCGATTCAGCGATAGCCAGATTGATTTCCAGCGCAGGCACCAGCGCCTCGGCGGTTTGGTAGTCGAGCTGGAAACGTTTGACCGATTCCACGTCGCTGAGCATCGAGGTTTCGGTGGTAAATTGGCGCAGCACCTTCACCGGGCAGATTGCTTGGCCTTGCAGCATGCGGGCCGCGACGGATTGGATTTCGTCGCCGATGAGGATGAGACCTTGGATAGACACATCGGAGAAATCGTAGCCGATCTGAGCGAGGTTGCCTGACACATGTTCGCGGATGACGCGCAACATGGCGGGCCCTTCGGCATGGGACCCCTCGACGGCCTCGCGGGTGCGATGCGTGCCCATCCGATAGCTCGTGTAACGGGTGATGAGCCCGTCTTGAAACAACAGAGCGCGGGTATTGCCCGGACCAACGTGCACCACCAACGTGGTGTTTTGGCGCAGCGCCGGCAAGTCATGCAACCGGCGCCGGGTTTTCAGGTAGATCAGACGCGTCATTTCGCCGTCGTCGATAATAGCAACCCGCAGGCCGCAGGCGATGCGGATGCGGTTCATGACGGTTTCGTGGTTAGACGCCTCGCTGAGAATATTGGTGGTGGCGGCTCGGGTGACGTTGTGCGGATCGAGTCCGAGTTCGGACAAGCATTTCTGATAGCCCTTGATGATCGCCACCACCCTCTCGGTGGTTGCTTGGCTGACGCTGCCAAGGCGGAAAATATCCCGGGCGATGGGCGCGGGCTTTTCAAGGAAATCCAGCGGCACCAACGCGCCTTTGGGGTTGCGCTCAGCGACCATCATCGACACCGAACTGCCACCGATATGCAACGCACTCAGCAGGCTGAGCGGAGCGTCTGGCTTAGGGCGCATTTTGCGTGGGCGGGGCATCCGCCTATGACAGCGTGGAACAGCCGCCAGGGCAATCGCGATTTTTTGACAACGCGATTTTTGACGGCGGCAAATTTTCAACCGTGCCAGTTCTGAGCACCAGCCCCCCGGCGTCATGTCCCGGAGATATATACCATCGGTGGGGCGGGCGAAGCTGAGGCCCCCAAGTGCCCAGGCAACTCTGGCCGTGGGCGATATCCAGCGCCAGGCGGCGCAATCCGGTCATCACGGATGGGGCTTTGGTGGCCAGCACATATTCCGCTGGACAGGTATTTTGAGTTTCATTTTTCGGATGGGTCCGCGGGAGTCATACGAATAATCTGTGGGTTGGCAAAATGGCCGGGTTCACGCTGGCCTCGTCCTTTAACCTGATAGTCGCCTATTTCCTGGCGGGCGGTAGCTGCCAAGGCGGTGAGCTGGGCAACAATTGCCGAATGATCGGCGGCAAGATTGATTTTTTCACCTGGATCAGCCATGAGGTCATAGAGCCGAAGCTCGGATTTGCCCTTGGGTTGGCCGGTAAAGCCGCTGATTTCGGGATCTAGCGAGAGGCGAAGTTTCCACTGATTGAGGCGCACGGCTTGGAGCTGGCTCATGAAATAATAGAAATACCCCTCGGTGTGCGGCGAGCGGGCACCCGGTTTGCATTGCATCAAGTCACTGATGTCCTTGCCGTCGATGGCGCGATCGGTGGGCAGGGTGGCGCCGGTGAGATGGGCGAGGGTCGGCAACAAATCGATGGTGGCGGCCACTTCATCACAGGTTGAGCCGGCGGGGATATGGCCGGGCCAACGCATGATGCACGGTTCGCGCATGCCGCCTTCCATGGTGGTGGCCTTGCCGCCGGAGAGCGGCAGATTGCTGCCGGGATGATACGAACCGTTGTCACTGGTGAAGATCACCAGCGTATTGTTATCCAAGCCCAACTTTTTGAGGGTTGCCATGATTTCGCCGGTGGACCCGTCCATCTCCTCCACTGAATCGGTGTAAGCGCCGGCGGCGGATTTGCCGCGGTAACGTTCGCCGCTGCGCAACGGCAGATGAACCTGCATGTGCGGCAGATAGAGGAAGAACGGTCGGTCCTTGTTTTTCTCAATAAACGCGATAGCCTCGGCGGTGTAGCGTGCGGTGATGCCGTTTTGATCGACGGGTGCCTCGATGACTGTCTCATTGCGCAGCAGAGGCAACTCGGGCAGCCCGCCCTTGAGTTCGCCCTTCACCTCGGAACCCATATCATTGCTGAATGGAATGCCAAAATAGGAGTCGAAGCCATAGCAGCGCGGCATGAACGGCGCTTGGTCGCCAAGATGCCACTTGCCGATGCAGATGGTGGCATAGTCCTGTTGTTTGAGCATGCGCGGGAGGGTCATCTCCGCCGGATTGAGGCCACGCTCGTCGCCGGGCACCAACACATAACAACCCTTGGAGCTAACATGCATGCCGATGCGCAAGGGATAACAACCACTCATCAGGCTGGAACGCGATGGCGAACACACACCGCTGCTCACATAGAAACTGGTGAGCATCAGGCCTTCACTTGCCAGCTTATCGACGGCAGGCGTCCGGTTTTTCGTTGATCCATAACAGCCGAGGTCGCCGTAGCCGAGGTCATCAACCAAAATCAAGATCACGTTAGGCTTGCGAACCGCGGCGGGCGGCGGCACATCCCCGGCGTTGCTATAAAGGCACAGCCCGAGAGTGGCCGACAAAATGTGCAAGCCGAGAAGCCAACCGGCGGGACGGTCGTGGTGGCGGAACTGGCGGGAGGTCAGGGCGGATTGAGTGGGAATGTCCAGCATGTGTCGTATCAGTTATTGATGATTAGACATGATTGTTTTCTGGCCGACAACACCAAAATGCTGCCTATCAAGCGGGGCCGCCGCAGTGAAAGCGGCGGCCCCGGGTTGGGGTTAATCGTAGCAATTATGATGTTACATCATCCTTGCGATATGGTCAGGTCTCAGGGAGCCACTGCCGCCACCCGCACGAACAACCTGCCGCTGGTCGGCACGGTCGTGACCGTGACGCTCACCGTCTGCACATCGGCCGTTGGCGAGTCTGGAGTCTGGGTGGCAAGGGTATCCTCGGTCCAGGTCAGCAGATCGAGTGAGGTCCACACTGCATAGGTGAGATCAGTGAGCGCCGGATTGCGCCGGGTGTAGCTGAATTGACCGTTAGCATGCAACCCGCTGGTGATCGGACTCACCGACGAGGCTAGGGTGGGGTTGAGGCCGAAGGCGAATTCCTGGAAGTTACTCAGTCCATCGCCATCTAAATCGGCAGCCGGATTGCTGAGGTCAGCACTAGGATAGCCGGCCGCCCAGTTGCTGTAGGGGGTGCCGCTGATGGCGACACTCACCACGCCGGTAATGCCGGAAAAGTGCGTGTCGTCAATGTGGCTGGCACCTGAACCGGTAGCACCCCAAGTTCCGGCTGCTTGTTGGGCCGTTCCAAAGTACAGGGTACCTACGATTTCTGTGCCAGTGGCTTGCACCTTGCCGCCGTTAAGGACCAATTTACCGGCGTCAGAGAGCGAACTGCCGTTGACGATCAGGGTACCGCCACTCACCGTGGTGTCACCGGTATAGGTGTTGGTTCCGAGCGTCAGGGTGCTAGTCCCAGATTTGGTCAGATTGCCCGCACCAGCGATAGCCGCCAAGGTTTGCGCTACCGTGGTATTGATGGCCAGGGTACCTTCGCTGATGGTGGTGGCACCGGTGTAGCCGCTTACACCGTTGAGTGTAAGGGTGCTGGTGCCGGCTTTGACCAGATTTCCCCCACCGGTGATAAGCGCCAGGGTATGCGGTACCGGGTTGTTAATAGCCAGGGTGCCGCCACTGATGGTGGTGGTGCCGGTGTAGCTGTTAGCACCGGTGAGTTCGAGCGTGCCGGTGCCCAATTTCAAGATGCCTAGCGCGCCGCCGCCGGAGCCTGTCGAATCGGCAATGCTCGTCCCAATGATGACTGTGCTTGTGGCGTTGGTGGTATCCAACCCGAAGGTTGAGCCAGCTTTCAGACCGTTGTTATTCACCGTGGAGAGGTTGGTGAGCAAGGTCGCTACCTGGGTGGTGGTGAAATCACTGGCACCGCCGACACTGAAAACGAGGGAGGCACCACTGGCCACGGAGATATTTGCCGAAGTCCAACTCGTCTCGACCGCATCGTATAGCGCAGCCGGTTTGGTCAGGAACAACTGACCTGTGGTCACGGTTGTTAGACCGGTGTAGGTGTTGGTGCCGGATAGGGTCAGGGGCCATGCACCCGTCTTAACCAAAGCACCGGGCCCGCTGATAGGACCGCTCCACACGGCACCCCAGCCATTGGTACTGGAGAGCGTGCCGCCGTTGAGGATCAAGGCGTTCGACTCGTTGATCCGGTCAAACTCAAGGGTGGCACCACTGCCCAACGTCACCGATCCGGTTCCCGCCGTGCCGGTGCAGAGCGGACTGGTGACACCAGTCATCGATCCCAAATGAAGCGTGCCGCTGTTGACGATAGTGCCGCCGCTGTAGGTGTTTGGAGTCAAACCATAGAGCTTGAGTGTACCGGTGCTGGTCTTGGTCAAACTGCCCGTGCCTGAGACCACACCAGCCAGATCCACCTCGCCACCGCCAGTACCGACTGCGGTCATATTGGCAGCCAAGCTAACAGGCGGGTTGATGATGACCGTGCTGGCCGAGTTCTGGTTGATCTGCGGCAGCGTGACATCGTTGTTAGTGAGAACCAAGCCGTTGGTGCCGGCGAGCGTCACCGCGCCGCCGAAGTTCAAGCTGTTGAGCAAGAACCCGCTGTTGAGGTCTTGGGTCGGCGTATATGTGCCGGACTGGTTGAAGCTGAGGGCATAGTTCGCTTGGCCGGCGGCGGCCGGTGCCGCTACCACGTTGACGTCATTGAGCCACTTCGTCGCATCGCTCCAATTGCCACTCACGGGATTTTTCCAGGTAAAGGCACCCGGTAATACAATGCTTATCGTGTAGCTTTGGGCGGTGGTGGCCGGGGATCCATTCTTGTCCTGCACTTGCACCGTGAAGGGATAGTTACCGAGCGTGTTGGGGGTACCGGAAATCAGGCCGTCACTGGACAGGGACAAGCCTGGTGGCAGAGAACCGCTATTGACAGTATAATTCGTGAAAGGTGCCCCAGCGCCGCCGCCGGCGTATATATACTGGGAGTAAGAGGCGATGGTGGTCCCGTTAGGTAGGGTATTCGGCAAGAAGGTGATCGCCGGATAGCCCACACTCAATGTCACATTGCCATTGCTTGCGGCAACAACCATCGGCGTGCCCGGTCCGCTGGCTAGGCCGCCGCTGTCAATCACCGCAGTGGCATCGAATGCGCCAGTGATTGTCGTATAGGCCGCCAAGGTATAAAACCCATCAGGCAGACTGGCCGGCAGATTGAGGTGAACGACATTGTTATTCAGGTTGAGTGCTTTGGCGCAGGTGAGCTTACTCGTATTGTAAGGGGCTGCTAGAGTGAACACTGCCTTGGCACCGGAATTCAGGGTAACATCGCCTCCGATGGTGCCGGTGCCGCCGAGCGCGGCACCAGTGTTGATGGTGACGGCGCTGGTGGCGGCGGTTGTACCGTTTACTAACAACGTGCCGCCGTTGGCCGTGGTGGCACCGGTGTAGCTGCAAAACCCGGCGAGGGTCAGGATGCCGGGGCCGGCTTGAATTAGCGTACCCGCGCCGGAGACCACGCCTGCCAGGGTTTGTGCCGCCGAGCTGTTATAGGTTAGGTTGGCACCACTGCTGATGGCGATGGCACCGCCATAGGAACCGGAGCCAAATTGACCCGCGCTGCCAATGACCAAGCTACCGCCGCTGATGGTGGTCGTTCCGGTATGCTGGTTGTTGCCGTCGAGCGTCCAGGTACCGTTGCCTGCCTTGGTGAGGGCGCCTACCATGGGCAGACCGTAAACCAGTTCACCGTTTCCGGCCCCCTGCAGGGTGACGGCAAGGGCATTACTCCCAGTTCGGGTACATGCGCTAGTGAATTTCAACAACCCACTGCCCGATTGATCCAGGGTGACCGGCGAGCTGGCATTCCCTGCGAAATTAAGAACGCGGTCGGTGGTCTCGCCGGTGCCGGTATAAATCAGGGTAGCTCCGCCCTGCAGAGTCGCGAAACCAAGATCGATGGTACCATTGGCCACACTGATAGGCGCACCCAGACAACTGCTGGCGGAGTGCACGGTGTTCAGGCCAACATTGGTGGCCACGCTGTTAATGGACGCCACACTCAGCGTCCCAGGTGTCACGATGGTTTTACCGGTATAGCTATTGCCGGTATTCGAGAGAACCAGCGTTTTGAGTGCCGATACTCTCAAATTCACCACGCCACCGCCCGCGCCGGTGGAATCCGCCAACGCGGCCGACAAGGTGACGGTTGCGGTCGCGTTGGTGGTGTCGAAAAGCACCGTAGATCCGGCCAGCAAACCATTGTTATTCACAGTGGCAAGGTTGCCCAACAGGGTGCCAACCTGAGCCGAGCTAAAATCGCTCGCACCACCGACGTTGAGCGCCAACAGAGCACCACTGGCCACGGTGATGTTAGCAGGCGTCCATTGCGCGGTGGTCGAATTGTAGAGTGAAGCTGGTTTGGGAAATTGCAACCCGCCGGCACTGATGGTCGTGGGACCACTGTAGGTGTTGGTACCGGAGAGTAGCACGATGGCGCCAGCACCGGTCTTGATCAGGCCGCCAGCGCCGCTGATATTGCCAGCGATGCTCAACCCGCCCGTTACATTGAAGGTCGAGGTGGCTCCCAGCACCAACGGCCCTTGGATGTTGCTGGCAAAACTATTGCCCGAAGTCACCGTTCCGCCGTTCAACGTCAATGTGGCGGTGCTCAACACATTAAAGCGGTTAAATGCGAGTGTGCCCGCGCTTTGTATCGTGATATTGCCGGTGCCCGCCCAATTGTTGTTTTGGGTGACGCTCTGGGTGACGCTACCGGCATTGACGATGGTACCGCCGGAATAGGTGTTGGTGCCATCGAGGGTGAGCGTGCCTGCGCCGTTTTTGACCAAGGTGAGGGCCCCGGTGTTGTCCTTGATCGGAGCGCTGATGGTGATGCCAGCACTGCCCGCGTTGATGAACATATTCGCGGCCGCAGTGCCTTGCTGCCTCACCGAACCGGTGCCCGAGATGGTGAGCCCGCCGGTGTTGCCGTTGAGGATGCCCAGGGTGTCAAAATTGAACGCAGCGAGTGCAATCGCACCGGCGGTGCCATTGTTGTAACGCCAAGAGTTCATACTCCGGGAACCGGTCAGCGTCGTGGTGCCCGACGTGGCCAAGGTGTAGTTGCCGGTGGCGGAGGTCCAGGCCGTTTCCGCCGATGTGGCTATGTTGGCTGGCACGATATTGGTCGAGCCATCATAGATCGCGTAATCGGTCTGCAGCGCGGCAGTGGTACCGACAGTGGCCCATGGCGCGATGATCGAACCGGCACTCGTGGCGCTCGCACCTGTCACCTTGACCATATTGGTGGTGGCGTTGGGCGCGGTGGTGCCGGCGGAGACGGTCAATGCGGTGGTGGTGCCTGAGCGCGTGAGCCCACTGAGTGTCAGTGCCTGAGTGTTGGTGGTCGAGTTCTGGTTGTTGGTGAGCACGACATTCAACTGACCGGACGCAAGATCGACCGAACCGATGGTTTCGGCATAGGTGGTGCTGGCTGCTGCGGTATTGGTGAAGGTGAAGGTGCCGCAATTGGTCACGCTGATGCCGGCAGTGTTGGACACGCGGTCCACGGCTGCTTCGGTGGCGTTGATGTTCGTGAGCGTGAGGTTGCCGCCATTGAGGATGGCGATGGCCGTCGAGGCTTTGATCGTTCCCGTAGTGCCGCTAACCTGCAGAATGCCGCCGTTGACAGTGGTCGTTCCGGTGTAGGTATTGGCACCGGAGAGATTGAGCGTGCCGGCTCCGGTTTTCGCCAGACCGGCGCTGCCGTTGACCAACAAGTTGGCGGACACCGTCGCGGTGCCGCTGGGGTTGCTGGCGGCGTAAGAGGTACCGGTGACACTTCCGTTAGAAAGGGTGGCCGCTCCGGTGACATTCACGGGACCGACGATTTGGCTGGTGCCGCCCAAATCCACAGTGCCGGTGCCGGTAATGTCGAAGGAGGCGCTGTTGCCGAGGGTCCCGGAACCGCTAACCGACAAGGTGCCGGCGGTAACCACAGTCGGCCCGGTGTATAGGTTGGCACCGGTGAGAGTGAGTTTATTATTCCCGAGTTTGTTCAGCCCCAGGGTGGTGGCGGGTACGGTCGTCGCATAAGTAAAGTCCCCTGCTGAAGTGTCGATGCCGACCAGCGATGTCGAACTGAGGGTAACCCCGGAGAGGGTATTGGTGAACAAGGCATCCACGTCCGCCGTGGTAAAGAAGCTGCCTGAGGTGGCCACGCCGAGGCCGAGGGTGGCACCCGCCGCCACGGTGATTGAGCCGCTAGCGGGTTTGGCCCCGGTATTGCGGAACGACAGTGCGCCGGCACTGATGGTGGTGCCACCGCTGTAGGTGTTGGTTCCGGTGAGCGACCAGGTGCCGCTGCCGATCTTGGTGAGGGTTCCGGCGTCAGTCGTGATGCTGCTGTCGATGCGGCTGCCGACGGTTGTGCCGCCCAGGGTCAGTCCATAACCCGAACCGGTGATCGCGCCTACATTGGACAAGATGATATCACCGCTGGTGGCGGCAATGCTGCTGGCACTGCCCAGCGTGACCAGGCCGCTGTAGGTGGCCGCGGTGGTACTACTGTTAGTCAGGGCTCCGTTGCCCAGGATGCCAGTGCCATTCAAGGTCAGTGCTTCTGCGGTGGCGAGCGTGAAGCCTCCGAGATCGAGCACCGCACCAAATGCCACGGTGGTTCCCGCCGCAGAGGTGCCGAGTGGGCCGTTGGGAGCCGTGCCCGCCGCGCCGAGTTTGAGCGTGCCGATACTGACGGTGGTCGCACCGGTGTAGGTGTTGTTGCCTGACAGCACGAGCGTGCCAGCGCCGTCCTTGGTCAGGGTGCCGCTGGTGGTGCCGATAATGCTGCTGACGCTCGTGGTGCCATCGCCGCCGAAGGTAAGAGCATAGCCCGGCCCGGTGATGGTGCCGGCATTGTTGATGGTGAAGCTTACACCGGCATCGGTATTGATGCGGGTGGCGCTGCCGAGGGTGATGAGGCCGCCGTAGGTCCCGCCACTGATGCTGCGCAGGGCTCCGTCGTTGGTGATGCCCATGCCATTAAGGGTAAGAGCTTCGGCCCCAACGGTGATGTTACCGCCAATTTGCAGGGACGCCCCAGAACTCACTGAAGTGCCACCCAACACGGTACCCAATGCGGTGGCATTCTGGATATTGAGCACCCCGGCACTCACCGTGGTCGGACCGTTGTACGCATTCGCGCCGGACAGGACGAGCATGCCGACGCCCGTCTTGGTCAGGCCAAAGCCGGCACCGAAGTCTGTCACCATACCGCTCGCGGTCAGGACACCGCCGGAGATTGTCCATGTCTGGCTGCTACCGAGGCCGATCTTGGCGGCAATGGTGTTGGAGTTGCCTGAGGTGATGCCGTTGCCAAGGGTATTGCCATTGGCGGCTGTGGCATCAATGGTGATCATCTTGGTGCTGGCAAGGCCGAGGATCACCCCGCCGGCTGTGGCATTGATGTTCAAACTGTTGATTTCAAAATCGGCATCAACCGTATTGGTCGTTAAGTTCGAGGCACCCGGAATGGTGGTAGCGAAGGTGACATTCGTTTGATAACCGGGAATGCTGCTGGCTGTGAGATTCGAGGTGGCATCGGTGGTCCAGTTGGCGGTGGTGCCCCACGGGTTGGTGCCACCTTTCCAGAATGCGGCGACCGGGCCAGCGCTGCCTGCTGCGGCGGTGACCTGCAGGTTGTTGCCGACGACACTGAGCGAATACGTCGAACCGAACGCTTTCGTGGTGGCCACCGCGAATTGGCCGACGGCGGCCATCGCGCCGGTGCCTTGGATCAGGTTATAGGTACCCGGCGTGATCGGGGTGGCCACGCCACCGATCTGATTGAGGTTGATAACCGCCGCACCAGCGTTGGTAACGGAAGTGGCACCGACCACCGTGATCAAGTCAGTGGTGCTCGACCCGAGGTCGAACGCCAGGTTATTCGCGCCGGCCGCGCCGGTGATTGGCAGCGTGCCGCCCAGCGCCAGAGTGCCGACCGTGCCGTTGGCGAGATTGATGCTGCCGGTGCTGCTGACTGTGACATTGCCGGCAATGGAGCCGGTGCCGCCGAGGGCACCGCCGGAAACCGCGAAGGCGCTGCCGGTGGAAGTACCGGTAACATTGAGCAAACCGCCGCTGACGGTGGTCGCGCCAGTGTAGCTGTTGGTTCCGGAGAGGGTGAGGGTTCCGCCGCCCGCCTTGGTGATGCCACCCGCAGCGCCGCTGTTATTGCCACTGAGTATCATATCACCGCCACCCGCAGCGGTGGTGAAAGTGCGCACCGCCGTCATCGTAAACGGGGCGTTGAGGGTTTGCAGACTGAGGCTGTTATTGGTGACGTTGCCGGTGAGGGTAAAGGAGTTACCAAGGTTCGGATTGGCAGTGCCATCACCGATGACGAAGGCTCCGGCACCAGTGTTGTAGGTGATGGCGGCGATGCTGAAGGCGCTCGTCAGGTCATTGTTGAGCAGTAGTCCGCCTACACCGGCGGTACCAAAGATGAAGGAATCTCCGCTGGCCAGAGTCGGGCTCCCTACCCAGTTGGTACTCAGACTCAGGTTGTTCGATGCGCCAGACCAGGTCTGGGTGGCTGCTTGTGCGGATGTCGCGGCGATCACGCCGGCAAGTATGATGGCGGGAAACGGCAGAATGCGGCGGATGCTATAACGTGGTTTCATAATTTTGGTATTTTAATGCGGGATTTGGTTGGGCTGGTTTTATCGTTTAACAGGGCGATGCCAGATCGCTTGGTTGGGCTAATCAAGTAAAGACGACACTTGATTCGCAATCCCGCGACCCCGCAAATTATTTTTTTCAAACTACTACATCAAAATTTAGCCTAGTTTTGGCCAAATTGGGGGAGCGAGTTTGGTGTATGCGCTTGGCAAGGCATGGGTGAGCATGCCTCAATACCACAAAGCCTTCCTACTCAATCTCCCCGCGCACGGCTCCTTTGTCAGCTGAGGTCACATGGCGGGCGTAAATTTTTAGGGCGTTGGAGACGTGGCGATTGCGGGCAGCCGGTTGATAGGCGAGTTTGCCTTTGGCTCGCTCGGCTTGTTCTCTTGCGGCTAATACCTCGTCACTAACAAGAAGTTGGATCGACCGTTCGGCGATGTTGAGCTTGACGATGTCGCCATCCCTAACAAGAGCGATGGCACCGCCGGCGGCGGCTTCCGGTGAGACATGGCCGATGGACAGCCCGGAGGTGCCACCGGAAAACCGGCCATCCGTAATGAGGGCGCAAACTTTGCCGAGGCCCATGGATTTGAGATACGAGGTGGGATAAAGCATTTCCTGCATTCCCGGCCCCCCGCGCGGCCCTTCGTAGCGGATGACCACCACGTCACCCGCCTCGACGCGGCCCTGCAAAATGGCCTCGCAGGCACCATCCTGTGACTCAAACACCTTGGCCGTCCCTTGAAATCGCAGGGAGGCTTCGTCAACCCCGGCGGTTTTAACAATGCATCCGGCACGGGCGATATTACCTGTGAGCACGGCCAACCCGCCATCCGGCGAGTAGGCGTGGGCGACGTCGCGGATGCAGCCTTGCGCCTTGTCGGTGTCCAGTTCGCGGAAGGTTGCCGACTGCGATGCAAATTGAAGATTGCGGCCGCCACCCGGCGCGCTTTGATAAATTTCAATGGCTTCCTGGGTCACCGTCGATCGCGAAATATCGTAGCGGGCGATGGCTTGCGCCAGGGTCATGCCATCGGCACGCCGCACGCTAGCGTCCACGAGGCCGGCGGCTTCGAGTTCGCCGAGGATGCGCAGGATGCCGCCAGCCCGGTTGACATCCTCCACATGGTACTGTGAGCTGGGAGCGACTTTGCAAATACACGGAACGCGGCGCGAGATAGCGTCAATATCATCCATGCCGAAAGCGACCCCTGCCTCATGGGCGATGGCCAGAATATGCAGCACGGTATTGGTCGAGCCGCCCATGGCCACATCCAGCGCCATGGCATTGTCAAACGCGCTGCGGCAGGCGATTGAGCGGGGCAACACCGTGGTGTCGCCGTCGCGGTAATAGGCCACTGCCATCTCGACGATGCGGGTGGCCGCCTGCTCGAAAAGTTTGCGGCGCTTGGCGTGGGTCGCCACCACGGTGCCGTTGCCCGGCAAGGCCATGCCTAATGCCTCGTTGAGACAATTCATCGAGTTGGCCGTAAACATTCCCGAGCAGGACCCACAGGTCGGGCAGGCATTGCGCTCGACGCTATCGAGCAACTCGTCGGGAACCGTGCCGTCGCCACCCATCACCATCGCGTCCACCAAGTCGTATTTCTTGTCACCCACCACGCCGGCTTCCATCGGTCCGCCGGAGACAAAAATGGCCGGGATATTCAGGCGCATGGCTGCCATGAGCATGCCGGGGGTGATTTTGTCGCAGTTGCTGATGCAGATCATGGCATCCGCCTGATGGGCGTTGACCATGTATTCCACGCTATCGGCGATGACTTCGCGCGAGGGCAGCGAATAGAGCATCCCGTCGTGTCCCATGGCGATACCGTCATCGATGGCGATGGTATTGAACTCCGCCGCAAAGCAACCCTGTGCCTCGATCAACCCTTTGACAAACTGTCCCACGTCGTGGAGGTGAACGTGGCCCGGCACAAACTGGGTGAACGAGTTGACGATGGCAATGATGGGCTTGCCGAATTGCTCGTCCCGCATGCCGTTCGCGCGCCAGAGACTGCGCGCGCCGGACATCAGGCGGCCTTGGGTGGTGGTGTTGCTGCGTAAGGATGGCATGCGCTTGTTGTAAGCGGGATTTTTGAAATAGAAATCAAAACCTCGCTCCATGATCGGTTTTGAGCAGGAATTTTGCGACTTCCATGCGCCGCGCTTCGACGCGGCATCTCCGCTGCCACTCGCTCCTTGCCCTCAAAAGGTGGGTTCTTTGCCTGGATCATGGCGCACAAAAAATAACACAACACAGGATGGTTCCTGAAGTGGAACATCCGTTTTAGTCTCAAGACTTGCTCACCTCATGGCCAAATTGGGGCACGATGCCGCACTCCTTGAAACCGGGACAACCATCCAGTATCCACCCTTAACTTGACGCGCATGCCGGGCGGGGGGGGGTTACGGCAGGTGGCGGGAGAGGTGTTGGATACGAACTGAGCGTTGAGCCATTTTTGTTCCTGCGGGGAGGCGTGGCGGAGAACTTCAAAGGCGATGGGCTCGCAGAGGCAGGCAAGCGGGTCGAGGATCCAAGGTTGGATCAGGGTTTTGAGAGCAAGCGGTGACTTGCTGCGGGTGAAGTCCACCCAGAGGGAGGATTCGATCAATCGCGCCATTGCTGTGAGAGGGTTTGGGATTGAGCGCGGTCAGCCGCTTTGGCGGACTCGAAGTTTTTCAACTCGGCCCACCATTGGCCAGAGAGAAACCTGCCCGCTATTTTAGCGCGGCACCGGGCTTGTAAGGTATCTGCAAGCAAGCTGCGAATGGCCGCGCCTTTTTTGGCAATTCCGGTGATTTCACAGATCTCAACGAGTTCTGTTTCCGGCAGATCGACGGTTATTTTCATATTCTCGAAGTGCCAGAATCGGACTTTGTGTCAAGCAATGTCTGAGTTTTCCTGAAAAAACTCATAGTGCCGCGGAGGAGCCTGGGGCACGTGTTTGAGGTGTGACCATACTGAAGCATGGCCTGTGCCTGATTCTCATAAATAAACCCGCGTTGTGTCTGAATAACTTGGGCTGCACTATGGCGCGCTGGCTTCAGCCGGCCATACGCGCCGACTGAAGCCAGCGCTCCGTAACGGTCCATGTGACTCGGGAGGAGCACCCGATAGCGGGGCTCTCGCTTTTCTGCCCGGCAATCCCGTCTAGCTTTCTGAATGGAAACTTTCCTTGTAGGTACGGGGATGGTGCGCGATACTGGGTTCGAACCAGTGACCCCCTCCGTGTCAGGGAGGTGCT
>JBAXOP010000100.1:0-16655 GCA_037133195.1 Verrucomicrobiota bacterium | reverse complement strand
CCTAAGTCAACAGTATTAGCCGGCGCGTTCAATACTGTTGGCTCAGCACTTTGGGGGGCTGAGTCATCTGCAAATTGAGGCTTGCGGGGCGGGATGGATTAGCGCACATCTGGCGTGTGAGAATATGCCGGATGCTGTTGCTGGTCATTCCGCTGGCACTGGCTCTAGGCTCGTGCGGGCGCAAGAACAGTCATGCCGAATCGGAAAATGCGGCATTGCCAACATTAGCGAAATCAGCCGATTGCAGTGCCTGCCATCAGGCGGCCGACCACCTGTGGCGCGGCTCAATGCATGCTTTGGCCCATCGCAAGGTGGGTTCGATTGAGGACACATGGGCGTTCCGAGCCAAACCGCTGGACCTAGGAAAGGCACACTGGAAATTTTCCGGCGGCGAGAGTTCACCGCGCATCGAGTGGCAAGACGATGCCTCAAACAAGCCTCCCATTGCCCTGGCTCCACCCATGGCTATCGGCTACCGGCCTCTGATCCAATACGTATTGGATTTCGGTAACGGCCGCTACCAAGTGCCGGACGCCTCCTGGGACCCGACCAAACAAGAATGGTTCAGCATGTTTGGCAGCGACGAGCGCCAACCCCAGGAATGGGGGCATTGGACACAACGCGGAATGAATTGGAACAGCCAGTGCGCCTATTGCCACTTCACCAACTATCGCAAAAACTATCAGCCCGAGGCAGACGGCTATGCCACCAACTGGCTCGAACAGGGCGTCGGCTGCGCCCAATGCCACGGCCCGTCCCGGGATAAACACCCGTCTAACGAATGTATCATCGACTTTAAGAAAAAGTACACGCCCCAACAGTGGATGCATGCTTGTGCAACATGCCACAGCAGGCGTGAGGAAATGGATGAGAAATTCCTCATAGGCGACAATTTTTTCGATCACTACAATTTGGCGTTGCCGAGCCAGCCCGGCCTCTATCATCCGGATGGGCAACAAATCGACGAGGATTACAACTTCACCTCGCTGTTGCTCTCGCGCATGGGCCACAAGGGGATTTCATGCATCGATTGCCATGATTCCCACGCCGCCTCTCCCAAGGGCGGCAAACCCGCGGTGGACACCAATACGTTATGCATGCAATGCCACGCCAGTGGCTTGCGCGGTGCCATCGTCATCGACCAATGGGCACATTCATTCCACAAACCCGGCACCGCAGGCAGTCGCTGCGTGGACTGCCACATGCCCAAATCCATCTACATGGGCCGCGATGCCCGTAGCGATCACCGGTTTCCCAGCCCGGATCCTGTTCTAACAAAAGAATTGGGCACTCCCAATGCCTGCAATACCTGCCACGCGGACAAGGGGCTGGACTGGCAGATCGAGTGGACCAACAAATGGTACGGCCCAACGAAAAAACCGTTGGCGCGGCAACGCACACGGGCAGTGGCAGCGGCGTTCGGCGACAAGCCGGAGGCCATGGACAAACTATTGGCGGCGTTTGATAGCGAGGATAACGCGGCTTGGCAGGCGACCTTGCTGCGCCTGATGGAACCGTGGGCCGAGGATGCACGCGTCTCCCAACGCGCCGGGCGGGCCGCCACCAGCCAAGATCCACTGGCTCGCGGGGCCGCCGCATTCCTTTTGGCACGGGTGCCCGCCTCCGGCACCCAATGGGCTCAATTATCCAAGGACCCTGTGAGGTCGGTGCGCCTCGACGCCGGTTGGGGGGCTCTCGAACGCCTGCCAAAAGACAGCGCCTTGGTCATGGATATGGAAAAGGTGGCGCTCCACCAAGGCGACCAACCAGCCGGGCAAATGCGCTTGGCTCGTCTAGCAAGCCACCGCGACGATGCAGCCGCTGCGGCAGCTCACCTGCGCAAGGCCGCCGACTGGGACCAGGGCTCGGCGGTGGCTCGGCGGGAACTGGCTGTCTATCTGGCAGGTGCGGGCCGTACCCGCGAAGCGCTGCCGGTACTGGCGGAAGCGGCGAAAATCGCCCCCAAGGATCCGGAAATCCCCTATCTGAGCGCGCTGGCCTTGGCCGAACTCGGCGACGAAGCGGGCACCGAAACTCAGTTGCTCGAGGCGATCCGCCTCAATCCGCGCTTTGCACGGGCATATTACAACCTCGGTCTGTTGTTATCCAGCCAGCACCATTATGAAGCGGCCATCATTGCGCTGCGCAAAGCAGCGGACTTTGGACCCGACGATCCGGAGCCGCCGTATGCCCTGGCTACCATCTATCAGCAACTCAAGCAATACGCCGCCGCCGCTGCCGCCGCCCGCGATGCCCTCCAGCGCAACCCGGCCCATCAGCAAGCGGCTGCCCTGCTGCGCTCCATCAGGGAGTAAGGGATGCGGCATCTGGTCAAGCCGTGACGACTCACGAGAGCAGTATCACCCCCGTGATGATGCCCGCGACGCACACGGCCTTGGGGTGCCAGTGTTTTTCTCGGAATAGGAAAATTCCTAGAAAAAATGCCACGACCACCGAGGCGCGGCGCACCGGCGAAATCAGCGAAATGAGCGCCGCTGGTTGCGCAATGGCGCTGAAGTAGAGCAGATCAGCACCTAACAGGGTAAACCCGATCGCCGGAATCGCCCAGTGCCAGTGGAACGGGTGGCCCCGCCCCAAGCGCCGCCACATCACCAGCGGCGGGACGAGAATGAGGGTGGTGTAGATGGTGAACCAAGCTTGCACCTGACCCGGTGTGAGGTGGGCGGCTTGCAGAAGAAATTTGTCGTAGAGAGAGGATGCAGCGCCTAACAATGTGGCGCCGATCATGAAAAACACCGCCGGATTGCGATGAAAATGAATACCCTCGCGGCGACCGACAAACGAGAATGCGAAGAACGAAACGAGGATGACCGCCACGCCCAGCCATTGCTTCGGGCTCGGTGATTCGTGAAACAACAACACCGCAAAGCTGATCGTCCACAGCGGCCCGGTCGCCCGGATCGGCGCGGCGATGGACAACGGCAGCGACTTAATACCGTAGTACCCGCACAGCCACGAGGCCCCGACAAGCAGAGCCTTGGCAAACAGCAGGCCGTGACTGCGGGCGGAAATGCCGGTAACGTGAAACAACCCGGCTGGCAGCGATGCCGGTGCCAGTGCCGACCACACGACAAACGGCAGCCACACCAGCGCCCCCGCGGCGACACTGCCGAACAACACCGGCAGCACCGCGTTATCACGCAGCGCGAGTTTTTTAAAATAGTCGTAAAACCCCAGCAGAAACGCGGAGGCGATGGTCAGTAGCAGCCAGGACACGCGGCGTGCTTAGGCGTTTGGCGGAAAATGAAAAGATTTTTCAATCCCTGGATGTGCGGCCTCAAGGAGTGGCGGCGTCCCCGCCCCCATTGGCATGTTCAGAGCAAGGGCAGCCGCCCGGCGGCCATTTTCTTGCACATCTCATGGGCAAATGTGGGCAAGACGCCCAATACTGGCAGGTTAGCGCATGATTTCGTCACAGAAAGCTCCGGGCAGGATGCCCGGGCCACGTGGCGCGGGCATTCTGCCCGCCGCCTCTTCTTCATTCCTGCCACTGCATGAACAAACCTGACCGTATTGAGCAAGATGCCCACTCTCCTTGAAATCCCCCTCCCCTCTCCACCAAAAAATAGAATCGACCTCGCTGTCAGATGCGCCACAATCCGGCATGCCCGCCCGTGAGGATTTGCAAAAACTATCGTTACTAGGAACATCCGAGAGCCGTCTGCCGGCCAGTCCGGATGAGGCGCGCCTTGAGACATTTGCCAACCAGCGACCCGGGCGCCGCTATTGGATCACCCTCAATTGCCCGGAATTTTCCTCATTGTGTCCGGTCACCGGACAGCCGGACAGCGCCCGCCTGGTCATCCGCTACGTGCCCGGCGAGCGCTGTGTGGAAACCAAAAGCCTGAAATTTTATCTAGCCTCGTTCCGCAATCAACCGGCGTTCAACGAGGAGATTGTCAACCGCATATTGGACGATTTGGTGGCGGCCCTCGCACCAGTGGAAATGATTGTGCGCGGCGAGTTTGCCCCGCGCGGGGGGATTCAATTGACCACAGAAGCGACGTATCCGGATCTCGCCGGGTTAACGCCATGAATGTTTGCGTACTGCTGAGCGGGGGGATGGATTCGGTGACCGCCTTGTACGAGGTGCGCAGCTATCACCAGGTCGTCGCCGCACTGTCCTTCGATTACGGTGCCAAGCACAATGCCAACGAGTTGGCTTTTGCACGACTGCACGCGGTTAAGGCGGGTGTTGCGCACCAGGTGGTGGCCTTGGATTTTATCAATGATCTTTTTGATTCCGCGTTGCTGCGCTCCGGCGCGGCAATTCCTGACGGCCATTATGCCGAGGCCACCATGAAGCAAACTGTGGTACCATTCCGCAACGGCATCATGCTGGCCATCGCCACCGGTTATGCCGAAAGCATCGGCGCCCAAGCATTGGTTATTGCCGCTCACGCCGGGGATCATGCGATCTATCCGGATTGCCGGGAGCCGTTTATGCTCGCTATGGCCGATGCTATGCGCGAGGGCACTTACGCCAATATCCAATTGCTGCGCCCGTTCATCGACTCCGACAAGGCGGCCATCGCCCGGCGCGGCGCTGCGTTGGGCATCGATTACGCCCAGACATGGTCATGCTACAAGGGCGGGACGCTCCACTGCGGTGTGTGCGGTACCTGCGTCGAGCGACGCGAGGCATTTGTCCTGGCTGGCTTACCAGATCCCACCGACTATGCACAAACGCCCGCTTTGCCTCCGGCTCCCCCACCGGGTAGTTTCTAACATTATGCTGGTTTCCGAGATTTTCCATTCTATCCAGGGCGAGGGCGAGCTAACCGGCGTGCCCTCGGTTTTCGTACGCACCAGCGGCTGTAACCTGCGCTGCGCTTGGTGCGATACGCCCTACGCCTCATGGCAGGCCACCGGCGAGGAACTTGACGTAGGGAAAATTGTTAAGCGGGTACGGGCATTCCACTGCAATCACGTGGTTCTAACAGGAGGTGAGCCGGTGTTGGCCAGATACATTCATGATTTGGCCTACAGGTTGAAAAAGCTTGGGCTGCATATCACCATCGAGACTGCGGGCACTCTGGCACCGGATGAAATCTGCTGCGATCTAGCCTCTATCAGCCCGAAGCTGGCCAACTCCACGCCGCGGGTCGAGGATGTGGGGGCGGCCTGGGTGGAGCGCCATGAAAACAGCCGGTTGAATTTGGAGCGCCTGCGAGAATGGCTCGATAGCTATCCCTATCAACTCAAGTTCGTGGTTTCCAGCGCGGCGCAAATCGACGAGATCCGGCATTTGCTAAAATCCCTGCGGCGCACGGTGCGCCCGGAAAAAGTCCTGCTGATGCCGGAAGGGGTGGCGGCGGAGGTGCCGACGGCGCGCCGAGACTTGGTCATCGCCGCCTGCAAGCAACACGGGTTCCGCTATTGCCAGCGCCTCCACCTCACGCTTTTCGGCAATACCCGCGGCACCTGATTTTCTAACACGTATCATCATTCATGTCCTACCGCATCTGCAAATCTATCGAAATTGAAAATGGCCACCTGCTCACCAAGCATCCGGACAAGTGCCGCTTTCCGCACGGTCACACCCGCAAGGTCGAGTTTGTGCTGGAGGCCGATGAACTCGATGAGAACCAGATGGTGTGCGATTTTAAAATCATCAGGGATGTGATCGGCGAGTGGTTAGACGGATTCGACCACGCTCTGTGCATGAACACGACCGACCCTGCCTATCAGGAGTTCAAGACCCGCTACGGCGAACGCGTCATCGGCTTCGATAACCAAGACCCAACCACCGAGTTGCTGGCCCGGACGATTTTCGATCACACCCAACAAGCGCTTGCCGCCTACGCCGCGGAAAGCAACCTGCGCTACCGCCTGGCTGCCGGGGTGCGCCTGCTGCGGGTGCGGGTGTGGGAAACTTCCTCGTCGTGGGCGGAATACCGCCCGTGATGCGGAGTTGTCAGGAGATCTCGAGTTCAAGTCCTACAAATGGCGAGCAGGATTTGATAGGTTCGGAATCATCATTTTCGGCTTCCAGATAACTCATAAGCATGTCGAATGCTACGGGTGACCTCTGGGCTAGCAGGATGCGCCGCTTCCATTCCCGCAACGGTGACGCTTGCAGCCGCCCCTTGGCCAGCCAGCGTTCAATTATTGGCCAGCGGGATTGCCAGTGCCTCAGGTTGCGCTCTGAGGCGTGCCACAATCCCCCCCCGCCAGTGCATCCGGCGGTCTTGGGATAGCGATGGAAATCGTGGGGCATCTTGGCGTCCCGGCGACGCTAGGCCTGTTTGACCATCCCGTCTATCAAGTGCACCTCAGCCTGCGCACCTCACGGAGTCGCCGCCTCAGCCTGCGGCACAATCAACGCCCGTGGCGGGGCCGCTTTCGCCGGCACGGCCGCAGGAGCCACCGGGTTGCCGCCCGGCGGTTTGCGGGTGGCAACCATCAGGGTGGACTCACCGGCGTGATGACGATAGCCGATGCCGAACTCCAACGGCTCGGGATGGCTCGTGCGGTAGGCTTCCGTTAGTTTCGGCTGATTGCAATTTTTGAACAAGGAGATAGGGCCGGGGTAAGCTCCAAAGTAGCGCATCTGCCAGACTTCGGGCGTGAAAAAGGAAATCGGAATACCTGAGTCGTCCTGCACCAGAGTACCAATGTTATCTAGCAGAAAACCGCGGATCGTCGAGAAATTCCCTTCATGCATCAGATAAGAGGCCGACTTCACACAACCGTTTCCCGGTGCCAACGCCTTGCAGAATTTAAGGAACCCGCTTTTCCTCAGCCCGCCGTCGGAAATGTCGGTGCTAAAGTAGTAAAGCGTGCGCTTCACGTTAGATCCGGCTGCCAGAAAATGAATACACACACCCGGCGCTGAGGTTTTAGCGTTGCGCTCAGGTTGCGATGTGAGCGTTCCACTCTCATCCAAGCTGACGTAGCTCACGTCGGTTAGGGTAAGTCCCGAGCGTGCCAGGAAGATATACAAAACCGGCAGGGTGCCGCTGAGGCTGTGGTTCTGGAAATCGTCCTTCATTTGCTTGGTGATGAAGAAACTATAACTCATCACCGAATTGAGCGACTCCTGCAGCGCGTGGAGCTCGCCGCCTAACACCTTTGGCGTGAGCTTGGCCACATCCGGGATCGCTCCGGTGGGTTCCATGCCGCAAAGCACATAGGTGGAGGCCTGCGGAAAGAAGGTATCGGCATAGAGGAAATCCGGCCCGCTGAACATATAGAACGCAGTGCCCTTCGCGGCGAATGCTTCAGGGATGTTCGTCCCGGCCCAGTTGCGCACTTTCGAAAGCTGGCTTTTTTCCAGCCGCTCCCAGGCAGTATCAAAAAATTTCGCATGCTGTTGCCACGCGCTTTCCTTGGTGATCGCCACCATCTCCGGAGCAGCCGATGGTGCCAACCCGGCCAGCAGGCGTGCGGTGTCGTTGGTGGAATTGGCCACTGGTACGGCCACTGGTACGGCCACTGGTACGGCCACTGGTACGGCCACTGGTTGAGCCACAGGTGCGGCGTCCTGGGCCAATACACCTGCACTCAGCAGGCAGGCAAACAGCGGGATGGCGACTAATTTGTTATTCTGGATCATGGTTGCGGGGGGGCTGCGGGCGAGCTTGGTTTTTTTTTCGCGGAAAGCAAGTAGAGGATGAGGCCCAGGCCGGCCGTGCCCAGGCCGACGAGTGATTCAACAGGCTTGAATTGCACGATGTTCCACAACATCCAGGCCGACACCACCAGAAATACCAGCGGCGTGACCGGATAGCCCCAGGTCCGGTAGGGCCGCGCCAGTCCGGGGCGCGTGCGCCGCAGCACGAACACCCCCAGCACTGTGAGGAACGCGCACAGCTGCAACACTAACATCGCACATGTGCCCACCTGCTCGAAACTTGAGGTCACCAAAAACAGGTTCACCAACGCAAACTGGGCCAAGGTCGCACGCACCGGTGTGCCTTGCTCGTTTTTACCGGCCAGCCAGCGCAAGCCCCTCAGGTCCTCGCCCATCACCACCATCACCCGTGGCCCGATCCACATCATCGCACTGATCGTCGATACCAGCCCCACGCAAATGAGTCCCGCCATGATCCGGGTGCCCGCCGCGCCGAATAAATATGGCCCGGCGGTTAGGGCTACTTCCACTTTGCCGGCCATTTCCCCCAGCGGCGTGCTGCGTACAAACACCGCGTTGACAGCCAGATACAAGCCCATCACCAACAAGGTGCCGAGGCCCACCGACAATGGAATCATGCGTGACGGATTGCGCAACTCGCCTGCAATATACGTCGAGGCATTCCACCCCGAATACGAGAACATCACCCACACCAGACTCACCGCAAACGGCCCGCTAACAATCAACTTCGCGTCCCCGTGCTGCGGCAAAAATGACACCGCGTGGGTCGATGCTGCAAAACACCCTATCCCAATGACGCCGAGGATCAACGCCACTTTCAGCAACGTCGAAGCGTTTTGAAACCGGCTCCCCAGCTTGGCGTCTCCTAATAGCAAGGGCGTGGCCAGCCACACCACCGCCAGCGAACTCGCCAGCGGCGGCACCCCGGGCCACACCCCGGCGAGGTATTTGCCAAACGCCATGGCTGCCATGGCCACCGGCGCGGCAAATCCTGCCGTGGCCGATACCCAGCCCGCCATGAAGCCCAGCGATGGATGATAGATCGTACCCAAAAAATGGTACTCTCCGCCGGATCGCGGCAGGGCAGTGGCCAATTCCGCATAGCACAGTGCACCGCACAGTGCGCAGATTCCCCCGATCAGCCACAACATCAAAATCGCGAAACCGCTGGGCAATGCCCCCACCTGGAACCCGAGGCTGGTGAAAATGCCGGTGCCAATCATGTTGGCGACGACGATCGAGGTGGCGGTTAGGCCGGTTATGCGGCGGGTGGAGGTGGGGGGCAAGTCACTCATTTGTGGAACCAAAGCGTAGCCGCCAGTCGCAGCTATGGGAAGCCCGGAGAAACACTGCAAAGATGAAAATTGAAAGCTGAAACCTGCCCAGCACCTCTCTTCCTCTTCTCTTCGTTTAGCTTTAGTGCTTGGGATTTTGGACTCCCTTTTCCCTGGGCCGGTGCCTGCGCCGTGACCGGCCTTGACCTCCCCGAAGCCTTCCGCGCCAGCCACGCCAAACCCTGGGCCAAGTGCGACACCAACGCCGAGCGCCTCGACGTCTTCAACGGCTTCCTGCTAACGGCCCACCTGGATGCCCTCTTCGATCAGGGCCTGATGACCTTCGCCGACGATGGCGTGGCGATGCTCTCCAAGCGCCTGACCGCCACCCAATCCACCCTCCTCGGCCTCACCGGCGGCGGGGCCGTGAGGCTCCGCTGGGTGAGCCCGGCGCATCTTCCCTACCTCGCCTGGCATCGAGCCCATCATTTCCAACCATAACAGACGCCCCTGACTGGCCTCGCCCATGGCATCCGCGACATAACGCGGCATCAACGGTTTTTCACCGTCCGACCCACTTTAGAGTTGCCAAGCATGCCCCACTTGTTACAACTGCGCCGTCGCCCGCAAGTAAATGAGAAATCAACGACTTACGACGACGGACGGATAAACAACCCGCCTCATTGCCGGCTTAGCTCAGTGGTAGAGCAGCTGATTTGTAATCAGCAGGTCGTCGGTTCGACCCCGACAGCCGGCTCCATTAGAAAGCCTTAATCATCAATGGATTAGGGCTTCTTCATTGTTGACAGGTCATCCCCCGACAAAGACCCTGAAATCGTGAGGTGGAATGACTTGGCTCTGATATTGGTATCCAACATCGCCGAAATTCGCGATCACATCCACAATTTTGGCATTTTCCCTAAACTGAGATTTCTGGACAAGTGGGGTAAGGAACTGATGGTTGACGAGTTCGTAAAAGTTCCGTCCAGGCCAAGCATCGCTGATTCTCTTATGCCACTCCAATTCCGTTTTGCCGATCTTGTAACCGTCGAATCTTGCATTCAGCCCGTAAAGAGCAGCGTAAAGCATGCTGTCCTCCGCACCCGGCGCACAATATACATCAACAACGCTCCCCCCGTAAACCAACGACCATAGGGGGATAAAAAACCCGGGCTTTGACTCCCAAAATTTGAAACCCAAGCTATGACCATGCCCCACATCGATGATATCAGTCAACCAATCAATAGGAGAGCCTTCCGAGACCACGCTCCCCATCGTGTTTCTGACATAGGTCAATAACTCTCGCCTTGCAAGGATTTGCTGACGGGAAGACAACGGATGACGAGGATCAAAACAATCATACATGGTACACCCTTCGCAGTCCAGAAGGTACGGGCATTCCCCGATGACCTCTTTCACGTGCGGCAGATCCCTTTGCGCAAACCTGAGTTTCTGGCTGTCGCAGAGGAAAAAAGTCTTTTCCTTTTCGAACGAATAAAAGCCGCCCTCGCGCGTCATGGCTCTCAGACTCGCATCGTAGTCCGTGCCTCGATCTGCAAAAGGCGTGTATTCATCGACCGGTGAAAATCCATAACCCATTTTCCTAGCGACATTGGCCACATTCCTGAATTCCTCCGCAGTGCTGGTATCGGAGGTCATGCCCTCCGGCCATCTTTTCCATCCGCCCACAAAATCGTTCTTGTTCGCAACTTGCACAACCGCCTTATTCACGCCGTTTTCCTTGAGTTTCGCCATGAAGCCTGGCATCTCCGTCAAGGAATAGGCACCCCAGTAAAAACTGGCATTTACCGCGAGATTGCAGACAGGTCGTTGCTTCACCCTATCCCTGAGGGACACGTATCTTCCGGTATCCACCAAAAACCGCCTGTATGCCTTTGCCACCTCGACATATCCTCCTTTTTTCAGAAACTGATAGGTTATATGTCTTGGTTCATTCACCCTGTCCCGCTCGTAACTCCATGTCGGAGTTGTGGCACAAAGGCGCCTGATCCCATTGCTGTTTTGTCTTATCAATGTTCTCAGTTCGAAATCAGTGGCTGGGAAGTCCGTTATAATCGCGGCGCAGGGATGGCCGCGCCTGACAATCCCGAAAAATGGCATGGTGGATTCTCCCCTGATATCCAGGCCGCCCGAATCCCTATACCTGTCAAAATCCAAACCGAATGGGAAGATGCGTCCTTCTCGCGCGTCATAATTGCCATAAGAATTCACTAGGTATCCGTCTTCACCTGCGCGGGCCGCGCCAAAATCGAGGGGAAAGGATATGGACAATGATTTCTTGTTGGCAGGAAACTGAATGGGCTGCAGTGACACTTCAAGTGCACGGTTCCTGAGCACCAGGGTGTATGATATTAGCAAACCCGGGTATTTGTCGAATCCGGTAGCCGTAACCTTGAACCCACTGCCGATCTTTTGACAACTGACGCTACCGTCCCACGCGGATACTTGATCATCAATCAAGAACGGGGGGCCCGGCATGAACCATGTTTCATGTGTTACACTGTCCTCAACCTGAAAATGATGTTTCTTCACTTCGTATTGCAAAACAAGGGTCAGACCGTCATTCTCAAATCGCATCGTTTGTAGGTTTTCGGACCTCGGAGGTGTAGATTTAGGAATATCCATGGATGGGAGTTTGAGATCCGGAAAATTCCTTTTAAAGGCAAGACCCTTATCAAAGTCCGCGACTTTTTTGGATGGGGACCAATTGGAGTCATCAAAATCACGGGAACTCCAATTTCTGACAGAATGCACGCTACTCTTCATCCCCTGCCCGCTGGCCAGCACTTCATATCCTTCGGCAGATTCGTTGCCGGGGTAACCTATATATGCAAAGAATCCGGTATTACCGCCCTTGTTTGTTGCCTGGGCGGCAAGGACATTTTTGCCCTTTTTCAACTCCCTGGTGATATCGACAATTTGCGCCTCGGTGTAATCCTTGAATGGTATGATTGCCTTCCCGTTCAGGAATACCTGGTAACAATCCCCGTCACAAACCATAAAAACCTTTTGTCCGGTCAGATCAGGCACCATGAACGTATTGCGGAAATATGCGGTGCGTTGTTCAGTATCTTCCGTCCATATCCATGGACTGTTTTTATACGCGGCGGTAGGGATTTCCTCGACTCTTTTTTTCAGGTAATCTTCGTAAGGTTTCCTGATTTCCGCTTCGCTCAGTGCGCGGTTGTAAATTCTAACTTCATCGATGATTCCTTTGAAATACGATGCATTAGGCGTTCTACCACCGACATCTATCGTGGTGTGACCCGCTCTAATAGCTGTTCCGGTTGCCGCGCTTGTGCAGCTCAAAATTCCGTTTATATAAAACCTGACCACCTTGTCGGCATTAAAATCGCACGTCATCGCAACATGATACCACAGACCTGGAGTCGGACTGCTTGGGGAAATCGCGGAATATTGAACGCCCTCGGAATTCCAGACACCCGCGAAGAACCTGCCGCCCTGTATCCAGATGCCGTAATCAAGGCCCTCGGGACCAGCAAAAACCAGATTGGCATTGACGTTGGACCCCAATGACTGGACCCAGGCTTCAACACTGAGCGCTTTGTCGGTAATACCGCCTCCCGGGTTGCGCATATTGGCAAAATCATTCACTCCGTTAAATTCCAACGCATTCCCGAATACTCCTTTTGCCCACTTGGACCCGGTGATTGCCCCGTCATTTCCTATTTTGGAACCGTCTTTTGCGGTATTGCCAGTTCCCTCATCGAAGCTCCAGTAACCGACAAGTCCTTGTTCTCCGCCGACAGCCACCTGAGAAGGAGCCGTAGCCGCTTTCGATTCCTCCGCGCCATTCGCACAATGAATGGCCGCAAGCTGCAAGCCGGCGTCAAGCACGGCTGACACAATCATGACATGTAATACTTTTCTCATATGGCATCCCCAAAGGGTTCGATATATAACGGGTGATTTTCTGGAATGATCCAGGATTCGGGTATTCCTGTGCCGGTGCTATCAGCCTGATTCTACTATAGACTGACCTAGTTACGATCGAAGATAAATCTGAATTCCTTACCGCGCAACGCGGAGGAAAACCGCTCCACGCCTTGCGCCTTGAGCGCCTCAACGGTAGTGGGCCAGGCGGGCAAGGTGATCGATTGATTCACGGCGGCAAATAGTTTCGGTCCGAAGCCAAGCGCGAACGGCTGACCCTCAACCGGCCCCTTCGGGAGGCGGTTGCAACGCCGGCCTTCCGCAAAAATACCACCGGCGTAAATGAACTCCGCGCTCGTGACCGGTTTTTCGGTGGCGCAATAGCCGTTCTTGACGATCAACGGCAGCGCCGAGCCATCGGCGGCAACCGCCGTTACTGCATCAGCCCATTGCGGCTGGCGTATCCGCACCACGGTGGCAGGCAATCCATCTAGCTGAATTCGCTGGCGCATCACCTCACCCGCCGCGGCACCGTTGTGCACGGTGGATTTCACCGTACCGGCGGCTCCCTTGGCGGTGAATTCCAGAGTCAGGTTGCAGGTCAGAGCCGCGGCGTTGCGCTCAAGCAGATGCGAGCGCAGATTCACGAAGCCGATCTGACCGTGGTAATCGCAACACCAGGTTGCTTCCAGGACGTTACCGCCGAAGCCACGCACACCCTCCTTGTCACAGAGGATGTTGTGATGGCCGAAGCCGCCATTCGCCGCCTGATTTTGTAGAAATTGATTATTCAAATGGCGCTCGGCCATATCCCAGTACCGGGATTTTTGAGTCACGCGGCCCAATTCCAGATTCAGGCGCAGCCAGTCGGCTTCGGCACATCCTTCATCACGCTCGTCCACCAACTGGCATTTTTCCAGAATGCCACCCGCCGGATTGATGTAGCCGCCTTGTACGAGTTCATCCCAGCGTTTCTCGACGCGTTCCAAATAGGACGCATCTTTGGTTGCCTCGAACAGGAGTAGCAGCGACACCTGACAGCAGAGCATGCCGTGGGAATGGTCAAGGGGAATGCGATCAATGGATTGGTAGAACTTGGCGATGGTCATGGCAGCATCAAGGTATTTCTTGTTGCCGGTTAGGCCGGACAGCTTCACCAGACCTTCCATGGCCGGGAACCAGCATGTCACATAGCCTGACGAATAGCTGGTACCACTGATATATTCCTTCATGCGCGCCGGATCGGTGAATCGCGGAACGATGCCCACATAAAAATCGCCGAGTTTGTTAGCCGTTGCTAGGATCTCCTTGTTGTCTGGGAATGCGCGGCAGGCTTCAATCAACCCGCAGAGCATGCGAGCGTTGCCCCACAATGCCGGCATCATCACGCTGCTATCACCATTGCTGGTGCGGTCAATGGGTTGCTGCCAGTTGATTTCCCCGGAAGCACAAAAATAGCCGCCGGTCCGCTGGTGTTTCGGAACCTCATGCAGAAGTTCACGAAACGCGGGATTCACCTCATGAGAAGCCTGCATGTTCAACGCCATGATTTCGATGAACCGTCCCGAGATGTCGCCCGAATATTCCTTGAACGGCCGATACGGCATGCCGCCCTCACTGAGCTTGTCAAATTCCGCGGATTTTTCGCCGGTGAGATCGGCACGCAGCCACGGTACGGAGTCGAAAGGCGCAGCGCGGAAACGCGCCATGTTGGCTTCCGCGGCCACACCGACCTCGCCGCCCAGGGTGATTTGGTAATGGGTTGGCGATGGTGGCGCGGGTGCCGGTTCAGCCGTCGTGACATTTGTTAGGCAAGTGGCTAGCAATGCGGCGGAAACCAGAATCGGTGTCGGATTCATATGTCTTTCTTTGGATATTTTCATTAGGTGTCTTTCTTAGAGTATTTGATTGAACATGCGAGCGTGAAGTATCTGAGTCGGTTCATGA
This sequence comes from Verrucomicrobiota bacterium, assembly GCA_037133195.1. Lineage (GTDB taxonomy): Bacteria > Verrucomicrobiota > Verrucomicrobiia > Verrucomicrobiales > Akkermansiaceae > Luteolibacter. The sequence continues at coordinate 1,901 of JBAXOP010000100.1, read as the reverse complement.
GGGTATCATTCTAACCATGACGAAGGTATTGGTTTTGGCGCGGTCCCAATCACTGATCATGCAGTCTTATGGCCATTTCACTGGATCCTGTATGTGGTGGATGAGCCAGTATGCAACCCCCGTGATCGTCGCAGCGGGCGATCCATCCGGGTTTGCTTCCGGAAGCACCGGATACGCTTCAAACTGCCCCGCATAGTATGATACCATATACACCTCGGGATCGGCGCCATGGGCTTCCAGATAGCGGACATGCGCCTGGCAATCGGCCAACCAGACATCGCCTTTTCCCCCACAGGTAAATGGCGCAAGCATGACGCTTGCGATCTTTCCTTTCGTATGACAATAACTTATGGCCGATTCCTCCGCACCTTTATAGCCGCCGCTATCATCCGCCCAAAGTCTCGCCGGCCCATCTGTGGCATACCCATCTGATGCGTTGATACGATTTAATGTATTGTTTGCATTCACCGTGCCGGCCCCGATGCTTCCGCCGAGAGCCCATGGCCCCCACATCGACATGACGGGCCGATTTGGATCACGCCATTTCAGAACTTCGACGTGTTCCGCGTAGGTTCCAACCATGGCGTCCGTACTATCTATGTTCAACGCCGTGTAGATGGGCCCCTGAAAGAACTGTCTCAATATATCAATGTTTGCTTTGTCCGCAGCTATGGATGACCGCACCGCGTCCGTCTCATAAAAGACGTTCTTGTGGGTGAACAGTCCTGCAAACTGGCGCAGTCTGAAGTTTTGATTTTCATCGCTGGGATTGGGAGTCAGGCAGAAGTTGTTGATGTAGAACCCGTCAGCATTCGCACGGGTCCAGGCCCATTTCTCCGAACCGGTAGTCATATCGTTCCAGCCGAAAGTATCTCCGCCGATATATATCTTGGGTTGGATATATCCCGCCTGGAAATTTGCCATCTGAAACACGTGGTTCCCACAATCATCCATCCCCAACGAATTTGCCACAATCCGAATGGCGTTACACACAACGGTCTTCGGCAATTTGACGACTACATCGGCAGACTTGGGTGTTGGCCATGCCATCGTCCCAAAGGGATTCCAATGGGTCCCATCGCCCCAATGCACCGTAACGGATGTAGGAAACGCGCGTGGTGATCCGCCGATCATTCGCGGAGTCAATTTGAGACAGTTGACTCGTTTAAAGCCCCGTAAATCAATATCGTACCATTCTGTATTGTTTGCGGATGCGTGGAGACCACTGCTCCAACAGGTGGTCATGCTGGCGTCGATTCCATGGGAGGCCGGCCAACCCGGGAATTCGGAGGAGGCTTTCACCGCAATGGAAGGAAAGAGGGTATCCGCATTCGCAGCAGCACTCAAACCTATCACCATAACCATACTCACCAGAATTGTTTTCATCTTGATGATTCTTTTGTGTTTAGTATGACGGTCTGACATCGCGGCTTGGAATTGGTAGGTTGCCATGATAGTTTAACTAACGGGACGCAGGTGATTTGAAATCCGGCACGCTCTGCAAGATCACGGGACCGAGCAAACCGGACGAGACCAACGGCGACTGCGCATGGTACGGATCATGCAGGCTGTAGGTGTAGCGGCCCGTCTTGAACTGTTGCCCGCCGAAGAAACCGGGCGGGCATTCCAGCGTGCGCACGTTGGCATCGGCCGGCTGCTTGTCGCCGATGAGCCGGTTTGCCCAGCGGTTGACCACTTCGATTTCAACTTGGTTGTCGCCGGCCTTGATGACTCCGGTGACCTCCACCCGCCACGGCGCGCACCACACCACGCCAAGATCCTTGCCATTGAGTTTGACCCGCGCCATGTCGTGGACAACGCCCAGATCCAGATATGTCTTACCTAACGGGGCCTGTGCCAGATTAATGATTTTCCGATAGGTCGCGATGCCGGAATAATAT
>JBAXOP010000099.1:0-16671 GCA_037133195.1 Verrucomicrobiota bacterium | reverse complement strand
CGAGGTGTTCTACCCGGAGAGCCGGTTCCTCAATTTCTATCTGGCACCCATCACCGATCATGGGTCGGCTGCGGAAAACCTCGGCTACGTGATGCTGGTGCGCGATGTGACCCGCACCCGAGCCGAAGCCGAAGAAACGTTGGAATCAGAGAGACTCAACGCTTTGACGCTGCTGGCCGCCGGGGTCGCCCACGAAATTGGCAACCCGCTCAATTCACTCGATATTCACCTCCAACTCCTCGGCCGTAAATTCCGAAAACTCGCCCCCGCCGACCGCGCGCCACTGGAGGATAGCCTGGCCACCGCTCGGGAGGAAATCCAGCGGCTCGACACCATTCTGAAACAATTTCTGCACGCCGTGAGGCCGACCACCCCGCAGCGCGAACGCCACGACCTCCACGCCTTGCTTCATCAAACATTGCGCTTGCTCGAACCCGAACTATCATCCCGCCACATCGCCGTGCATCTCGAACTCGCCGACGCCCTCCCCACCGCGATGATCGACCCCGGCCAATTCCAACAGGTGTTCTACAACCTGATCCGCAATGCCTATCAGGCACTGCCGGCTGTCGATGGCCGCATCACGGTGAGCACCCAGTGCAACGACTATGAGTACCGGATTGCCATCGAAGACAATGGCAGCGGCATTTCCCCCGAGCTAATGGGTGCTATCTTCGAGCCCTATCGCAGCACCAAAGCCTCCGGTTCCGGCCTCGGCCTGCTCATTGTGCGGCGCATCGTGCGCCAGCACGGCGGCGAAATTGAACTCGACAGTGAAGCTCACCGCGGCACCCGCGTGACCATCCACTTGCCACGCTCGGAACGCACGGTGCGTCTCCTCGCCACCCCGGCTATTGAATTATGAAGAAGACAGAAGACCGCTGCGCTCCAAGACAGAAGATCGCTGCGCTGCAAGACAAGAGCAGAGCCCTTGGACCGCGCATGGCGCTTCTTGTTCCAGTCTTCTGTCTTCCAGTCTTCGGTCTTCTCCTCTTCTGTCTTCCAGCGCAGCGATCTTCTGTCTCTTAGTTTAATTTTCATCCTTTCTTTCCCCCATGCTCCCGACCCTACTCATCGTTGATGACGAACGCGCCACCCGCGAAGGGCTGCGCAGTGCACTCGAAGAGCAATTCGACGTGTACACAGCGGCCGGTTGCACCGAGGCGTTGAAAATCCTCAAGAGTGAGCCCATCGACCTGTTGCTCACCGACCTGCGGCTCGGCGCGGAGTCTGGCATGGACTTGTTAGCTACAGCACTGGCGCTGCATGAGCCACCGGTGGCCATCATGATGACCGCTTACGGTTCGGTGGATACGGCGGTGGAGGCGATGAGGCGCGGGGCCTGGCACTTTGTCACCAAGCCACTCAATTTGGACGAGGTGGAGATGTTGCTCAAGCATGCCTTGCGCAGCCGCAGTTTGGAGTCGGAAAACCGCCAGCTCACCCGCCAGGTCCAGCAATCCCACAAGCTCGACCGACTGATCGGAAAATCGCCTGCCATGAATGCGGTGGCTGATTTGATCCAGCAGGTGGCACCGACGCGCGCCACCATCCTCATTGAAGGGGAATCGGGCACCGGCAAGGAAGTGGTGGCCCACACGCTGCACCACTTGTCCGGACGACCGGCGGCCAAACTGGTCATTGTCCACTGCGCGGCGCTCTCCCCCCAATTGCTCGAAAGCGAACTCTTCGGCCACGAAAAAGGTGCCTTCACCGGTGCCGCCCAACGCCGCATCGGCCGCTTCGAACAAGCCGACGGCGGTAGCATTTTCCTCGATGAAATCGGCGAAATCGACCCCTCCACCCAAGTGAAACTCCTGCGCGTACTCTCCGAACGCAGCTTCGAGCGCGTCGGTTCCAACACCCCTGTCAAAATCGACGTGCGGGTCATTGCCGCCACCAATAAGAGCCTGCGCGGCCTGGTGGATGCGGGTAGCTTTCGCGAGGATCTATTTTTCCGTCTCAACGTGGTAAAAATCCAGATGCCGCCGTTGCGCGATCGCCGCGAAGATATTGTGCTGCTAGCCAATAGTTTCCTCCAGGAATTCGCCACCGAAAACCAGCGCCCGCTCAAACCGCTCAGCGACGCCGCCCTCCACGCCCTGCTCGCCTACGACTGGCCCGGCAACGTCCGCGAACTGCGCACCGTCATCGAGCACGGCGTCGTCATGAGCAATGAGGCGATTATCGACACCCGCCATCTGCCGCTTTTTTTACTGGCTGCCCCCGCCACAGCAACGGAAAGCGGCCCACCCGGAAAAATCGCCCTTGAAAATCCGCCCGCTTTCAACTTGCATGCGCTCGAAGCCGATGCGATCCGCAGCGCCCTTGCCGCAAGCCACGGCAACCGCACCCGCGCGGCGGACCTATTGGGATTCAGCCGCCGTACTCTCCAACGAAAATTAAAAGACCTCCACCTGTAATGTTCCCACTTACCCCCATCCAATTGCCATGAGCGCCCGATCCGTAGCCATCGACAAGGGCATCATCATACGCCGCAGTCTGTTCTTCTTGGTGATGATCGCCCTCACACTCGGCAATTTGTTCACCCTCTTCCGTGGCCTCAACTCGCCCCATGCCATGGAACAATCGCAAATCGCCCGCGAAATCGCCCGCGGCAACGGCTTTACCACCAAAATGATCCGGCCGGCCGCTTACAGCCAGGCGGAAACCACGAAGAAATCCGTTGTCTCATTCAGTAAGTTTGAAGACACCTATCATTCCCCCCTCAACCCGTTGTTCACCGCCGCAGTTCTCAAACTCGTCGGCGCAGTAGATGGTGCCAAATGGCAAATGGGCGACAAAGAACTCATCTTCCCCCTCGACCGGGTCATCGCCGCTATCAGTACCTTGTTTTTCCTGATGGCTATCGGTGTGAACTACCTGCTCATCTCACGCGTGTTCGACACCAAAATAGCCGCCGTGTGCGCGATTTTGATGCTCTTCTGTGAATCGTTCTGGAACTACGCGCTGAGTGGGTTGCCGCAGATGATGATGCTCACACTTTTCTCATGTGCCATTTACTTCGTGTACCGGGCCATCGAGGCGTCTGCGGAGGGACGCATTGCGATGACCCCCGCGATCATAGCGGGGGTGTTTTTCACACTTTTGGCCCTCACCCACTGGATGACGGTGTGGATCGCCCTAGGCTACATCATCTTTGCCGCCATCGCCTTCCGCCCGCGCGGCATCGTCGCCGCCCTTATTCTGCTGTTGCTGCTCATCCCCGCCAGCTTCGTCATGGTACACAATGCCAGCATCAGCGGCACCCCCTTTGGCACCGCCTACCTCACCCTCTACAACGGCTTGGCCGGTTCCGAGGATGAAGTGATGCGCACCGTCAACCTCCAGGACAACATCAACCTCAACGGCCTGTTCTCCAAGATTATCCGCGTGGCCTTGCTCCAAACCGGCGATATCATCGCATTTTTGGCCGGCATCATTGTCGCCCCGTTGTTTTTCCTCTCCCTGTTGCACCCATTCAAGCGCCAGCCTATCGCCACCTTCCGTTGGGCCATCCTGCTGATGTGGTGTACCACCGCCATTGGTCTTTCATTTTTCGGCGTCACCACCAAGGGTTTGGATCCGAACCAACTCCACATCGTCTTCGCGCCTATCATGACCGCCTATGGTCTGGCCTTTCTGTCAATCCTGTGGGGCCGCCTCGAGTTTGTGGCCTCCACTCCAGCAATGCGCAATGTCCACCACATCGTCATCGTCATTATCTGCTCGCTACCCTTGTTGCTGACGCTGCCTCAACGAGTCAGTAGCGGTATTCAAAACCGCGATAAGGGCGGCTTCCCGTACTGGCCGCCATACTACGCCCCAGCACTCAATCTGCGCCTCAAAAAAGTCATCCCGGAAAATCAGGTGATCTTCTCCGACCAACCTTGGGCCGTCGCTTGGTACGCAGATCGCACCAGCATCTGGCTACCACCCGACCGCGTTGGTTTTGAAAAACTCGACAACATAGCCACGGATTTAGATACGACAGCGGCCGGTATTCTCATCACCCCGTCATCCTACGGTACGAACAACATGCTGGATTTAGCAGGCAAGTACAAGGATTTCACCTCACTGGCCATTGACGGCCAGGCGATGATTGCCACGGGCAGTACCAGCACTTCGCTCTACGATAAGGACAAGAAAATGGAAACAGTAGTTAAACGCTACCCGTATGCCATACCGCTATTGGGTTATTACATGATCTTTTATAGTGCCAAGCCAGTTAAAACCAGCGATAAACAGGAATGACCGCGATGCCACGAAAAAAGGACACCCTGGTGCCCGCCACAGCCACGACATCTTTCGAGGATGCGCTGGCTGGGCTCGAAGTGATTGTCGAGTCCATGGAGCATGAGCAATTGCCACTTGAGGAGTTGGTCGCCAGCTACGAGAAAGGTTCGGCCTTGCTCAATCACTGCGAAACGATTCTGCAGAGCGCCCGCAGTCGCATCGAACTCATCTCCCTGCGCAACCTCAACGATAGCACACTGGAAGCCGATGCCCCAGGCAACCAAGCTCCAGCCACCTCGCCCGCCATGGCCGAGGTGCCCAACGACGATGACGACATCCGCCTGTTTTGATCCCCCCGCGCTCGGCCCCTTGCTTTCGGCGATCCATTCGCCCGCTGACGTCAAACGCCTCGCTCACGAGGACTTGGTGAAGCTAGCGGCGGAAATCCGCCATTCGCTCATCACCTCGCTATCCAAGACCGGCGGCCACCTTGGTCCGAATCTAGGCGTTGTTGAACTCACCATCGCCCTGCACCGCGTCTTTTCCACCCCGGTCGATAGCCTGGTGTTTGACGTGGCGCACCAAGGATACGTCCACAAGATGCTCACCGGGCGGGCCCCGCGCATTCACACTATCCGCACTTTTGAAGGTCTCAACGGATTCCTGTTGCGCAGCGAAAGCGCCCACGACGCATACGGAGCGGGCCATGCCGGCACCGCCCTGTCCGCCGCGCTGGGGATTGCGGCGGCCCGGGATCTGGCCGGCGCGCACAGTCATGTGGTGGCCGTCGCCGGGGATGCGGCCTTCACCTGCGGCCCCACCCTTGAGGCACTCAACAACATTGCTGAGACGACCCGCAATTTCATCGTCGTACTCAACGATAATGAGTGGTCCATCGACAAGAACGTCGGTGCCATCGCCCGCTATTTCAACGCCCTGCAAACCCACGCAACTTATGCCGCTGTGCGCGGCAAGGCGGCCGAATTTGTCGAGAAGCTCGCCGGCAAAGCCGCCCGCAGTCTTGCCCACAAGGTGGAGGAAAGCGCCAAGAACCTGCTATTTCCCAACGTATTATTTGAGAAATTCGGGTTGCGTTATTACGGGCCGATTGATGGCCATGATCTACGCCTGCTTGTGCGCACCTTTGAGCACCTCAAGACCCTCCACGAGCCGGTCGTACTCCACATTATAACTGAAAAAGGCCGCGGTTACCAACCCGCCCTTGATGATCCGGGCAAATTTCACGGTTTGGGTGCCTACAAATTAGAGGACGGCTCCACCAGCAACACCAATACGCCCACATGCTCGGAGATATTTGGCCGCACCCTCACCGACCTCGCTAAAACCGACCCGAAAATCGTCGCCATCACCGCCGCCATGCCCGGCGGCACCAAACTCGATATCTTCAAAGCCGAGGTGCCAGAGCACTACTTCGATGTGGGCATTGCCGAGGAACACGCCGCTCTCTTCGCCGCCGGTCTCGCCTCCCAAGGATTCCGGCCGTTTGTCGCCATCTACTCGACATTCATGCAGCGTGCCTATGACATGATCATCCATGACATCGCGCTGCAAAACCTCCCCGTGCGCCTGTGCATGGACCGCGGCGGGCTTTCCGGCGATGATGGCCCGACCCACCACGGTCTCTTCGATATCGGTTTCCTGCGGCTCATCCCCGGGCTCGTTCACATGCAGCCCAAGGATGAGGATGAATTTGCCGACATGCTCCACACCATGGCGGCTTACGACGCCGGTCCCTCCGCTATCCGCTACCCGCGGGGTCCGATTCGCGGTACTCCGCTCAAACCCACGCCACAACTTCTTGAAATTGGTAAAGCGGAACTCGTCGCCGACGGCACGGACGTGGCTCTCATCGGTCTAGGCACGTTTTTCGAAATGGCCGAGCGCACCAAATCCCTGCTCGAAGCCAGGGGCCTGTCCGTCGCTCTCATCAACCCGCGTTTCATCAAACCGCTTGATACAGCACTGCTCGAAACCTACGCCGCCAAGTGCCGCGTTCTGTGTACCTTCGAGGACCACGTTCTGACCAATGGTTTCGGCAGCGCCGTCATCGAACATCTCCACAGTGTAGGCATTCACACCCCTGTCGAGCGCATCGGCTGGCCCGACGCCTTCATCCAACATGGCTCCCCGGAAACCCTCCGCGCCCTCCACGGCCTCACCCCCACCAATGCCGCCGCCTCGGTGGCCCGCCATTTCGAGTTGCCACCGCAGACAGAGAGCCCTTGAAGGACTTGATGCTCCGACGGACACAAACAATCGAAATGCGGGGGCGCAGAGCCAGCAGGGGAAATCGCGGGGGTTCTTTGGATGAATATACTGCTGATGTGGAGGACTGACGATCCGGGGCCAATCCCTATGGCGCAATATGTGAGTCCCGCCAAACTACCATAAACTTCGGGTTTTTTAGGCCAATGGCGCTTGGCGAGGGAAAGAATGCGTCGTCGGCGTTGCCGGGTACCGGGATTTCGGCTAAGTGTCTTGGCAGATGACCTCGCCTGCACCCCTGACTTATTGCCCGGATCTGCTCAGCTACACTCGCCGTCCGACCCGCGAGGTGAGGGTGGGGCATCTCGGCATGGGGGGCGACCACCCGGTGCGCGTCCAATCGATGATCACCGCCGATACCCGCGACACCCCAGCCTGTGTTGCTGAGATTCTCGCCCTCGCTGAGGTCGGCTGCGAAATCGTGCGCATCACCGCCCAAACGAAAACCTACGCCGCTAACCTGCGCCACATCGCCCGCGATGTGCGTGCCGCCGGTTGCCAGGTGCCGCTCGTCGCTGATATCCATTTCAAACCCGACGCCGCCATGGAGGCCGCCAAATGGGTCGAAAAAGTCCGCGTCAACCCCGGAAATTATTCCGATAAGAAAAAATTTGCGGTACGCGAATACGATGATGCCCAGTATAACGAGGAACTCGCCCGGATACGCGATGAATTTGCCCCGCTGGTGCGCCGCTGCAAGGACCTCGGTCGCGCCATGCGCATCGGCACCAATCACGGGTCGCTCTCTGACCGCATCATGAATCGCTACGGCGATTCTCCCTTGGGTATGGTCGAGAGCGCGCTCGAATTCGCCCGCATCGCCCGCGAGGACGACTATCACCAATTGGTTTTTTCGATGAAGGCGTCCAACCCGAAGGTGATGATTGAGGCATACCGGTTACTCGTTGCCCGGCTCGCCGCCGAGGGACCGGACTGGAATTACCCGATCCACCTAGGCGTCACCGAAGCGGGTGATGGTGAGGACGGCCGCATCAAGAGTGCCATCGGTATTGGCTCGTTGCTAGCCGATGGGATCGGTGATACAATTCGCGTCTCACTCACCGAAGACTCGATCCATGAGATCCCCGTCGCCCAAGCCTTGGTGCGTGGCTGCGGCGGTGGCTGCGGCGGTGGCTGCGGCGGTGGCCTGCAGCGGGACGTCGCAGTTACCGCTACGTACGATCCGTTCACCTATCAGCGCCGCAAGAGTTCGGTTATCAGTGTGATGGGGCATGAAATCGGTGGCGAGCACACGTTGCGCGTATTTACCACCCAGGACCGCTGGAACGCCATCGCCCACAAAATCCCCGCTATGGGCGACTTTAAACCCGAGGCCGTTCTCGAACAATCCGGCGTCTGCCAACTCGACCCTCGCGACGCCGCCGCCATCGCCCAGCTCAATGCGGCCGCCACGCCCCAACTCATCACCGTGGCCGACGGCATTGCAATGGATGTCATCCACGCTTTCCGGTTGCTCGCCGCCCTTGCCGACCCTCGCCATCCGATTTTGCTCAAGGACACCTGTGCTCCTGCTGAACTGACAATATCGGCTGAGGGGGCGTTGCAAGCCACCCTCAACGCCGCCATCAACCTCGGTTCGCTTCTGTGCGACGGCATCGGCGACGCCATTCTGGTCAGGGGCGAGCCTGCTCCCGGCCTGTCGCTGCGCTTGGCCTATAACATTTTGCAAGCCGCCGGCAGTCGCATTTTCAAAACCGATTATGTGGCGTGTCCGAGTTGTGGACGCACGCTCTTCAATCTGCAACAAACCACCCAAAAGATCCGTGCAGCCACTGGTCACCTCAAGGGCGTGCGCATCGCCGTGATGGGCTGTATCGTCAATGGCCCCGGCGAGATGGCCGACGCGGATTTCGGCTACGTCGGCGGTGCGCCGGGCAAAATCAATTTGTATGTCGGAAAAACCGCCGTCCAATTTAATATTCCGGAAAGTGAGGCGGTCACCCGTCTCACGGACCTCATCCGCGAGCATGGCAAATGGATCGAAGCGCCGATCACCCCGACCTCGCCCGAGTTTCTTACCAAGGGCTGAGCGTATAATCCCGTTACTTGCGGTCGAGATTCGTCTTGAGGTCTTCGGCGGTGACCTCAGAGGCCACGCCATTGACGGGCACTTCCACCTTGGCGGTCCACAAGATCGCGTTGAGCACGAGTTTGCGCTGCTCCGCATTGCCCCAGCCTTTGTGGAAATGACCGCCAGTGAACCCGAAACCACGACCGCCGTCCTTGCGCTCAAAGGCCCAGGCGGTGGACTGCGGCTTGTTGGCAGCGACCTCCGCCCGCACGGTGGGATTGCCTTCGTGTGGTCCGTCCTTGCGGGCCATGGTGCTGGCTGGCGGTACCGCAGCTAGCACGTGGGTGAGTTGTCCCTTTTCAGGGTCGGCAAAGCGCATGTGGAAATACCATTCATCGTGGCTGGTAAACGGCTTCACCCCGCGGCTGACCGGATGCTGCGGCAGGTTTTTGTAATCGGCCAACCAATGCGGATTGACGCTCCAGTTGGCCTCGAAAAATCCGCCCATCCAATCGAGTGCCTGCGGGCCGCCTTTGTCCACGGGGAATTCGACGGCGTAGTGGAGGCAGACGAGGCCGGCGCCGCGGCGCATTTCCTTGGTGATTTGCGCGAGATGATCATCTGCCAGCATGAAATGGCCGCCTCCGCCGTCCGCATAAAACAGGATTGTGTCGGCCTGGGCGAGTTCCTCTGGGCTGGGCCATTGGGCACCCAGGTGGGCGGTGGTTGTCAGCGGCAGGCCGCTGGCATCCAAGCATTTTTTGAGTAGCAGCACACCGGCATTATGCTCGTGTTCGCCCGGTCCGTGAGACGGCTGGCCAGCCAGCAGCAGGATGTGGGAGGTGGCTGGGGCGGCAGGGGAGATGGCCACCGCAGACGCGGAGGTAACCAAGGCGGCGAGGAAATTACGGATTTTCATGAGGGGGTTGGTGTGCAACGGCCACACTGGCGCAACCGGCCCGCTGCGTCAAGGTTGTGGGCATATGATTCAACTCAAATCGTCAAAGCGCATGGCATCAGTGAGTCACACGGGTGCCACTGCCAGAGGTCAGGACGCGCACGCTGTCACCCACATTGAACGACTCATGGGGATTGGCTTGTTGCACCACCGATATCGAGCTGCCATTTTTGATCTGCACGGTGATTTCAATGCCGGCGCGGTTGCCCATCGATTGTTCCACGTTGGAGCCGATCGCGCCACCGGCCACTGCGCCACCGACCGCTCCGGCGGTGTGTGCGGCACGACCCCGGCCTAATTGGCTGCCGAGCAAGCCGCCAGCCAGCGCCCCCACCACGGTGCCGACCTCGTGGCCGCCTTCGATTTTGACGCGTCGGACGGAGGTGACTGTCCCGAAGCTGACGGATTGGGCTTGGCGGATATCACCTTGCCGATAGACGTCCCCGGTCATGGTATCTTGAGCGCATGAGGCTAACAACATAACAGCCGGCAGGCAAACCAAATAATTTGTTTTCATCGGCGGGGAGTCTAGCGCCACACCTGCAAAATTCAACCGGAAATATTGGCACCCGGGTGGCGAGCAGGGCGGATTTTTGCACGGGGCCTGGATACTAGAATGAGGAAAAGAGAGCCGCAAGAGGCCCTCAGAGGCCTTTGAAACCCTTGTATTCCTGATAGGTGCCAACCGGAACCGCCACCTGACCCCACTCGTGGTTGAGACGCCGATACTGGGTGATGAATTGGCTCGGATCCGCAAAATTCTTCGTGTCTGCCGGAAAATTGCCACGCTCCATGCCAATGTGGATGTTGTAACGGATTTCAAAGTGCAAGTGCGCTGGATACATCCCGTGGTTGTTGCCAAGCGTGGCCACCTGCTGGCCGCGCTTCACTTTCTGCCCCACCCGGGTCGTGATGGCCAGCACGTGAGCGTAGAACGAATCGCAAAATTTCACCTGACCGCTGGCGGCATCGCGGTAGGCGTGACGCACAATGACCACATTGCCCCAACTGCCCCGGACGTCGTAGGCAAAGGTGACGATGCCATCGCCGATGCTATAGACTGGGTCCCCGAGGTCGGTATTGCCGCCACCCCGGCCGTTCCAATCCTCGCCGAAATGTTGCGGCGAGCGTAACCGCAAGCCCCGCGATTTGTAGTAACCCGTGCCGTCCGGCTTGCCCACCGGATAGTCAAAACCATCCGCGAGGCTGAGCTTTTCCAGGCCTTCTGCCGTCGTGGTTACCTCGCTGCCGATTAGCAGCAGCGGGGTCGTCAGTGATAGTAGCAGTTTGCGTGCCGTGTGGGTCCAAGTCATGCTCAAGACCCCGATCATCGACGGCTTGCCCACTGCCCGCAAGTCCGAAAATTTCCGCTGATAATCAAGCCAGGCGAAATATCGCAGGTGCCAGTCAGGGTCATAGTGCCGCAGGGGAGGGGACGTTGGGGCGATTTGGCAGGCGCACAAGGCGGGAGGCGGGGCAGATTGTTGCACGGAGCCTGGATGATACGCCTGAGTCGCTCCACCCGGCTGTGGCCGGTTATGGAGCGACGACTTTACTGTCGTTGTGCGGAGGGGCTTGCCGTGAAACAGAGCCAGCGGCACGTACCCATGAGCCACCCTTCCACTATCACCACAAGAATGGGGTGTCTCCTTACTCCAAGTGCCACACCCGCTTGGCCGGAGGGCGGCCTGGCGGGTGTTGGATGAGGGAAACTGGGGATTACTTGGTCGTATCGGCCAGTGCGGCGGGAAGCGGGACGATGGCGGATTGCATGCCCAGCTTGGATAATATGCCATAGACCACGGCCCCGACAAGGAAGGCGGCGACCGGAGCGGCGGGCACCTGGTAGATGTTGAGGATCGGCATCACCCCGACGATGGCACCGAGCAGCCAGGAGATCCAACCGGCGGGATTGAAGCCGGCCCGCGGCCCGCTCCACTTGCCGCCGTTGAGCAAATACTCGACGACCATGGCACCCAGGATTGGGCCGAAGGTGGCACCGATAATGACGAATACGATGATCGCTTTGCCCGCCAGGCCGGTGACGGCCAACAGGATGGCCACAGCCGTACCGATACCGACGGAGATAAAGGGGTTGACGCCCGGTAAAGTGGTCTTGAAGCTATTGGCAGCGATGAACGAGGAGAAGCAGGCCGGCGGGAACGCCGCAACGGCAAGCAGAAACATGATCACCCCCGCACTCTTGCCCATCAACACTGAAATGAGGTTTGGCGTCTGCAAAATCAAGCCGTCTTTGCCGGCGGCTGCCTTGACAGCATCAGCACACAGGTCTGGTGTGCCATAGGTGCCAGCGACGATGAGGATCGAAATACCTGCCGTGACGATGATGGCCAGCGCAATGCCAACGATACCGCCCATGCTGACGTCACCCTTGTTGCGCCCGTTGCTGGCAATATCAACCCCGGCCGCGCCGGCAGTGGCAAAAAATCCAACGACAAAGGTCAGCATGGCCGCCAGTACCCCAAAGCTGCCCAGTGCCGCCGGTGCCTTCGGGGCCGCTTTCGCGGTCATGGCAATGAACGCCGGTGCATCAAAGGTGGCAATGCCACCGGCCGTCTTGGCCAGTAAAATGAGTAGGACGGCCAGCGGAATGAGCGGCAGATAGGTGGCAACCTTGGCCACATATTGGATTCCCTTGAGGCCGACGAAGGCTGCTAGCACCCCCCAGCCGACCATGATCACTTCGGGTGGTAAAGGGATGACCTGCGCCAGCGCCAAGGAGGAGAAATACACATTAACGCTGAGCCAACCGAATTGCAGCACACCCATGAGGAAACCAGGTAGGAAAAAGCCCCCTTGTGCCCCAAACAGGGAGGTGCCAATGATGTAAAGCGGCAGGCCGGTGCGCATGCCCAACATGCCGGGCACCATGTAAAACAGGAAATGGCAGACCAGAGCGGCGATGACCAAGCTTAGGAGTGCCCAGCCAATGCCGCAAGAAAGCAGACCGCCTTGGTTGGGTGCGTTGACGGCATCTTGCCAAAACACGAACCACAAAAAGATACCCGCATAGGTGGGGGCGATGTTTTTGAACCAGGGGGCGCGGTTGGCCTGCGGATTGGGGGAGGCACCGGCGATGTAGGATGGGAGTGGACTTGGTTGACTCATGGTGTTTTTGGTTGCTTGCGATGATACGTATGAAACGGACACAAACCTGTCAGCCGCGCGGATTGTGCTCATCCATGACGGCTTGGTTAAGTGAAATCTGGCAGACGGGCGGCCCGCATGTCAACCACAAATCGCGGACATTGCCCGGCACGGGCGCATCTCCGTTACTCCGGAGCTTGCACCGCCGATGGGCTGACAACGACGGGACTAACTGGGCAGGAAGTTGCCCTGGCGGCTAAAGGATTGCGCCGCGTTACCGGGCGACGGGATGAATGATGAATGGAAGAGGACTGGCACGACTTGTCCCCCGTTTGGGGACTATGCGGAGGGGTGGGTTAGGTGTTTATGTGCACACGTACACCGGTGCGACCACCGTCAATGCGGGCACGCTCAATATCGGCAATGCTCTCGCAATCGGTTTGATCGGCAGCGGCGGCAGCGCCACCGGTGGATGGGTCATGGGCGGTGGCACGCTGACGTTGACCACCACGGGCGGCGTGACGCAGAGTTGTGCGACCGGCGGCACGACCCTTAACGCCGACGGATCGGCCGTTACCCCGAATAATCCCGCTGCGCTGCGCGTTCTAATTGAAAAAGGACGAGGGAAAGGGTCGTAGCGCCGTTTATTGCCACAACCGAGTACAGCGAGATGGCCTGACTGACTGCTTTTCAAAGAATCAGGCAAATTTAACGGATTGGAGAGGATTACACGGATAAGAATGCCTTGATCTATCAATTATCAGGTTGCCGCGATAGATGAATACCAAACACCTCAGAACTCATTCATTATCCGTGCATTTCGAGCAATCCGTGGTTTCTATTTTTCTATCTAGGTTGATCGCTGATGACTTGAGAAACCCTTCCGCGGTTTCCTGTTTGAGGCGGAGTTGGCCGCAGGCGGCGGCGATGTCGTGGCCTTTTTCAGAGCGCAGGGTGGCGGTGAGTTCGGCGCGTTGGAGGGTGGCGAGAAACGCGCGGCAGTGGCTATCAGTCGGTCGTTGCCATTCCAGGCCATCGACCGTGTTGTATGGAATGAGATTGATTTTTGCATGCAGGCGGCGGGCGTGGCGGGCCAGCAGGGCCGCCTGTTCCTGTGAGTCATTGAGGCCGGCGATGAGAATATACTCGAGGGTGAGTTTTTGTTTCTTGAGCGAATTCCAGTAATCCAGTGAATCCAACAATTCGGCGAGTGGCCACTTGCGATTGACGGGCATGATTTTGTCGCGCACCTCATCGCTGGCACCGTGGAGAGAAACAGCCAGGCGGATTTGTTGGGGGTGATCGGCCAGGCGGCGAATCTGCGGGACCAAGCCAGCGGTGGAAATCGTGAGATGGCGGGCACCCAGGTGGAGGGTTTGTGGGCCGGTGATGAGGCCGATGGCGGCGAGCAGGTGGTCGAGATTGGCGAGCGGTTCGCCCATGCCCATGAAGACCAGGTTATCCACGCGTTCGCCGGTGAGGCGTTGCGCCGCAAGCACTTGACCGGCAATTTCGCCGGCGTCCAGATTGCGGGTGAACCCCGCCAACCCGGATGCACAAAATTTACAGCCATAAGCGCAACCCACTTGCGAGGAAACACACAGCGTCCGGCGGTCGGATGTGTCGCCGTATAGCGCCGGGTTGGCCGCCATCAACACGCTTTCCACATAGCGCCCGTCGTCCAGCCGAAACAATAATTTGCGCGTCGCGTCGGCCGCTCCCTGGGTGTGCGTATGAGTGAGCGCATGCAACCGGAAATTTCCGGTCAAAGCGGCCCGCAGCGACGCAGGCAGGTTGCTCATGTCGGCGAACGAACGCACCTGTTTTTTCCATATCCAATCGAGGATTTGGGTATAGCGGAACGCGGGTTGGCCGGCTTGCTTTAACCAAGCGGAAAGCGCTTGCGGCGACATGCCTGAGAGGACTGGGAGCATCGGGGCGTGAGGTTTCTTTTCTCTGTCCAGAATGATGGGGGCACCCACTCATCTGGCTAGCAGCCAGGCGATGTGTGGGGTGTAAAGCCGCGGTTCCAGCAGGAACGAGTCGTGGCCTTTGTCAGAGTGGACGGTGATATGCATCACCTCGACCTTGGCGGTTTCGAGGTGTTTGACCAATTCGGATTGCTCCTCGGGATAGAAACAGAAATCTGAGTCGATGGAAAACACCAGCCAGTGCTGGCCGGCTTCGCGGGAACGCTCGAACAAGGCTGCCGGGCTCTCCGCGTCGCCCTCCAGCGTGGCGTCATAGCGCGACCACATATCGATGATACGTAGATAGGTGTTAGCATCAAAGCGGCGCACAAACTTTTTCCCCTGATGGAGCATGTAGCTTTGAAATTGGTCGCGCACCCGGTACCAGGCGAGTACGTCATCGGGTTGGATCACATCCTGGCGGGCGCGCTTTTCAATGGCATCGAGGTGCACGAACGTTTTGTGGGAAATCATGCGGGCCAGCGCCAAGCCATAGAGTGGGGCCTGGTTGGCGTAGTAATCGCCGCCATTGAAATGCGGGTCGTTTTCGATTGCGAGGATTTGCTCAAAGAGAATGAGCCGGTTGAGCACGGTGGTTTTGAAACCTGCGGCGATGGAGATGACATTGCGCACCCGCTGCGGAAAGCGCGTGGCAAACGTCAGTCCGACCAAGCCGCCCACCGAGGGACCGACCACCGCGTTGAGTTGTTCGATGCCGAGGTGGTCGAGGAGTTGGCCAGCGACTTCCGCTTGGTCGGCGGCGGTGACCGACGGGAATGAGGCACCCCACGGCTTGGCGGTGGCCGGATTGGTGGATGATGGGCCGCTGCTGCCATAGCAACCGCCGAGGTAATTGACGCAGATGACGAAGAACTTGCGGGTATCGAGGGCTTTTTTTTGGCCGATCATTACATTCCACCAGCCTTCGTGGAGTTCGGGTTGCCAGAACTCGCCGACTTCCGGTAACTCGGGATTGAAGCCAGCCGCATGGTGGGAACCAGACAGTGCGTGAAATACCAGAATCGCGTTGCTGCGCTCCGCATTCAATTCCCCCCACGTCTCGTAGGCCAGCGTAATGCCTGGCAGCAGCTCCCCGTCGCGCAGCCTGACCGGTTCAGCCGGGCTGCCAGTGTGAAAAAATTGGGTGTGGGTGGCGGCGTGCATTGGGTCGAATCGTAACCTCCGGTCATTTCCAAGGCAAGCCTCAGTGAGCGTTGGCGGGATGGTGCCCAGATCCTTAGGGAGCGAGACGCCCTGCGTGTCGTCGTGCGGAAGGAACGATCATGCAGCGAGCCTTCGGCAGTCATTCATGGGCCACTCTTCCGCTTGACGACAGTTAAAGTCGTCGCTCCTTAGTTAGAAGGCTGATTTGTCCTACTCGGGAGTCGCGGGCGCAGGAGCCGCAGGGGCCGGTGCCGGCGCCGGTGTTGGCTCGGGTGCCGGAGTGGCTGGAGTCGGGGTGGCTGGAGTCGGAGTGGCTGGAGCCGGAGTGGCTGGAGTCGCGGGGGCATCCGGGGTGGCAGGAGCCGGCGTTGCGGGAGTTTCCGGCGCGGTGGCTGCAGCCGGCGGTACCACTGCGGGTTGCGCGGCGGTGGGTTTTTCGGCGACGGGTTGTGGTCTGACTTCCCTGGTGAGGCCCTTTTGCTTGTTTTGGTGACCGATTAGGATGGCCAAGGCCAAGCTGAGAATGAAGAACATGGACCCCAGATAGACGGTGCCGCGTTGCAGCACGTTGGTGGTACGGGCACCGAACACCTGATCGGTGACGCTGGCACCAAACGCGGCTCCGAGACCTTCTTGTTTCGGGCGCTGCATCAGGATGAGCAGGGTCATCAGCAGACAGACAAGGACGAAGACCACCAACAAGAGTTGGATGATGATGGGGAGCCATTCAATTGCAGCTAAAATCATGGGGCGGCAAAACTATGGGGCAATTGGCAGCTTGTAAAGCAGGGACTTTGGGAAAAGTGGCTTCCTTGGATTGGCGCTTGCGCCGGGCTTGGGTCCCGGCGCAAGGTCGGTGGCACCGATGAAAGAATTGCTTGCGGAACTCGAACGCTGGGGATCGGATGTGATCTTTG
>JBAXOP010000098.1:0-16681 GCA_037133195.1 Verrucomicrobiota bacterium | reverse complement strand
CACAGCAACGTGTTGGTTTGGCAACTGAACGTACCCTGGCCGGTCGGTGATGCCGAATAGTTGAATCCGCCACTGAAAATACTCTCCAAGCTCGTGGTGATACTCGCATAATTAAATATGTCGTTCCACGAGTGCTGCACGCTCCAGAACGGCTGGTTGTAGGTAGAGTCGCCGGTGATAATGCGGAAGATGGCAGCAGTTCCTCCCAGTGTGGTGCCGACGTCGACGGCATCATACCCCGTACCCCGGATTTGCACCTGAGTGCTATCGATCTCCCAATTGAAGATCGAGCCGTTGAGGGTGAGGTCCTGAGTATACGTTTGCGTGCCCACACTGCTGCCGGGAGCTAGAATCGCGCCTGAGCTGATCGTGATATTACCTACAACCGTCCCATTGCCTGAAAGACTCGCACCGGTCCCGCCAACCGTCCAGCCACCCGCAATGGCGCTCACATCCAACGTGGCCCCGGATTGCACGTCGATGACCTGACTGCTGCCAAGCGCAGTGCTGGCACCGATGGCCAGTGTGCCGCTGGTGATTGTGGTGCTGCCGCTGTACGTGTTGGAGCCGGTGAGGGTCACGGTGCCAGCGCCGGTCTTGACGACGCTGTTGGTTACACCGCTGCCTTTATCGGCGAGCACCGAGCCGAGAGTGAATGTCTCGCTGCTCCCGGGTGAGAGGGTCACCAAGTTATGGCTGCTGTCAACCATGCTTTCCTGCACCCGACCGACGACGATTGCGCCGCTGCTGCCGGAGTTGTCGTAGGCCCAATCCTTGATGAGTGCACCGCCGGTGTTATTGGTGAAAACCACGCGCATCCAGCCGTAATCACCGTTGGCATTGAAGCCAATATAACCTTCCGTGCCGGCGGTGTAAGTGCTTCCCAAGTGATCCTCAGACCCGCCTACCCCCGCGGAAAAATTCAGCGCCCCGTTGCTGGAGCCGATCGTGGTCCCCACCGATAGATTCAGAATTGTATCTAACTGACCAGTGCCATCGCGTGCTGGCTGAAATAGCGAGTCATTGGCCACCCCGACCCCGCCGAAAAACGGATTGAAGGATCCGCCATTGACGCTCAGCGTCACGCCGGTCCAGCCGGTGGGAATGGCGGTGTTTTGGAGATTGCTATAGATGATATCTGCTGATGCTTCCCCTATCAGAGCTAGAGTTACAAGCACCGCAGAAATCCGAAGTTTAGCTTTCATGATGTGTTAAATCGGGGGGGGAAATTGTTAGCTTAACTATCTAACTCAAGGAGTGATCGAAACACCCACTCGGAAAAACTGCGCCTTCTTCACCACTCCGCCGGGGCGGATGAATAATGGATAGCGCACATAGACCGCTTGCATCACATTCCCCGCATCGGTTGCCAACACGCTCGGCGTGGCCTCGCTACCCACCCATACGTCATTGTCCGCGCTGAATTGCAGCGCGTAGCTCAACCCCAAAGCCGAAAAATTCACTCGGCGGCAGAACACCGCGCGGAAGTCCCAGCCACCGGTCCCACTGGCAAAATTGGCGGCATAGGGCGGACCGGTCGCAGTGAGTAACGCGCCAGTGTAAACGATGCTGCCTCCGCTGGTCGTCGGATTGGTGCCAAAGGCGTACTCTTGTAAATTGCTCAGACCATCCCCATCAGGGTCGGCACCCGGCAGGCTGTTGTCACCTGCTAGACCAGGGTGATGGGTCGTTATCCACGCCTCGTAAAATCCGTTCTTCACCGTGATACTCGTCGTGTCCGCCGCGCTCGTTAGACCGACGCCAGTGAATGTAAGTTTCAATCCGCTTTGCACCAACATCGGTGCCGCCAAACCGCTGAACGTCGCCACGCCGCCGGACGCCACCGCCGTGAGTGTACCGGTCAACGGCCCTGTACCCGTCTGCACCGTGGCAGTCACCGTGCTGCTATTGTCAGTCACGACATTGCCAAAAGCATCTTCTACATAAACCGCCGGCTGGGTGACGAATGCCCCACCGGCAGTGACGCTCTCAGACGGCTCAGTCTTCATCACCAGTTTGCTAGGGGCCGCGGCGCTAACCACCAGATAGAGTTCGCCGCTATTGACCTGCAGCGAGCCTACCCCGTTGACACCGTCACCATCGACCGTGAGGACCCCACCGGGGACCTGTGCCACCGACCCACTGGCTCCTTTTGCTATCAATTTGTAGGTGCCTACCTGCAATGCCGAGCTACCATTCACTACAGTAACCGACACCGGCGAACTCGCACCCAACATCAGCGTGCCAGCGCCAGACAAGGTCAGGGGCACATATCCAGGCGTGTACGCCGTGAATTTAAGGGGGCTCACTGCATTCAAGGTGAGACCATGATCGGTCGCTGTTGCTAGTGTAGCACTGCTGGTGCAGGCGCTCACTTCGAGCGTTTGTGTGGCGCCCAATGTCCCGGCACCCACCGTGGCAGCCATTGCGGACGCAACGTCATAGGTCGCGCCACCGGCAATGCTGATGACTGGCGTGCTAGCTATCGAACTGCCACTGTCCAACGCCAAGGTTCCGGCACTGATGGTGGTAGCGCCGCTGTAGGTGTGCGCGGTGAAAGTGGCAGTCAAATATCGCACGATCACGACCCCTGAACCGCCAGCCCCACCGGCAAAATAGGTAGTATTAAAACCCCCACCGCCCCCACCGCCACCTGTATTGGCCGTTCCAGATGTTCCTGCCGCGTTATACCCACCGTTGCCTCCGCCGCCAGAGCCTCCAGCACCTGAAAAAGTTGCGGTAATTTCTCCGCCACCACCGCCGCCAGCGTAGGTTACAGAAGTGCCTGAGATTGAATTAGCGAGTCCTATACCACCTTTCCCGCTGGTACCTGATGCGTTTCCACCAGCCGCACCAACAGCTCCGGCGCCGCCACCACCACCGTGTACGCCAGTCCAAGAACTCTCCAGATAACCTTCTCCACCAGCATTACCACTGGAAGCCGCGCCTCCGGTTGTGGTGTAAGCAATAGATGTCATAGGGCCACCACCACCGCTGCCGCCGTTGCCGCCGGTGATACCTTCCAGATTTGCATTATTATGGCTCACTCCCTTTCCGCCACCTTCAGCTGTCAGAGAAGAAAATACCGAGGCGCTTCCTATTGTTCCGTCCGCCGCAGTACCAGAACCGAAACTACCATTAGAACCACCCTCGCCACCCGCACCAACCGTCACACTAATCGTAGCTCCCGTAACGACAAAAGCTGAGTTGTAAACATACCCGCCAGCGCCACCACCTGAGCCAGTACCACCACCACCACCGCCGCCGCCAATAACTAGGACCTCAACATTCCCAGCGGCACTGGGCGTGAATGTCTCGGAAGAATCGAAAGTATGGATAGTATAACCTCCGCTATGAGTGATAGTTCCGCCAGTTCCATCAGTCATTGCACCGCTCATCCCCAGCGTAACCGTGCCGTTACCGACTTTGGTGAGGGTTTTGCTGGTTCCCGAGATCGGAGGCTGGATGTTCAGGTGGCCGACTCCACCGATGGATGCATCAGCGGACAAGCTGATGGATCCGATGCTAGCCGACACAGTGGCCGGTGTGGATGTGGAGCTATTGATGAGCGCCCCCCCATTGCCCACACCTGTACCAGCCAGGCTAAGAATGCCACCGGCGGTGGCGAAGCTATTTCCATTCAGGTCGAAGGTGCCACCGGAATTCACATCAAAATGGTTTGCACTGAAATTGCCGGCCCCCGTGCCTAACTTCAGCGTGCTGTCGGTATCGATGATCGGTTTGCCCGAGGCCCCGATGGTGTTGCGCACTTCCACCGTGCCGTGTCCAAAGGTATGGAGGCCGCCCGGCCCGCTGGAAGAACCGCTGAGGATTAGGGTTCCTGAGTCTATCTGGAAATTGCCGCCACCAAAATTGAACATCAGCGATTGCGTGAGTGCTATACCGTCTGCTGTGGCATACAGCCGGCCGCTGGTGGTTGACGCCCCGAGCGTGAGCGCCGTACTGCCACTTCCGATATTGTTAGCCGAAGCAATCTTCAAGATGCCGTTAGTGATGGCCGTCGTACCCGAGTAAGTATTCGAATTTCCCAAAGTGAGCGTGCCTCCGCCTTCGATGTTCAATCCCGCGCTGCCCGCAATGATCGAATTGATAGTGCTGGTGATAGCACCGCCGTTATGGATGATGCTCGCGGGCCCCGACAATGTGAGAGTATCATTTTGAATCGTGTAGCCAGTGGTATTGAACGTGATGGTATTGGCGGTAGTTCCTCCGGATGCGAGGCTCACCGTGCCCGCCGTGCCCTCGAAAATGGCATTATTTCCGGCAAGCCAGATTGATGAGTCGTAGTTCCCGCCAGTATTAGGCGACCAGTTAGCAACCATTCCGTCATCCCAGGTAAAGGATCCCGTGGCATACTGTTGGCCGCTGACGTCAAAGGTGCTGGTGCCGGTCATCCCGGATCCGGTTACCATGAGTGCCCGGCCCTTGCCGGACCAGATTGGCGTCACACTCGCGTTACTCAGCACGCCAGCCGTGAAGACCGCCGAGCTGCCGGAAATACCCGCCGTGCCGCTGTAGCTCACCGTACTCTCAAACCCGGTCACCGTATTATCGTTAGCATCCTGCGCCGTTAGAGTGAGGCCCGTGATAGCCGTACCAACCGACTGCGGCGAGGCAATGGACGAGATTGCAAAATGGTGCAGGGCACCTGCCGTGATATTGGCCGAGGTGCTCGCCGTGGTGTTCCCGAGCGAGTAGTTGCCAGCGTCCATCCCGCCCGTGATTAAAATCCCGCTGACGCTCACCGTTTTGCCAGTGCCCACAGTTTCGCTGTTAAAGCATGCAGCCGTGTATTGGGTGGTCACGATATCTGAGCCCAGGTGATTGTCCGCAAGCGTGACCGTCGCCGTGGCATTGCCATCATAAGCCTTATTCACACCCGTCGCCGTCACCGTCAGCGCCTTCTTGGCGACCGCCACACTCACCGTGCTGGCAGCCGTGATGTAACTGGTCGTGTCGGTTGGCGTAAAGGTCACGGCCTGACTCGCCGCACCCGCATTCGGCATAGTGGATGGTGTTGTGAAGGCGTAAACGCCGGTCGCTGCGGCGGAACCACCGCTCAACTCAGAGTCACCCAACGTCTGTCCATAGCTGATGCCGCTGGCCGTCGGCCATGTCGTTACACTGGGTGTCGTCCGGGTGCTCGTCGTGATGGTTAGATAGCCGCTTGTCGCGTCAAAGTAGGTATCGTTCTTATAGGTGGCGCTCGAACTGGTTGACCCCCAAGTGCCGTTAATCCGGCCCAGGCCACCAAGTGTGAGTGTTCCGACACTGACGTTGCTACCCGTCGCCACGCTGGCGTGGCAGTCGCCAATCGACAAATTGCCATTCACCACAGTTCCCGTCGGAATCGGCTTCAAGCCGGACCCGGTCAGCACCAGGTTATTGTAGGTGATGGCAGAATTGGTCCAGAGGGATTGATCGTCATCGCGATCATAGGTGACAGTGCCGGAACCGGCCGTGAAGGTGGCCGTGGAATCCTTACTGATACCCTCGAAGGAGCCTGCGAGGCTGCCTGGGACATTCCCGGAAATAGTCAGGTTGTAGCCATTCATATTCAAACCGGACGTCCCCTTAAGTGCAAGCGAACCATAGGTGATAGTGATATCTCCGGAGGCGGTGTTACCGGAATTACCGTTTTGGATTTGCAAACTGGGGTTCGCGCCCTGATAGATACCACCCATCAGTGTCTGAGGACCGCCACTCAGATAATTCACTTTGATATTCCAGGTCTTGCCCGCAGGCATCGGGGTGGACGATGTGTTGGATGTCTGCAAAACCCCGCCGCCTGCCGTGGTAAAGGCACCACTCAACTGATAGGTGCTCATGTTAAGATAACTTGAAATGGACAGAACACCACCCACCACCGTATTGCCTGCAACGGTTTTGATGCCACTCCCGCTCACCGAAAGATTGCCATAGGTCTCGGCTGAAACAGACTGCGTGGTGCCCGCATAGTCAACCGTGCTGCTGGCTCCAAAGGTCTTCGTGCCACCTGAAACTGCCACCATGATGGATGCACCTGTTAGATCAAAGGTGGCTCCGTTGGCAACGGAAAAATTCTTGGCGGAGGCCAAAGTGATGGCAAAGCCACCGTTGGCGAAGGTGCCGCTCTGCACACTCAGGTTGCCCGTCAAATTCGTGCCCGTGATGGTGGCGCTGGGCGAGGCCCCGCTGGCGCTTGTATTGTTGACATTGAGATTGTAGTAGGTCACCGCGCTGACCCCGATGGGGATGGTTTGGGCAAGCGTGCCGTTGAAATTCACCGTGCCAGTCGATGGCGTAAGCGTGCCCGAATTGCTTGCGAGCGAGAACGCCCCCGCGAGGTTCAGCGTGCCGGCACTGCTGAACACAATCTTGCTTTGCGCGGCTGCTTCAGCACTGAAAATAAGATCACCGCCGACAGTAAGCGTGCCCGTCGAAATTGTAATTTGATTGATCCTCACGGCGTCCGTTGATGATGTCGTGTGATGCGCCAGATCAAGATTTCCATTCACTATCAGGGTGCTGGTCCCTAAACCAATGGTAGAGGTGATGCTGGTGGCAGTTGCGCGATTCATGGTCACATTGCCACTCACAGTGAGCGTGCTCGTCCCGCTAAAAGTAAGTATTCCGGCTAGAGCCCCGCCGCCCATGTTCAGTGAACCGCACGCCAGGGTGAGGCCCGTTGGGATAGTCACCGTACGGGCGCTTGCACCTTCCCCAATATAAACATCGTCCCCGTCCACCGGATAGACCCCGCTTGTCGACCCGGCCGATGCCCCAGACCAGGTTGAATTCACATTCCAGGCTGCATTAGCAATCGCATATCTGGCGTCGCCAATGGCAAACGGGTCGGAGGTGGTGCCGGTGATGACGCCACCGGTGGTTGTGAACCCAAGCACCTTGCCACTGCCTTTGGTGTTGATATTAAGACCCGTAAAGGTTGCCACGCCTGCTACGGCGGTCGCGATGAGCGTTCCGCCCAGTGTCCCGCTGCCGGATGTTAGAGAAACCGTCACCACCCGCGTGGCATCCGTTCCAGTCGTGACCACGTTGCCGAACGCATCCTCAATCTTCACGACCGGTTGCGTCGCAAAGGCCGTCGAAGCCGCCGTGCGCGCCGGAGGCTGCGTCGTCACTACCAACTGCGTCGCCGCGCCCGCATTCACTGCGGTGGCAGCTCCGGTGTTGGCAGATTTTGCGCCATCGGTAATGTCCGAGGCAGTAACCGTCTGACTGCTGCCGGTTTTAAGCATGACGCTGCGGCTTCCAGTGCCAGCGCTCAACGCGGCGTTCGCCGGGAGCGTCGCGCTGGCATCGCTTGACGTGATGCCGACCGTGTCGCCAGCAGTGGTCGCCAGATTCCAATTCGCGTCCACGGCATTGACCGTCACGTTGAACGCCGTGCCCGCCGTTTGCGCCGTGGGCGTGCCGGTCTTGCCGGTCGCAGATCCCGGAGATGCTGTTTCGCCCGGCATCAGGAGTTGCAATTTGGTGAACGCTCCGGCATTGACCGTATAACTCGAACTGGTATTGGCTGACAAGATCGTAGCGGTTGTGTCGGTGGCCGTGGCGGTCCAATTGCCCACCGTCTTGTTATTAATCGCAAAGATCTTGGTTCCCGCCACCAGTGCGGCATTGGCTGGCGCGGTGTCATTGGCATCCGTGCTGGTGACCCCAACGGTATGCGTGCTACTCACCAAATTCCAATTGGCATCCACCGCATTGACCGTAACATTGAATGCCGTACCTGCTATTTGCGCCGTGGGTGTGCCGGTCTTGCCGGCGCTTGTTCCCGGCGCAGCCGTTTCACCCGGCATCAGCATTTGCAATTTGCTCGCTGTGCCCGCATTCACCGTGGTGGCTGTCCCGGTGCTGGCCGTCTTCAAACTATCGGTGCCATCCGTGGCAGTGAGAGTCCGGCTGCCGCCGGTCTTGAATGTGACGCTGCGAGTCCCAGTGCCCGCGCTCAATGCAGAGTTGGCCGGGAGTGTCGCGTTGGCATCGCTCGACGTGATGCCGACCGTGTCCGTAACAATATTGACTAAATTCCAATTCGCATCCACGGCGTTAACCGTCACGTTGAATGCCGTTCCCGCCATCTGTGCCATGGGCGTGCCGGTCTCGCCGGTCGCCGATCCGGGGGATGCGGACTCGCCCGGCATCAGAAGTTGCAACTTTGTGAATCCCCCGGCACCAACCGTGATCGAGGAACTGGCCGCACTGGCATTGAGACTGTAGCCGCTGCTACTCGATGCGCTCAGGGTGAGGGCTTCAGCCTTTGAATATTGGATTGCAGAAAGGGTCACGGAGCTTTGCCCCGCAAGAATGGTGGCGGTGTTGCCAGTCAATGTTCCGGTACCGGAAGAGGCCAGGGAAATAGCCGTATCAACAGTCACGGTGACCGGTGTGCCGGCGGCGTTCTGTGACTGGACCGTGACCGAGAAGGCCGATCCGGCCGTGGCACTTCCCGGCACACTGGTGATGGCAAGTTTGTCGGTTATTATTGCTGGCATCAAACTAACAACACTCATGCTGGTTCTTTCTGCGGGCGATACAGTCATCGACACAGTCTCACCCGTAGCGGCGGTGGTGGCGTTTCTCACACCGATGCCCCCGTAATATGCTCCTGGAGCAGTAGTAGTGGCACCGCCAAACAGGCTGGAACTTCCTGTCCAACCAGTGACGGTACTGCTGTAGGCGGTCGCTGTTGCGGCATTCAAGCCGAATGCCGCGAGGAAGATACCCTGGTCGCCGGCAGCGATATTCGCGGTTGTTGTTGCTATTACGGACGAGGTAGTACTAGAAAGGACGCTAGCGCCGTTCCTTACAATAGTCGTTTGATCAACACCCTGATAGACGGCAGCGAAGGTGACAAAACCGTAAACGGGGGTAGTCGTCACTGCAACTGTAACCACCAGATTGTTACCACTGGCCGAGGCGATATCCGATTCCTTCAAATAGAAAAGCCGGGCCCAGACTCTATTTCCGGTGGCTGGGTTGGTTGTCAAGGGAGTAAGTGTCTTGCCTCCCCATGTGACGGTTGTAGTAGGTATGACGTTATTGCATCCGATAGCCACACCCACTACTAATAATCTATTTTGGCCGGAATTGATTGGGTAGGCATCGGTATGCGTAAGCGAAATTGCGCTTGAGTTGGCAGGTACCGTATAGACTTTCGTCCAGTCGTTGCCACTTACCGGAGTGACGGCCGCCTCCGCTTTCCACGCGCTGGCACAGGTGAGTAGAGCCAGTAAGACCAGGAATGGTCGTGGCAGCCTCGGCCGGAAAACGGTGAGATCGCTTTTTACAAAACAACAGGAGGCATGCATGATTCGCTGGTGGGCTGGGACCGGGTTGAAGTGGGCGGTTGATGAGTTCATGGGAAGAGGAAGAGAAAGCACTAAATGATAAGCATTAAATTCCAAACGAAGATGAAGAGGGGGGGGGAAGCGAGGGCATGTTCTCAGTCATGGGTTATCGCTTAAAAAAGCAAGAGAAGTGCGTATTACGCCTACATCGCATGATCTGGACAAGTTAATTTTAGTTATGCTTTAGTATAAGCATTTCTAACTCCAAATATACTTATATACTTTGGTATAGCGGCCGTGGATTACTTGCATCAATGGGCAGCAAGCAGCAGGTGGGGGCATGGTTCCAGGGACTGATAGAAAATGATTTGGCACATTTTGATGATCTGACGATCAAAGAGTCATTGAAGCGCGGGAACCGAGCGGATCGAAATAGACTTGAGCGGAGCGAAAGCCAAATTCCCAAGATCGGCAGCATCATTCCGCTTCTTCATGATTTTACCCTGTCATGATTTCACCCAAATTATTCCTTGTGAGGCAGCGCTCAGGACGGCCCCCGGCAAAAAAATAAGGCGGAAAGCTGATGCTTTCCGCCTTTGGTTAGATTGTGGGGGTACTCGGATTACTTCGCAGGCTCTGGCGTGGGCTCGGGTTTAGGCTGGGCACCCGGGCGACCTTGTGCGCGGCGTTTTTCCATTTCGGCTTTTTGTTTTTCCTTTTGCTCCGGGGTGAGGACCGCTTCGATTTCCTCGCCTTGTTTTTTCATCATATCGCGCATTTTGGTTTTATCTTCCTCCGTGAGGTTCTGGAACCCCTTCTCGCGGAGCGCCTTAAACGCCGGTGCGTTTTTCTCGGTGATCGCCTTGATTTTATCCTGCTGCTCTTGCGTGAGACCGAGAGCTTGGGTCATTTGTTTGAGGCGTTCCTCGGGACTGAAGCGAGCACCGCGTCCTGCACCCGGGGCATGCGCCGGGGTATCGCCGGCGGGCTTGTCTTGTGCGAAACTGGTGGAAGGAATGGTGAAAAGCGCCGCCGCAGCGACGCACAGACTGAATGTGTGCTTATTCATACGTGGGAGCAAACCCCGGGAGAAGGCCGAAGGTTGCGCGAAAAATCATCTTTCTGTGGGG
The DNA here is from genome assembly GCA_037133195.1 of Verrucomicrobiota bacterium. Taxonomy (GTDB): domain Bacteria; phylum Verrucomicrobiota; class Verrucomicrobiia; order Verrucomicrobiales; family Akkermansiaceae; genus Luteolibacter. The sequence goes on along the minus strand of JBAXOP010000098.1, from coordinate 6,237 downwards.
AACGGGTGCCCTGCCATCAATCGCCGAACCACACGTCTTCAAACACCCCACCGCCCAGCAGTTGTCCGCCGTCGTAAAACGCGCAAATCTGCCCCGCTGCAATGGCGCGTTGGGGGTTGCGGAAAATGAGTTCCAGTTTGCCATCGTCACGGGGCGTCAGATCAGCGGCCTCAGCTCGCGCCCGGTAGCGTGGTTGGGCTTCCACCTGCCGCATTGAATTGAATGGCCCAGCCAATGCCGAAACACTCCCGATCACGCAGTGGCGTGCATACAAGCCCGGCGAATCCATGCTATCCCATCCGATAACCAATTGGTTTTTCGCACGATCCTTGCCAACGACCACATACGCCATGCCATCCCGCGGCGAGGCCACGCCATGCCCCTTGCGCTGGCCTAGCGTGTAGAGGTGCAAGCCGCGATGCTCGCCCATCACCCGTCCTGAGGTATCGACGATTTCACCCACCGAATCGGGCAGGTAGTGGCGGAGGAAGTCGCTCATTTTCACTTGGCCAAGAAAGCAGATCCCTTGGCTGTCTTTTTTTTCTGCCACCGGCAGTCCAAAGCGTTTGGCGGTCTCCCTCACCTGCGGTTTGAGCATTTCACCGGTCGGAAACAGTCCGAGTCGCGCTTGGCGTTGGGTCATCAATGATAAAAAGTAGCTTTGATCTTTGTTCGGATCTGCTCCCCGCAGAATGACGGCCGCCCCGTCAGCCAACGTGCGTTTGCGAACATAATGCCCGGTAGCCACGTAGCCGAACCCCTGGTCCAACGCGTAATCCAGAAATACCCCGAATTTCATTTCCCGATTGCACCACACGTCTGGATTGGGGGTGATTCCCGAGCGATATCCATCAATCAGGTAATCCACAATCCGGTCGCGGTACGCCGCGATCAGATCGATGACCCGAAACTCGATTCCCAGCTTCTTTGAGACAGCCCACGCGTCCGCAATATCCTGTTCCCACGGGCAATCCCCCGGAATCCCCTCCGCGTTCACCCAATTTTTCATGTAGCCGGCCGTCACCTCGTGCCCCTGTTCCACGAGCAATGCCGCCGCCACGGAGCTGTCAACCCCGCCAGATAGTCCCACCAATACCTTCGCCATGTGCGCAGTCTGCTCAACCTGGCCCTCACATACAAGCGGGATGCGTTACCAACATCCTACCAGTCATTATCGAGGAGACGACGGCGAGATTCATAGCTCGGCCAGGTGTTTTTTCCTCTCGCCATGGCCAGGCCGTGAAGCTAGTCTGCGGGCGGGAGATCGAAAGGGGAATCCACTTTAAAAATTGGCACGCCGTTTGCTTTTTCTCTCATCACATAGATACACCATGAAAAAGATCGAAGCCATAATCAAGCCATTCAAGTTGGAAGAAGTCAAGGAAGCCTTAGCGGAAGCCGGGATCCAAGGGATGACCGTGACCGAGGTCAAGGGCTTCGGGCGCCAGAAAGGGCATACGGAAATCTACCGAGGCTCGGAATACACCGTGGACTTTCTGCCCAAGGTAAAAATCGAGGCGGTGGTAGATGATGCTGCGGCCGAGAAGATGGCGCAGGTGATGGTCAAGAGTGCGAACACTGGCAAAGTTGGAGATGGTAAGGTATTCATTTCCAATGTTGAGCAAGCGATTCGCATACGCACCGGGGAAACTGGCGCGGCGGCCGTGATCGGTGCCTGAGTGGGGGCAAGCCCCCGGTCGGCATCGTGTGGATAAGGAGCCACGACCTTATTACCCGCTCGGCATCGTGTGAATAAGGAGCCACGACCTTATTGTCGTGGCTTCGCGGATGAGATAGGGGTGGAAAGACCCACGGAGGATCTGGCACACCCGGCCCACCGGGTTCTGGTGCTAAAAACCTTAACTTGACGCGCATGGGCGGCAGGGGGCGAGGAATTGGTTTTTGAGGATGTTCGGGATTGAACCTTCGGGCGTAGCGGGCATACTTGTGCGCCGTCCGCCGGGCGGGACAACCTCTCGATTCATTGCATCATGGTTCCGCCAACTATTTCAGCCAGAAAACCCGTCAAGCGCAAAGGTGCCAAAGCATGGACGCCCGAGCAATCCGCCGAACTCTACGGAGTGGAACAATGGGGGCATGGGTTTTTCGGGGTAAATCGGAAGGGACACGTCACCGTGCGCCTGGCCGATGCAGATGACGGGGCGGAGGTGGCGCTGTATGAGGTGATCGAAGGGCTGCGAGATCGCGGCACCCATTTGCCGGTGCTATTGCGGTTCCGGGATTTGCTGCATTCGCGCATCACGGAGATTAACCTGTCGTTTCGCAAGGCTATCAGGGAACACGGCTACTCCGGCGAATACCGCGGCGTCTATCCGATCAAGGTGAACCAACAACGCCAGGTCATCGAGGAAATTTCCGAGTTTGGAAAAAAGTACCACTACGGTCTGGAAGCCGGGTCGAAGCCGGAATTGATAGCCGCTTTGGCGCACATGCACGATCCGGAGGCGTACATTATTTGCAATGGGTACAAGGACGAGGAGTTCATCGACTTAGCGCTGCATGCCAAAAAGATGGGACTCAAGGTGATGTTGGTGCTGGAGATGCCGTCGGAATTGGAGCTGATCTTGGAACGCTCGCAACATATCGGCGTGCAGCCCAACCTGGGCATCCGGGTGCGCTTGTCCACCCGAGGTTCAGGCCACTGGCAGGATAGCGCGGGTGACAAATCGGTGTTCGGGCTCAATGCATCGCAAGTGATCGATGTGGTGGACCGCCTCAAGGATGCTGGCCGCTTGGATTGTCTGAAAATGCTGCACTACCACCAGGGGTCGCAAATTCCTAACATTGCAGCGATCCGCGAAGGGGCCACGGAGGCGGTGCGCATGTATTGTGATTTGGTCAAGGAGGGGGCACCGATGGGCGTGTTGGATATCGGTGGCGGCATGGCGGTGGATTATGACGGGTCGCACACGAATTTCCATTCGTCGTGCAATTACTCGATTCCTGAGTACTGCATGGACATCGTGGAGGTGGTCTCACAAGTCTGCGACAAGGCCGGAGTGGCGCATCCGACGTTGGTCTCGGAGAGCGGGCGGGCGGTGGTGGCTTATTACTCGGTGTTGGTGTTCAACATTTTGGATGTGACCAGCGCGCAAAGTAGTGACAAGGCACCGCTGGTGCCGGAGCAAGCGCCGCAAAGTTTGCTCAATCTCATCGACGTCAACAAGGTGGTCAGTAAGAAAAACCTGCAGGAGTGCTTCAACGACGCCGCCTATTATCGCGATCAAATGCGGGCGCAGTTTTTCTATGGGAGTGCCACGTTGCGTGAGCGGGGCCTGGCGGAAGCATGGTTCTGGCATATTATCACGCGCATTTCCAAGTTGATCGCCGAGTTGGAGGATATTCCCGAGGACTTGCGCGAACTCTCATCCACTCTGGTGGATTTCTACTACGGTAACTTCAGTTTGTTCCAATCCTTGCCCGACTCTTGGGCGATCGACCAGATTTTCCCGGTCATGCCGATCCACCGCTTGGATGAAAAACCGCAAAACCGGGCGGTGCTGGCTGACATCACCTGCGATTGCGACGGGAAAATCGATCATTTCATCGATAAGGAGGACGTGGCTAAAGTATTGCCTCTGCACGGCCTCAAGCCGGATGAGCCGTACTATGTGGCGGTGTTTCTGGTGGGTGCCTATCAGGAAACCCTGGGCGACCTGCACAACCTGCTAGGTGATACCAACGTGGTTGGCGTGCATTTGGAAAAGGGCAAGCCGGTGTACACTCATGAGGTCGAGGGCGACACAGTGGCCGACGTGCTGTCTTACGTCGAGTTCGACCCGAAGGAACTCGTCACGCGTTTCCGTTCCTTCGCCGAACAAGCGGTGGCCGACGGTCTGATCACCCCCAAGGAACGCCGCGAAATTCTCGATATGTATCGGGCCGGATTGGCCGGTTATACTTATTTTGAGAGCTGACCAGATAAACTATGGGACAGGGAAAGGATGAGCGCCTCGGTGGTAAAAATCGTCATCCAGGAACCTGTCGTAAATCAGCGAGTTGCCTGCGTCTTTCATTCCCTCCGGGAGGCTTCAAAGAGGGAATCTGCTTGCTCGACGGCATGGCGGATCTGAGGCCGAACGCTGAGTCCTGAGGAATTTTTGTACAGGCCGCGTGGTGAATGGTTGACATGGCGGGCTGCTCCCCTCACCTTCCCGGCCATGCGTATCACCCAAACATTCCTTCGCTCCGTGAGCCTGATTGGCATGGCATTGGCCATTACGCTCAGCTCCAACCTTCACGCCGAACCGACCATGCCCGAAACACCCGCCGATGTAGCCGCCGCTCCTGCCGATGCCGCCAAAACCGCTTCCGGCCTTGCCTCCAAAGTTCTTAAAAATGGCAGCGGCACTAAGAAGCCAGCCGCCGCCGACACCGTCACCGTTCATTACTCTGGCTGGACCACCGACGGCAAACTCTTCGATAGCTCCGTCAAACGCGGCCAACCCACCAGCTTTCCGCTTAACGGTGTCATCAAAGGCTGGACCGAAGGTCTCCAACTCATGGTCGAAGGCGAAAAACGCCGCTTCTGGATCCCGGCCGCCCTCGCCTACGGTGAAAATCCCGGCGGCGGCCGCCCCGGCGGTACTTTGGTCTTTGACGTGGAACTCATCAATATCGCCAAATGACCTGCGCCGCGTGCCGATGGCTCGCCGCCGCCTGCCTTCCAGCCGCCATCGCCGGTTGCACGTTGCCGGTGGCACCTCCCTCCCGGCCGTCTGACAAAACGGTTGCGCCCGCCGTGCCGTTGCACCCGGCCCGGCCAATCACTGCTGCCACCAAGCCCGGCACGGTCACCCTCATACAGCTGGACCGTTTCTTTCCACTCCAGCAAACCAGCTCCGCGCTAATTTACGACGTGCGTCCCGGCATTTCCTACCATCTCGGTCATATCCCGGGTGCCATCAGTTGGCCCAAAAGCCAATTTGATGCCCAACTTGCCTCGCGAGAACCGGAGATGCGCAGTGCCACGACGGCCAAGCGTCCCGTCATTCTTTATTGCAGCGATCTATCCTGCCCGGACTCCATCAAGGTCGCCACCCGTCTCACCGCACTGGGTCACTCGCTGGCCATCCTCGAGGGCGGTTACGCCGCTTGGAAAACCGCCGAACTGCCTACCGAATGAGAAAAAGACTCAAAGACACAAGACTCCAAGACACAAAACCGCTGCGCTCCAAGACAAGAGAAGAGCCCTTGGACCGCGTATGGCGCTTCTTGTTCCAGTCTTCTGTCTTTTGTCTTCCCCTCTTCTTTCTTGTCCTAATAACTATTAACCTATAACTTATATCCCATGTCCAACTTCCCCAACGTCACTGTCGATGCCAAGGCCAACATTTATTTCGATGGCCGCGTCGTTTCCCACACCATTCATTTCGCCGATGCCAGCAAGAAAACCCTGGGCCTCATCTATCCGGGCGAATACCATTTCGGCACCGCTGCCGCCGAACGTATGGAAATCATCGACGGATCCTGCACGGTTGTTCTTGACGGAACCGCCGCAGTTCTAACATGCGCTTCCGGCCAGGCTTTCGATGTACCCGCCAACAGTGGATTCACCATCATCGTGGCCGAGGGAATCTGCCAATACATCTGCTCGTTCCTGCCCGCCTGATCCTGTTTTTCCAGTCATGGGGCATAAGCCGCGAGTCATCGGGTGGGGAGTTTCCGCGCTGCGGCCCGTCTGTTTGTCCGCGTTGGTCTTCCTGGCTGCCTCGTGCATCCGCATCCCGCCTCCGCCTCCGCTTGCCCCCCGCCAAGTGCCGGTGCCGGTGCCAACCCCTCCTGCGCGCGACCCCGAGGTGATGATTTGGCTGATAGCTGATCGCCTTCACACTGGCATGGTGTTTCCATACGATTGGCTGCTGGAGTCGGGCTTTGTGCCGCCGGCGGGTATTGCGCACCAGACTTATGTGACCCTCAGTTGGGGCGAGCGCACCGCCTACGTTCAAAAAGCCTGGCTCAATCCTTGGCAAGTATTCCGCGCCTTTTTCACTCCGTCGCCATCGGTCATGGAGATTATCCCGTTTGACGGCTATGTCGTCAATGTTTGCAAACAACAACGGATCTGGCGTAAGCTCGTCCCTCGCGGGTACGGCCCCCAACTCGCCGCCTTCCTCAACCACGTCAGCCGCCACGGACCTGATGGCCGACCGCGGGTCATTGGCCCGTCGAGTTGGGGCAAGGGCGTGCTGATGGAAGGCAATTTCAACTATCATC
>JBAXOP010000097.1:0-16852 GCA_037133195.1 Verrucomicrobiota bacterium | reverse complement strand
ATCGGATCCCCGGGATCGGGCCATGCTAATCGGTGTATTCCCCCTGGTCGTGGCCACTGCGGCACTTGTCGGATTCGCCCAGAAATATAATTATGGTGGGGTCAACGATTGGTTGACGCCCTTGTATCTCGAGGACAATGAGAACAATGCATTTACTTTGAATGCTCTCCGTGAGGAACTCCCTTTCGGGCGGATCGTAGGCACGGTCGGAGATCCCAGGCACTTCGCCTATCTTCTGGCACTAGGAATCGGTGCTGCAATCGCGTCGCTCCTGAACCGGAAGAGGCTCACTGTCGGTTCGATTGTTTTGGTCGGAGCCATGTTCCTTTGCTTAGGAAGCCTTTTTCTTTGTCAGTCGAGGACGGGTCTTCTAGCGATTGGGGTGCAGTTTTGTATCGCTGTTTATTTCTACTCGAAGCGCACCGGCAATCTTGTGGTGCCCCTGGCCGTCACGTCGGTTATTGCCGTGGTGGCCGCAATCAGTTGGTTGAAGTTCAGCGATGAGGCGGCGAACGAGCGCTTGTTCATGGATAGTGACGCAATAATGGAGAGCTCTGGTTATGCGCGGGTGCGGGATTTTCAGACACCCTTTGTCAAATCTCTCGAGAATCCTTTGATTCTCGTGACTGGAATGGGTCCCTCAAAGGCGCTACTTCCGGGAAGTTCACACGGCGAAATCGGCTGGGTGGTCCTGCGCTATGGGCTGGGCGGGCTTTTTGTCTATGGATCGATTCTCTATTGGACGAGTCGGCGCAGCATGGTGCTTTACCGCAAGGCGCAAACACGCAACGACGCTGTAGCCGCGATGTTTTTCGTCATCGTTATGAGTGTGTGGATCTTGTACTGTAGTGCTGAGTCCATTTTCAAGCTCCCCAGCCTGATGTCGATCAACATGCTGGTCATTGGCATGGTATTTGGGTTTAAGACCAAAGGGGCGAAGCGTACAAAACGCCGTCGCGCATCGCGGGAAAGCACGGAGGTTCCTTTTGAACAGCCACTGCATATCACTTCTGTCACTTCCCTTCCGGCTACCAAACCGACACTCTAGAATCTTTGATAGAGCAAATATGTTGTGGTTAGGTCATATTTTCTCTCAGGTTTCAGGTTTTTGAGGCACCGATTCACTAGAAATCTCACAGTTCATCCATGCCCCTATTCTCCATCGTCACCGTCACCCTGAATCCGCCTACCGGGGATCTCCGGCGAACGCTCGATTCTGTGCTCGGACAGGATTTTGAGGATTGGGAGTTGATCATCAAGGATGGAGGGTCTGAGTTTGGCTGGGTGGAGGGGATTCCAGAGGATGGTCGCATCCGGGTGTTGGTTCAGAAGGATAGCGGAATCTTTGATGCAATGAACCAAACCCTTGGCCTTGTGGAAGGGCGGTATGTTTGTTTTTTAAATGCTGGTGACACGTTTTACGACATCCATGCCCTCCGCGCGGTGAAGGCCGCGATCGGCGATAATCCCGGAGTGGATTTCTTCTACGGAGACGTCGCCAAGCCCTCATCGAGGTCAGGCTTCGAGATTTATCCGAGACGTCTAACCCGGAGGTTTCTGTTCTCGCACTCGATCTGTCACCAGGCGTGGTTTGTGAGCGCGGGATATTATGATCGCCCGGAGAGGTACGATACGAAGCACGCCGTCGGCGGCGATCCGGCTTTTCTCCTGCGGATGCTTCTTCAACACAAGGTGCGCAGCAGGAAAGTGGAGCGCGTGATCGTCTCCTACGCGGGTGGTGGGATTTCCCAGGATGCGAAGCATGTTCGCGACAATCAACTCCGGATCCGGAAACTGAAAAAGGAGTTATATGGCAAGGGTGAGTATGGGTGGCTGCGATCCCGCGAGCTTGCTCATCATGTGGCCAAGCGGCTCCTCTATGACACGGGCGCGTGGCGGTTCGTGAAGACAATCAAGTCCATCAACATTGCAAGACAGCAAACACTCAAATGCAAGGCAAAGTAGTCTTTCTATACGGGAACAGTCCCGAACCCCTGCCGATCCTGATGATGGAGAGCCTCCGAGGAGAGGGCGTGGATGTTCAGTTGATCTATTATGACCGTGGTGACGCGACGGTTAGCCTCCCTATGTCGGGGCTCATCCGCCCGGACCAGGCAATGGGTATCCGATGGCCCGTCGGTGAGGGTCTGTTGCAAAAAGCGTGGAACCGCTTGACGGTGTTATGCATGTTCGCCCGAAAAATACGTGAACTTCGTCCGGATGTCGTCCAAGCGTGGAATTTTGACATGCTTATCGCCGGGATTTTCGGATGTTTTGGCAGGAAATCCAGCAAACTCGTCTTCAGTTTGCAAGACACCTCTCCCTGGATGGTTACAGCGTGGGGAAAGATTCTCCAGCGCTGGGCCTACAAAAGGGTGAATTTGATCTTTGTCACGTCACAAGGGTTTCATCATGCCTTTTTGACGCGCTTCCATCTGGTTGATGAAAACCAAGCCGTCGTGTTCTTGCCGAACGTTCCACGGGCGGGAACGTTCCGAGACTTCGTTCCGAACCAGGTGACGAGTTCCCTGACCGTGGGCCATATTGGTTTGCTGCGTGGCGAGGAGGGAATGAAGACGCTTCTCGGGGGCGTTGAGAATGCGCGGGAATCCGGAGCGGATGTCCGCATTCTGTTTGCGGGCAAGGGGCCCGCTGAATGTCTTGCGAAAGAGGCCGCCGCAACGCATGACTTTGTCGAGTACAGGGGACCGTATCGCCATGATGAGGAGATCTTATCCTTGTATGCCTGCGTCGATGCGCTTTACGGCATTTATGACCGGTCCTATGACAAGGAGATTCATCTCGCCTATCGATTCTGTGAGGCGGTCAATTGTCGGATTCCAATTATCGTAGCGGCCGGAACCCACATGGCGGCGGAGGTAAAGCGGCTTGGGGTGGGTGTTGCGGTGCCTCTGGGAGATGCAAACGCGCTGGCGAGAGAGTTGACCCGGCTGTGCGAGCCCGAAGTGAGAATGTCGATTGCTGCAAGATGCGAGGAAGCGAGGGAGCAATTCACCTTCGAGTTCTTTGAGGCGGAGATGTCTGAGATATATCAGGGATTGCTGAAGAGAGCTAAATCTAAGGAATATTCGTAGCGAGACTGCGCCTCAGACTCAAGACCCAAGACGCAAGACTTGAAGACTCAAGACGAGAAATTTGACCCAACGACAACATCTTTGGCTTTTCAAGGACTCTGGGGCCGTGTTGCGATACATGAGGGTTTGACGATGACGCAGCAAGCTATGGAACTCCATAGGAACGATACCGAAAAGGCGGACTTCGTCGTGTTGTATACTCATCTTGGTACGTACACCGCCGCGTGCCTACGGATGTTGGTTCAGCTTTCGGGGTGGAGGATCGTACTCGTCCATGATTCAAAATTACAGGATATCCCGCTCCCTGAGCCCCGTTTCGACGACTCAATCGTCACGTTACGTCGGGAGGATTTCCCGAGCTCACACAAACTTGTGGAACTCGTACGCAGAACGGGCGCGCGGATCGTTTACATCGCTGGATGGTCGGACAAGGACTATTTGTGTGCCGCTCGCATTCTCAGGTCTGAGGATCGCCTCGTGATCTGCGGGTGCGATAACCAGGATTCGGGTTCTCTGCGCCAAAAGCTCGCCCAGCGAATCGCAAGCTGGCACCTGCATCCTGCCATCGATATCCTCTGGGTAACCGGTGAGCGGGCACGACAGTTTGCCTGGCGCTTGGGCTACCGGGGGGCAAAGTGCTGGACAGGTGTGTATTGCTGCGATCTGGAGGGCTTTTTGCAGGCAGAACCGGCAGTTGCGCGAACACCTTACTTTCTCTTTGTAGGACGATATGTCGAGCGCAAGGGGCTGGACGTGCTTCTGGCGGCGTATCGTTCGTATCGGTCCGGTGCCAAGGAGCCCTGGAAGCTGCACTGCGCCGGGGCGGGTCCTCTCAAATGGATGTTGGAGGGCGTTCCCGGGGTTCGTGATCTTGGATTCGTGCAGCCTGAGGATCTTCCCAATTTGATGGGGGCGTGTTCATGCTTCGTTCTTCCAAGCCGCTTCGAGGCTTGGGGAGTGGTGATTCAGGAAGCCGCAGGAGCCGGGGTTCCTATCATTTGTTCGGACGTGGTGGGGGCTGCCAGTCATCTGCTCCGGGAGCATTTCACGGGTTGGACGTTTTCAAACGAGTCGGTGGAAGAGTTGACCCACGCGATGAAATACGTCTGTAGCCTTCCTGAAGACCGTCGCCGCCTCATGGGTGAGAACGGGCGGGCGCTTGCCAGGACCTATAGCCCCGAGTCCTGGGCGCGAACACTTCTTACGGGGTGCGACAACTGGTTTACTCAGAGGTGTTCATGAAAATTCTGCATATCGTTCGTGGACTCGCCAACGTTTCAGGCCCAACCCACATCGTGCGAGCGCTCAGCGAACATCAGGCCAGAATGGGCCACCATGTCGAGGTCTTTGCGGTTGAGAATGATGGGGAGCTGCCGGTGGTTCCGGATCCAAAACTCGTCACGATGCGACTCTATCCGGCACTATTCCGCTCGCGAGCGATCGGGATCTCGCCGCAGTTTTGGAAGGCACTGCGCATGCGGGTGGGCGAGTTTGATCTTGTACATATTCACATGATCTGGAATTTCCCGACTTGGTGCGGGGCGCGTGAGGCGTGGTTGGCTGGTGTCCCGTATATCATCGCCCCGCAAGGATCAATGGAGGTCTGGGCGCTTGCAAGGCACCAGATGTGCAAGCGGATCTACGGGACACTGTTCGAGAATCGTTTCTATCATCGGGCCGCATGCTTTCAGGCACTGAGTCTCAGCGAGGTCGAGCAGATCCGCCACTTTGGAGTGCGGACTCGAATTGAGCGCTTGGCCAACGGGGTGACCCTGGAGACTCACAACGAAGGCGCGCGCGATCCTGCGGTGAGAGAGAGACTTGGGATTCCCCAAGGGGATCTGGTGCTGCTTTTCCTCGGGCGTATTTTTCCCAAGAAGGGCCTAAATCTTCTAGCGGAGGCCTTTGGAGCGCTCTGTGCAGAGCGGAATGACGTGACGCTCGTGATTGCGGGGCAAGATGCCGGCACCGGTCACCTTGCCGAGGTCAAGCGCCATCTGGAGGAAACGGGTGCGCGCAGCAAGACAGTGTTCGCCGGAGAGGTTCGGGGAGAGGCTAAATTCACTCTCCTGAGAGCGGCAGACCTGTTCGTACTGTCATCGTACTCGGAAGGGTTGCCAATGGCGGTCTTGGAAGCTATGTCCTGCCGGTTACCGGTCCTGATCACGCCGGGGTGTAACCTGCCCGAGGTGAGCGATTGCGAAGCTGGATGGGTGGTGGAGGCCACCGGTGAACGAGTCGCGGACGGACTCCGCACAGCCCTTGCCTCCACTGAGGAATTGGAGCGACGGGGAAATCAGGCGTACCGCCTCGTTGAACAGCGGTTTACCTGGGAGAAAATTGCGACTCAAAGCGTTGATCTCTACGAAGAATTGGTGGCCGCGAGATCTCGTAAGGAAACTTCGGCATGAGGCCGCTGCACGCCGCTTCCGGCCTGCCCAAGCATCGGTCCTTGCGCACCTTCGGCATCTTTCTATTCTCATGAAACAAATCCTACAGAATCTAGGCAACGGCGAAACCTTGTTGGCGGAGGTACCCGCGCCCGGGCCGAGGGCCGGGTGCCTGTTGATTGCCACGCGGGCGACGCTGGTATCATTGGGCACGGAAAAGATGCTGGTGGATTTCGGCAAGGCAGGCTGGATCGCCAAGGCACGAAGCCAACCGGACAAGGTCAAGCAGGTGTTGCAGAAGGTACGGACCGACGGTTTGTTGCCGACGCTGGACGCGGTGCGCTCGAAGCTGGACCAGCCGATTCCGTTAGGCTACTGCAATGCCGGGGTGGTGGTGGGAGAGGAAGAGTTGTCGGTTGTCCGTTGTCCGTTGTCCGTAGAAGATGAAGAGTTGTCTGTTGACAGTTATCCGTTGTCAGTAAGAGAAGAAGAGCGACATCGTGGCGCGCAATCTCCACAGACAACAGACAACAAACAACAGACAACTTCCCCAAAGCCGTCGTTATTGGAAGAAAAGGCAACGAGAAAGCAAGGGGCAACGGGCGGCTTTGCTCCTGGCGACCGCGTGCTATCCAATGGCCCACACGCGGAGGTGGTGTCCGTGCCGCACCAATTGTGCGCGAAGATTCCGGACAATGTTTCCGACGAGGCGGCCACCTTCACGGTGGTCGGCGCGATCGGCCTGCAGGGTATACGCCTCTTGGCACCGACGCTTGGCGAATCAGTGGTGGTCACCGGCCTGGGCTTGATCGGTCTGCTGACCGTGCAGATGCTGCGTGCCAACGGTTGTAAGGTGCTGGGGCTGGATTTTGACAGTCGCAAATGTGAGTTGGCGCGGCAATTCGGGGCGGAGGCGCTCGATCTGGCGGCGGGCGCGGATCCGGTGGCTTTCGCCGAGGCATGGACGAATGGGCGTGGGGTTGATGGCGTGATCATAACGGCATCCACCGCATCGGACGCGCCGGTGTCCCAGGCCGCGCACATGTGCCGCAAGCGCGGACGAATCGTGCTGGTGGGTGTCGCCGGACTGAAACTAAATCGGGATGATTTCTATAAAAAGGAACTCAGTTTTCAGGTCTCGTGTTCCTATGGGCCAGGACGCTATGACGCCGCATACGAAGACCAGGGGCTCGACTATCCAATAGGGCATGTCCGCTGGACCGAGCAGCGCAATTTCGAGGCTGTGCTCGCCATGATGGCTGACGGACTGATCGACGTGGCACCCCTGATCAGCCACCGCTATCCGATCGAATCGGCACTGGATGCCTACGCCACGGTCGCCGCCGGCAAGGCGATGGGGATTATCCTGCAGTACCCAGATGGCAAAAAGCTGAAAGCTGAAACTCTGAAAACTGAAATGGGAGAAGAGCGGGATGGAAAACTGGCGCGGCGGGTGACTCACAACGCCCCAGCTCCGACCGGATGCAGTGGGTTGGTCCGTTTGTCAGTAATTGGTGCTGGCAACTTCACCACCCGCACGCTACTGCCAGTGCTGAAAAGCGCGGTGGTGCGGCGCCGCATGATCGTCTCTGCGGGTGGAGTGAGCGCCGCCCATGCCGCAACCAAGTTTGGCTTTGAAGCATCATCCACCGACACGGCGGATGTGCTGGCCGACCCGCAGACGGATGCGGTGCTGATCACTACCCGCCACGATGCGCACGCCCGGCAGGTGCTGGCGGCCCTAACGGCAGGCAAGCATGTCTTCGTGGAAAAGCCGCTGGCTCTCACGCTAGATGAGATTGATGCCATTGAGGAGGCGGTGATCGACTCGGGCCGTATCCTGATGGTTGGCTTCAACCGGCGTTTTGCGCCACTGTCGCTGAAGATTAAATCGTTACTCGCTGGCGTGCCTGGCCCAAAATCTTTCATTGCCACCATCAATGCCGGGGCCATACCCGCCGACCATTGGACACAGGATCCGGCAATCGGTGGCGGCAGGATCGTCGGCGAGGCCTGCCATTTCATCGACTTGCTGCGGGATTGGGCCGGGGCAACGATCGAGGACGCACGGATCCATTATCTCGGAGGAGCGGAGGGACGTCTGCACGACACCGCAACCGTCAGTCTAACATTTTCCGATGGGTCGATCGGAGCCATTCATTACCTGGCTACCGGAGACAAGGGCTTTCCCAAGGAACGCTTCGAGGTATTCGCCGGCGGGCGGATCCTGCAACTCGACAACTTTCGCACCTTGCGCGGTTGGGGGTGGAAGAACTTCAGCAAGGCATCCGGTGGCCATTTCACCCAAGACAAGGGCCATGCCGCAGGCCTCGCCGCCTTTATTGAAGCGGTAGCGCAAGACAAACCATCGCCAATTTCTCTAGATGAAATCATCGAGACATCGAGATGGGCTGTACAATTGGCGTTGTAGCGGCGAACTCCACCATGTCTTCCGTCTCCTCTTTTACTGACAACTAACTACACTTTCACCCCTCATGCTCATTGACATCATCGCCGGAGCGCGGCCGAACTTTATGAAGATCGCGCCCATCATAGAAGCCTTGGAAGCCCGTGCCACTGCCGGCGGAACGCTCACCTACCGCTTGATCCACACCGGTCAGCACTACGACCGCAACATGTCGGGGGCCTTCTTCGAGCAACTCGGCATCCCCGAACCTGCGGTGAATTTCGGCGTGGGCGGCGGAACCCAGGCGGAGCAAACTGCGGGGATTATGATCGCCTATGAGAAGCTGCTGGCTGAGCAGCCAAGCCATTTGTGCCTGGTCGTCGGCGACGTGACCTCTACGATGGCTTGCGCCATCACCGCGAAAAAGGCCTGCATCCCGGTAGCTCATGTGGAGGCGGGGATCCGCTCGGGCGATCTCACAATGCCGGAGGAGATCAATCGCATGGCTACGGACGCCTTGACCGACTATTTCTTCACCACCAGCGAGACAGCCAACTCCAACCTGCGGCGACTCGGCATCCCGGATGAGCGCATTCACTTCGTGGGCAACACAATGATCGACACCTTGCTCAAACAGCGCGCGGCGTTCACCGCTCCAGACTGTTGGAATGCCCTCGGCCTAGCACCAAAGTCCTATTTTGTGCTGACCCTGCACCGGCCGTCGAATGTGGACGACTCCAACAAGCTTAGGGACCTGCTGCAGGCGATTATCGATCACAGCCAGGGCATGGCACTGGTATTTCCGGTACATCCTCGCACGGCGAAGATTCTTGCCGATGCGGGCATCGTCAGCCCGGCGCTCAAGATGATTGAACCGCTTTCCTACCTGGAGTTCAATTATCTGGTAGAGCATGCCTTTGGCGTAATCACCGACTCCGGGGGCATCACCGAGGAAACCACCGTGCTCGGCGTGCCATGCCTGACCCTGCGCGACAATACCGAAAGACCAGAAACCGTCACCATGGGCACCAATGAATTGGTGGGCACCGACCCCGCCGCGATCCCGCCGGTATTGCAGCGCCTTTTTGCAGGACAATGGAAGCGTGGCATGATCCCACCGATGTGGGACGGCAAGACCGGACAGAGGATCGTCGCCATCCTCGAGCAAATACTCGTCTGATGTCTTGCAGTGGGTATGGAGCGGGACTTGCCAAAGTCCCGTGAGAATGAAATGGCACAGAGGCATACATGTCACGCCCAGGAACCCCACAAGAGTCTGCACGAGCTACCCCGCGCGAAATCACTCTTCACCGATAACTGTAACCAGCCCCCATGTTCGCCCGTTACCTCCGCACGCTGCGCCACCTGCGACCGTGCCAGTGGATCGGTCAGGTGCGGGTTCGGCTGTGCAAGCATTGGCGCAACCCGGCACAGCTACCTAGCAGCAAGACTCCAGGCCGGATAGTGTCGCAGGCAATTCTGGCGGAGCTACCAGCGCCGGTCACTCCTCAACGACCCTGCGATCTCAAGGAAGGGTGTTTCACGTTCCTATCCGAAACCAGAAGACTGGGCGCCAACCCGGACTGGGACGCGCCGGGTGCATCAAGGCTGTGGCGCTACAACCTGCACTATTTCGATTGGCTCTGGTCACTGCTGCCGGAAAACGCAGCCGACTGGCAAATCGCACGCGATCTAACGCTCGATTGGATTGCCCGCCACCCACCGACACGCTATGCCTGCGGCTGGGAACCCTACCCGACATCGCTGCGTTTGCTGAACTGGACGCTCCTGTTTGGCATCCGGCATCGCGAACGCACAGTTGCAGATCCAGTTCTATCGGAAGCACTGTTGGAATCATTACATCGGCAGGTCATCTGGCTGGAGAGAAATCTTGAAACCCATATTCAGGCCAACCACCTATTGGAAAACCTCGCGGCTCTGGCGTGTGCGCGGAGGGTTTTCGTATGGGACGACTCGCGGGACCTGCAGCAGCGAATTCCGCGTCTCCTTGAACGCGAACTTGACGAGCAAATCCTCGGCGATGGGATGCACTATGAGCGCTCCCCAATGTATCACCTCCGGATGTTATGGGTCATTGACGCGCTACGGGCAACGTGCCTCGATTCCATACACAAACGCTTGGAGGCAGCTTCTTGCAACATGCGGCAGGCACTGGCGCTCTTGAGACATCCGGACGGCGACATTCCCTTGCTCAACGACTCGGCTCTCGGTGTCTATGCCGATGGCTGGACAAACGAACTTGCAAGCGACGGGCCATGGGCACTGTCCGCCGCTGGATATTACGGCTGCAGGACGGGTGGGGATTTCGTCGTAATCGACGCTGGACCGATCGGTCCCGACCATCAACCTGGCCATGCGCATGCCGACTTTTTCAGCTTCGAGTTGAGTCTCGGTGGGCAACGCGTGGTGACGGACACCGGTGTGGGGACCTATGAGACAGGTGCCGGACGTGCCTATGACCGGTCAACTGCGGCGCACAATACCGTCGAGGTGGGCGGCAGCAACTCGGTCGAGGTGTGGGGGGCGTTCCGGGTGGGCCGCCGGGTGAAACCTAAAATCACCGCATGGGTACCTGAATCAGATCGTTTTGTCCTGGAGGCGGAGCATCACGGTTACAGTCATCTTCCATCCAGAGCCATTCATCGTCGGCGGTTTTCCTGGCAAGCAGGCGTGTTTGAGATTGCGGACGAACTGATGGTGCAACGTGCGACCGAGGCGGTGGCCAGGCTTCACTTTGCACAAGGCGTGGAGGTAACCTTGGACGGTTCGATTGCGCACTGTCGGATAGGCGAAACCAAATTCCGCATCGAAATCGAAGGAGCAGCGGTATTGAGTCTTGAGCACTCGATCTATCATCCTTCCTTCAATCAAACATTGACCCGCAGCGTGCTCTGCCTGCGGCTCCGGGCACGCCCGCCCAAACTCTGCTGGCGGGCCAGATTGCTTTGGAAACACTCCTGACAAACTCATGCGTATTCTCTTTCTCAGCCATTATTTTCCTCCGGAAGGCAATGCCCCAGCAACGCGGGTGGCCGCTCTGACCTCCCGCTGGGCGGCGGCCGGGCATGAGGTTACCGTAATCACTGGAGTGCCAAGCGTCCCGGATGGAGTGGTTTACCCCGGCTATAGAAACTGCTGGCTGGCACAAGAAGAAGGCTACGAGGGTGTTCGCGTGATCCGTGTGTGGACCATTCTCGCACCTAACAAAGGCACCGTACGCCGCATTCTGAACTACCTGTCGTTCATGATCAGTGCGACTCTGCACGCAATATTTTTGAAGCGCCCAGACGTTCTGATCGCCACCTCGCCACAATTCTTCTGCGGCTGGGCCGGCGTGTTGTGTAACTGGGCATTCCGTCTGCGGGCTCCGTTCTCGAAACGCACACGGTTTTTCCTCGAGATCCGCGATATCTGGCCCGAGTCCATCGGTGCCGTCGGTGCCATGTCGGAGGGCCGCATGTTCCGGTTGCTAGAGTGGCTGGAAAAGCGCATGTATGCTGCTGCCGATCACATCGTGACGGTGGGCGACGGCTACCGCCGCAGGCTGCTAGAGCGAGGTGTGCAGGCGGATCGGATCTCGATCATAATGAACGGCGTGGACCGCGACTTGCTGGAAGCCCAGCCACCCACCCCTGAAGTGGTGTGCCGCGAGTGGAGACTGGAGGGCAAGTTTGTGTGCAGCTACATCGGAACCATTGGAATGGCCAGTGGTTTGGACATCTTCCTACGTGCGGCAAAACTTCTGAGGAAAATGGGACGCGACGATATCCGGTTGCTTGCAGTTGGAGATGGTGCCATTCGCGAGGAACTACAGGCACAGGCGGAACAGCAGAATCTGCCCAATGTGATCTTCACCGGACGGCGGCCAAAAGCTGAGATGCCAATGTTTCTGGCCGCGACCGATATTTGTTTCGTACACTTGAGAAAAAACCCATTGTTCGAAACAGTCATTCCCTCGAAAATCTTCGAGGCGCTAGGCATGCGCCGCGCGATCCTGATCGGCGTGGACGGCGATTCCCGAAAATTGGTGGAGGAAAGCGGTGGAGGTGTGGCAATTCCTCCGGAAGACGAACACGCGCTGGTCGATGCCTTGGTTCATTTCTCGGCAAACCGGGCAGAACTCTCGCAAATGGGGGAGATCGGACGGAGCTTTGTATTAGAGCATTTTGATCGTGATCACCTTGCCAGCGAGTATCTCCAATTGTTGGTAAGATATTTATAGAATGCCAAAACACCCCAACATGTGCTCGTTTTCGTTGTCTCCGCTCTTCACCTGCAATCTGCTATTACTATGAAGGACATCGGCTTGGTCGTCATGCTTTCCGACAATCTCGAGCGCCATCGTTTCGTGGAGCAATGCAAGTTTGTGGAGATTTTTGGAGCAGATGCGGCGATCCTCTCGACTTGGAGACACATGCTCGTGCGGGCGGCATGTGTGGTCGTGTCACTGGAGGCCTCCAACATAAGCAAGGAGCAGATAGGCGGGCTTCTCACTGCCATCCGCTCAGACGCCGCCACCACGCTACGCCGCAACCGACTGTGGAAGCCGCTGCAAACCTATGTAATTCTGGGATGTAACTCCGATCTCTACGATCAACTCACGCCGCTCGTTCCGAAGCTTGTTGACAGATCCGGCTTGCAAACCAAGCGGATCGTAGGAATCTCGATCATTGATCGGGGAAATCGACGCGTGATCCATGTCAATGGCAATTCGCATACTCTTGGCACTTGCCTCGCTCCGATTCCTGACTTGGTGGACCAGTGGGTGCAACAGCAGTGCGGACTTGCTGAGGCAGCATCCGACGCATCGCGGATGCTATAAGTTATCTATGGTTCTCTGGATTGGTAGTCGCCACCCTGCTGACCGCGATGGTCATGTGGTGGCGTTTGAACGCAACACCGATAGGGTGAGGAAATGGATTCTGAGGAGAAGATGAGCTGACGCCCCACTTGTCCGCCCGGATGGGAGGAGGCGAATGATTTTGAATGAAAGATGAGAGGAACGCCTCGCATCTGAAGAATGAATACGAACACCTCACATCCGAAGATTGATACGAACGTCGAACATTGAACATCGAACGTCCAACGTCGAACATAAGAGGCGAAAGGAACAGACTGAAGGCGTTTTCTTTCTCTCTTTGATTTTCTTCCGTTCGACGTTGGAAGTTCGGCGTTGGATGTTCGATGTTCGCGTTTTCTTCCCGTTCGGTGAGGCGTTGGAAGTTGGAAGTTCGACGTTCGAGTTTTCTTGGTCCGAGGCGTGGGGACTATTCCAACGCGAGGTGCTGGAGAAGCTGGAGTGGAGATGAGGGAGAGAGATTTTAAATTTTGAATGAAAGACCTGGCCGCTGTTCTCCTGCGCCGCGCAAAGCTCTCTTGCAATTCAAAATCCAAAATCCAAAAATTCCTCCTTTCCCTCCGCCCTCCGACTTCCGGCCTCCCGTCTCTTCGCCACAACATGCCAGAAGCAGTGGTTTTCCGCTTCCTGCCGGATTTGGAAGTTGCCTGCTGCATTTTCCAGCCCCCCCACAAATTCGGCTTTTTCTTCCTCCTTTCCGTGCTAGTCTAATTCATGCCAATGACCGTAATTCAGGCAAAACTCCCCGATGAACTTACCGCCCGTGCGCTCTCCTTTGTCGAGGAGGGTTGGGCGACGGACTTCAATGGACTGCTTGCAGAGGCCCTGCGGCGGTTCCTCGAATCTCATTCCGCGCTGCTGACCGAGTCGATGGTCAAGGCCGATGTCCAGTGGGGGCTCCATGGAACCGACTGAAAATGCCCCACGTCCGCTCGTCGTCTGTGACGCCGGTCCCCTGATACACTTGGATGAGGTGGGATGTCTAGATTTGCTCGCCGATTTTTCCGCTGTACTCGTCCCTGATGCCGTTTGGAATGAGGTCCAAGTGCATCGCCCCACCGCTCTGACACACCCTCACGTTGCATGGATGCGTGTGCGTCCACTCACGCCGCCACCGCCGGAATTACTTGCCCTGTCTCAGGTTTTCAGTCTCCACCGCGGGGAATGGGAAGCCATCCGGGTGTCTCTCGACCATCCGGGAGCCTTATTCCTCACCGACGACACCGCAGCTCGAATGACTGCGGCCAGCCTTGAAATCAGTGCCCATGGCTCAATCGGCATCCTGGTGCGAGCGATCCGACGAAACCAGCGCTCCAAAGAGCAGGTTCTCGCAATCCTTATTGGCTTGCCTACCAACTCAAGTCTTCACCTCAAACGCAGCTTGCTCGAAGCCGTGATCCTCGAAGTCAAACAGAGCCTGTAAGCCCCCTGCCTCCGCGCAATGTTGAATGTTGGTTTATGGATTTTGAATGAAAGACAAAGCAACCCGCCTCTGCTCTGCGCGAAGCTCATCTTCCCATCCATAATCCAAAATTTAAAATTGCCTTCGGCTATGCCAGTTAGGGCTGCGCCGGATTTTTCCGAGCTCGCTAACGCTCACACCGCGTTAAGCCCTGCGGGCAATTTTGGATTTTAAATGTTGAATTTTGAATGAAAGACCTGGCAGCTTGCGCCTGCGCCGCGCAAAGCTCTCTTGCAATCCAAAAATTTAAAATTCAAAATCCAAAATCTCTTCCCCCGTCCCCCGTTGCTCCGCCGCTCCAAAGTCCTCACAATTCTAGCGGCCGTTCTCGCCCTGGGTATCCCGGCTGGGATTGTCTTCCAGAGCATCCCAATTTCCCGTCCGAATGATGTCGGCACGGAGTTCGAGATGCAGGTGGTATTGGGCGGCAACACGCGGGAACGCAGCGACGCTAGCTATGCCCTGTGGCTGCGTCATCCGACCCCGATTCTGGTGACCGGCGACGAGGATTCAATCCGCAATGAACTGCTCCACGCCGGCATTCCTGCATCCCAGATTTTCCATGAACCCACGGCCCGCAACACCTGGCTAAACGCCGGGTTTTCGCTGCCAATCCTGCTGGAACAACACGTCAAATCTGCCGTGATCGTGACCTCATGGTACCACACGGCCCGTGCGCATGCCTGCTTCGCGCGGATAGCCCCCGGAATCATTTTCACCAACCAATCCGACCCAGTGCCAGCACGTTACGGGGCGGAAGAATGGAAGCTGGCGGCCAAAGAACGCCTGAAATGCCTGGCCTATTGGATGACCCATCACCTGAACCCATGGGGGGGCGACAAGTGAGGGATGCCGCCCCCATTCCACCACCAGTGGTTGCCAACCGAATGTCGTGTGCGCCCAACTCGGTGCCCGCGACCACTATGCCTTTCCGCGGTCGCTGCACCGCCGTGCCGCGCTGTCCGCCCTGGTGACCGACTTTTGGTGGCCAGGGAATGGCGGGCCGGATTTTCCGCTGATCGACAGGTTGCGTGGTCGCTCGCATCCGGATCTACGCGATGCACGGGTGCTGTCGATGAACCTCGCCACGCTTGGCAGCGAGGCACTGCTGCGTGCGACACGCCGGTCGCCCTGGGAACAAATCATCCGCAACAACGAGTCGTTTCAGACCCGTGCATTCAGGCGCATCCCTTGGCAGGAAATCACGGCAGCACAGCCTGCTGGCGGCCGCCCCGTCCTTTTCGCGTACAGTTATGCGGCACTCGACCTGTTGCGACACGCGAAAAGCCTGGGTTGGACCACAGTGCTCGGCCAAATCGACCCCGGACCTCTCGATTTGCGCATCGCAACTCAACAACACCGGCAATGGCCGAAATTCGGCGCCCCACCACAACTCCCGCCCCGCGGCTATTTCGATAATTGGCGGCTGGAACTCGAGCTGGCGGATCGCATCATCGTGAACTCGGAGTGGTCGCGTCAGGCGCTACTCACGGAAGGCGTCGCCGCCGGGCGGATCGACATCATCCCCCTGCCATGCGAGGAGGCCGATGCACAAGACCACCCGCCGAAAGAATATCCAGATTCATTCACCCCCACGCGTCCGCTGCGGGTCTTGTTCCTGGGACAAGTCAACCTGCGCAAAGGGGTGCCGGCACTCCTCGCTGCTATGGAAAATATCGCAGAACTGCCGATAGAACTGTGGCTGGCGGGTCCGCTTAAGATTGAACCGCCCGCAAGACATATCGCTGCACCCAACATCCACTGGCTCGGTCCCATCGCCCGCAATGCGGTCGGCCAACTCTATCGGGATGCCGATGTGTTTGTCTTTCCCACCCACTCGGACGGCTTCGGACTCACCCAACTAGAAGCCCAAGCGTGGCGCTTGCCGGTGATCGCATCCAGGCATTGCGGGGAGGTGGTGGCTGATGGAACCAATGGCATGCTCTTGGATGATGTGACTCCAGAATCCATCCAAGCCGCCTTGACAACATGCTGCGCTAATCCAGACATGCTCCGGCAATGGTCGCTAAACTCGGGTGTGGCCACGCGCTTCCGCCTGGCTGCCACCGGTGATGCGCTCATACAGGTCATCCAAACATCCTCCACAGTCCACCGGTAGGGTCGGACGGCTGCGGCCGACCAATTTGTCAGCTCGCATTGGCGGGAATGAACTGCAGATGAATACGAACGCCTCGCATCTGAAGATGAATACGAACATCGAACATCGAACACCTCACATCTGAAGAATAAACTCGAACATCGAACATTGAACATCGAACGCCGGAAGAATAATACGAACATCGAACATTGCCTCCGGCTATGCCAGTCAGGGCTTCGCTGGATTTCTCCAAGCTCGCTAGCGCTCGCTCCGCGTTCAACATCGAACGCCGAACATCGAACAGCAGAGGCGAAAGGAACAGACTGAAGGCGTTGTCTTTCTCTCTTTGATTTTCTTCGGTTCGACGTTGGAAGTTCGGCGTTCGATGTTCGATGTTCGCGTTTTCTTCCGTTCGGTGAGGCGTTGGAAGTTCGGCGTTGGATGTTCGATGTTCGCGTTTTCTTCGGTTCGACGTTCGGCGTTCGATGTTCGATGTTCGCGTTTCTCTTCCGTTCGGTGAG
>JBAXOP010000096.1:0-16861 GCA_037133195.1 Verrucomicrobiota bacterium | reverse complement strand
CGTGTTGAGGGTCAACTTGTCGATGGTGGAACTCACCGCGGATTGCAGCAGATCGTTAGTCAATACCGGGTAGTAGCTGGCACGGCATGACCCCCTGAGCATAGCCGCAGATGCGCTCCCTACTGCCAGCAACGCTGACATGAATAGCATGATGGTACGTTTCATTATTGTTTCCTCTATTTTCTGTTTCTTAGAATACTGTTTCAACCAGCTCATGGCCTAACGGGCGACTGTGAGCACGATGATCGTGTCGAGAGGGTCCCATGCAACCCCAGCGGGCAGCGTCACCGCCACTCCCGTCGGAGTTTGCTCCAGCTTGGCATTGGCCTTGCCGCCCAACACCTTCGCCTCACGAAAGCGCCAGGCGTTGGCCGGGATGCCCAGTTCGACCCGGTTGCCATCCTTGGGCGGTCGCAGGACGTGGGCATACACCGTCTTGCCATCCGGCGTCTGGGTGGCGCAGCCCCAGACCGGCTGGTTATCCGCCGAGGTGGTGACGAAGGCGGTGCTCGGCACGGTGCCATAGATCGATGACCCGTTGCGTTTCATCAGGATTCCCATGGCCTTCATGAGATCGACGGTCCCGGGTGCCCACTCATTGTTAGACCAGGGGCCTGCGGCCATCACAAAGCCGCCGTTTTCCTGCCCTTCCGTAGCTGCCATGGTGACGGTCATGCGATAGAGGTTCTCGACCGGATACTTCACAGGTTGGCCACTCGCCAGCCAGTCGCCATTGAGGGTGATCGAGTTCTGCAAGGAGGTGGTCAGGCGGGTCGTCGGATCATTGGTATTGACCGGTGTCACAATGAATTCCCCGCCGAGGAGGTTGGCCGGCGGCAAGTCGGCGCGCGTGCAGCACGAATTCAGCCAGATCGCCGCGTCCGGGGTATGCTTGAGCATGATCTTGCGCACGGCGATGCCGTCCGGCCCCGGGCCGTCCTGCCAGTAACCTGCAATGCGCGTGCCGTAAC
Source organism: Verrucomicrobiota bacterium (assembly GCA_037133195.1). Taxonomy (GTDB): domain Bacteria; phylum Verrucomicrobiota; class Verrucomicrobiia; order Verrucomicrobiales; family Akkermansiaceae; genus Luteolibacter. Next base: position 15,890 of record JBAXOP010000096.1, on the reverse strand, counting down.
GGGTGCCGAGTTCTTCGATGATCCTGAAATACATCTTATTCCATTTGGGGTCCGTGCCGCGCCGGCCGGTATCGGCCAGATCGCCCTCCTTGTCGATCCAGATGGAGTCTTTTGTTAGAACACTTTCGGCCCAGCCCGCATTGATGAGTTTTTGCTGCTCGGCGGGGTTGAGGTCATGGCGGTCGTTGGGATGGACGTAGAGCACCAGCCCGAGGCCGCGCTTCTTGCAGGCGTCGGCCAAATCGCCGATGAGATCGCGCTTGCTCACCTTGTCCGGGAAGACCTCGGCCCATACCTTGCTCGGATAGAGCATGCGGATGCCGGCATGATAAGCGGTGAAGATCAGGTATTCGGCGCCCGATTGCTTGGTGATCTCGGCGAGCGCCTCGACATCCAGAGCGCTTGCAAACGCATCAACCCCACGGTCTGCCAGGTTCCCGCCCTTAGGCGTGGCCGAGGTCAACCCACAGACGTAATGGACGAACACGCCGAGTTTGGCGCGTGACAGCGGGGATTTGCGGTTCTGCACGAATTCTTCCTCTATCTCGGTGTCCTGCGCGAGCGCCACCACGCTGCCAGTGCCGCCGATCACATCGAACTCCTTGTAGCCCACACCGCCATTCTGCTGCTCGGGAAAGCTGAATTGGATCGCATCCACACCCATCAGGTTGATGCTGGAGAGCTTCAAGCACGTGCTTGCGTCCGCGCCCTTGTTGTTCTTGGTCGCCGTGATGGCGTCAGTGAATTTGTTGGAACCCACCTTGCGGAAACTGACCGTGTAGTTCTGTGCACTGCGCCCGGAGTTGGTCCAACCTGCATAGCTGTTGATGGCCAGAATGGTGTATCCCGTTTTGCTGACCTTGGTGTCGAGGATATAGGTGAGCGATCCGCCGGCGATGCAGAGACCTCCATTGGCACCCACACCGCCAAACGTGCCATCCGTGAGCGTGGCCAGAGTGCCATGGGAATTCACGTTGTTTTCGGCCGTGTTGAGGGTCAACTTGTCGATGGTGGAACTCACCGCGGATTGCAGCAGATCGGTAGTCAATACCGGGTAGTAGCTGGCACGACACGACCCCCTGACCGTAGCCGCGGATGCACACTCTGCCGCCAGCAAGGCCGACATAACTATCATTATTGTTGTTTTCATATATATGTTATTTAGCAGTATCAAGGATGGCAGCCGCCTGTTTCCTGATGCTTTCAGTCTGGGTTGTCTCTGCCAGGGATTTAAGCACAGCCATCGCCTTGTCACGTTCCGGACCAGGGGTTTTGAACTGCTGGACAATTTTGATGCAGGCCAGTTCAGCTTCCGTCCGGAGATCAGCATCCGGCATACACTTCTGTGCCGCATCCAGCGCGGCAAGACTGGCGATGCCGGAAAGCGCGCCTAACACAAGCCTCTTCTCGTCCGTCCGTGGTGCCATACTCATGGCCTCCACCAGCGAAGCCACCGCATTCCCCGCATGGTTCTTCACGCTTTCTGGAAGCGATACAATCCTAACCAGTCCGCGAAACGCAATGATCTTGAGATTTTGCTTCGGCGCGTTATTTGCGAGTTCACGCAGATCCGCAACCGCGCCTTCATCCTTCCAGTCCGCCATGACGCGGATTGCCGCCTCCTGCACAGTTTCATTACTGTCCCTGATGCTACCGCGCAGCCTGTCCAGTGCCTTGTCACCGCCCAGGATTCCAAGACAATGCAGCAGGCTGACACGCTCGTCGGGGTTCGCGTCCTTCATGGCGGCGAGAAGCGGCGCTGATTTTTTGTCCGCTCCATCAACCATGGCGCTTGCGATAGATACGGCCCGCTCAGCCGCCAAGCGTACCCGCTCAGGCTTGGCTCTGAGCATCAGGCCTATGAGTGAAGGGATTTCCTTCTCTTGGGCCAGGGAACCGAGCGCCTTGAATGTTTCCGCCCTGACATTTTCATCGGAATCCTCAGCATACCTGATGAGATCTGCAACGGCCTCATGGCTTTTGCGCTCCGCCAGGCAACCTATCAGCAATGTCCTGGAAGCAGCTTCCACACGGGGCAACACTTTCATGATCTCTTCGCTTGCATCCTTTCCGCTGCGGCGGCTCAGGCTCTCAACCACCACCCTGCCTACCTCGCCTCCCTCCTTTGCCAAACTTGCCAGCAGTTCAATATCGGAGACATCGCCCAAAGCGGCCAGCGCCTCAACGGCGGCAACTCTCACCGGCTTTTGCGCACTGCCTGTTAATTTCACAATGTCAGGCACGATCGCCTTTGTTCCATTCACAGCCAGGACATGAATCGCTATGACCTGTGCATCTGCGGAAAGACTGCCCAGTACATCAACGATGGCTTTGGAAACAGGTTCTGCCTTAATTTCCAATAAGGCAGAACCCGCAGCACGTTGAGAGCATCGATCCTGACTCTTCAGCATTTCAAAGATCGTTGGCAGGGCATCATCCTTCACGGCTCTGGCAAGACCTATCATGGCAGCAGCCCGGACACCCCCGGAATTTCCCGCACCTAACCCCTTCCGGTAAACAACCGCCGCCTGATCTACTTTCCCCATCGCCAAGAGCGCATCCGCACACATCAACTGCGATTCCAGGACCGCCGTCTTGAGTCCTTCCACAACCTTGGCTTGCACCAGCGCTTCCAGGGCATCCGGGCTGGCAATGCGCCCCAACGCGCAAACCGACTCACGGGCCACGGCCATGTCCGCATCCGTCATCAGTGGCTTGAGCAGCGGAACGGATTTCGCATCCTTTCTAACGCCGAGCGATGAGATCACTCCAGCTTGCTGCATCCCCGTGGTCTTAGCGAGCGCATTTCGCAACGCATCATCCACACTGGGGAAAGGCAAACCTTGAAGCGCATAGCGACTCATGTGTCCCAACTTCTCATCTGCTAGAAACCCGGCCAGAACGGGAACGCATTTTTCCGATCCCACCAGTCTGAGCATTCTGCAGGCAAATTGCTTCGCCTCGCGAGATGAATTCTGCGTATTGAGCAACACGAGGAGTTTATCCTCATACTGCTCGAACTGGCCCGCTGGCGCTACCCGGATCTCTGTTTCCAGTGCACAGATATTGGGTGTGTACTTGCCAAATTCGTATTCGGCGAGGCTTTCCCAGCTTGCTTGATCTGCTGCCACGGCACACCCTCCCACCATCATCCATAGCAGGATCATTTTTAAGTGTTTTTGATTCGTATGCATCCGTGAGTCCTTTCTATCGTTTCATCTGGGGATGGCCCGGGCTACACCTGCCACGGCCCACGCATGGTTCTGACTAAGAGCCGGTTTGCCGCATCATCACCCGGAAACGTTTCGGTGATTGGATCCCATTTGACTTTTCGACCCAGCCGCATGGCGATGTCGCAGAGCAAGCTGATGGTGGATGACCGCTGGGCGACCTCCACCGGGCTGATGGTCTGGCGTCGGGTGCGGATACAATCCAGGAAATTCCCGGCGTGGTTGTGTGATTCATACAAATGAATTTCCTGTGGCAGTATCTCGGAGGTCTTGAGTGAAGCTGGCGTAGTCTCCAGCACGTTGCCGCGGCGGACGTACACGGATCCTTCCGAGCCTTCAAACAACACCCCCTCCGAGGACCCCCGCAATGAAGCCGGTGCCTTGCCCGCGCTGTAGTGGATCAATTTCACACCATCCGCAAACGTGCATTCCGCCCGCCATTCATTGGCAATATTGCAGAATTCAACATTCATGTAATCGCCCATCCCCTCGATTTCCACCGGCCCGCTCATCTCGGTGCCATGTCCCCACTGCGCAATATCGGCGTGATGCACACCCCAGGTGACCAGGAAACCCATCGCATAGTCCGGCATGCCGGCCCAGCGGTCGTCCAGCGCCTGCCCCACATAGGGAACCACCGGGGCTGGGCCAAGCCACATGTCAAAATCCAGTTCCCTGGGTGGCGGTGACGGAGCTAACAAGGGGCGCGTTCCACCACCGGGCACAGTGATCATGATCGTGTGCAATTTGCCGATTCGGCCGTTGCGTACCAATTCACAAGCCCGGCGGAAATTCTGCTCGGAGCGTTGCTGTGTGCCGAATTGAAAGACCCGGCCGTATCGCTGGATGGTGTTGCAAAGGACGCGGCCCTCGGCCACGGTGGTTCCCAGTGATTTTTCGCAATAGATATCCTTGCCGGCTTTGGCCGCCGCGATGGCAATCGGCACGTGCCAGTGTTCCGGCGTGGAGATCACCACGGCATCAATGTCTGCACGTGCCAGCAGCTCCCTGAAATCCGTATAGGCATGCGCTGCGCCGAGTCGTTGCTTTGCCGCCTCAGCCCGGTCGGACCAGACATCGCACACGGCAATGGCTTGCGTGCCAGCTCCGAGAAAGCCTGGTGCGGTTCCTTGCCCCCGCCCCCCCTGTCCGATAAACCCCAACCCGATCCTGTCGCTCGGCGCAACTCCACCGTCAAGTCCCAGCACCGACGAGGGCACGATACTCGGCCCCACAGCCGCGGCACCCGCCCATCGCGAGGCCCGGCCGAGGAATGTTCTTCGTGAGATGATAGGATTCATTTGGATTCTCCTTGTTGATATTATTCCGTTGAATTCTCGTTGTTGGCGATCCAGCGGATCGCATTCATGAGGATTTGTTGGCCGCCGGCCTCGCGCTCGATTTGCCGGCGCTTGGAAAGTCCACCGGAACGACGGTTAGAGTGACTTTCCCTGTCGCCGCCCATTCTGTCCCACGCAGGAAGACCGTCTGGAATCCGACACAGGACATGGCTCCGGCACTGTGACCCAGCATGAGGTGAAAAACCCGTCCCTTGCCGAATGGGTTGACGACTATGACCGGCTCATGATTGCCAGTGCCGCCGGTCTCCTTGGCGCTGAATGCCGTGGCCAGCACCTTAAGATTTTTGACGGACTCAGGCTTGCCGCGGAATCCGTGGTACAGTTCGTCCGCCGTGTGCATCCATGTCTGAGGCAGACCGGCCATGATCGGGTGCTCCGGTTCACGGCTCATGACGACCCACTCGTGCTGGCTGCCATGCCCGTTTTGCTTGACTCCTTCACCGGGCGGAATCCGCACCACCGAGCGCGTAGTCTCATCAAACATGAACCCGACTCCATCCTGCTGCCCCCCCGGCCCGATACCGATCATGGCCCGATACGTGCTCCATGTCGCGAACTGCCCCACCGCATTGTGAACCACCACCAAGCCACCGCCGCCATTCATATATCTCTCAAATTGCTCCTGAGTCGCTGCGGACCAATCCCGGCCATGCGCATTCACCACCACGACGTTGTATTTCCCAAAATCGGGTGCAAAAGCTTGTGCCTCTTGTGTTGTGGACAATGTTACAATCTCGACATCAAATTTCCCGTTGTGCAGGAGCACACTTTTCAATATGGGCGTGGTCTCCTCCCACTTGTGCCCGTGCGGATCGTAACCGGTCACTAGCAACGCCTTCAGCTCCGCACCACACGCCATTGGCCCAATCAAAAGGCAATACCACAGCATGAACCTGAAAAAGCCTATCCATTGACGTTCTACAACGATGGTTCCTTGCCTCTCGGTTACATTCATGATCATATTATTAGGTTAGATGCCCGGCGACAGATTGCCGAGAACAGGGCTTCAGAGACAGCATAGGGACTGTCACCTGCTCCGCAATACCCATAAACATGGGTAGCCGGTGGTCAGGGGGCAGGGGTCGGGGGAGGCAGGGACCTTTTTCCGAAAGATCCGGTCAATACTCGGTCAGAGACCAGCAGGGGCGCTGGCCGCTTTGCAGCGCGGCGTATCAGTTAGACAAGAGCGAAAGGGCGGTGCGTAGCAACGAATCCCTTCACTCAAACCACATAAAGTGTTTCTGTTGGGTCTGTGGGTTTTTTTTCGGTTGTCGGGAAGCGGTTTGATTCAATTGGGCGTCACGAGCAGACGGGCAAAGAGGGTGCCACCTACCGCGCCTAGAGGCAGGGTGTAGGTGAGTGCGCCGCCGGGGCCGCTGGTGTTGGTGGTCAGATCGCCAATGGCAACCGGCGTCCAATTCACGAGGTCCGGCGAGGTTTCGACGACGAACTGGGTGCCATACTCTGTGGCGGAGATGTTGCCGCCATTGGTCCAGGTCACGGTATTGCCGGTGATGCCCGGATTGGTGGCGAGGCCGGTGGCATTCATGAAGTAGGCGATGCCGTTTTGCACCCCGTCATTGTTTGTATCCTCGTTCGGGTTGTCCGACACGCCATGGGTGGTGGCCCATCCGGCGTAGGTGGGGGTGCTGCCGCCGGTGGCGGAAAGCGAAAAGTGAGTCATGTTCGAGGTTGTACCTACACCGCCAAAGCCCACGTAGGCGATGTCGGTGGGGTTCGTGCCATAGGTAACAGTCGCCGAATCCAAACCATTGATTGTGGCGTGGCTCGTCCAACTCGCTCCCGTGGTGTCCAACGTGATGGTCACCGTTTGCAGGCCGGCTTCGCTGGCAGTGGCAAAGCCTCCGCCATTACCGGTATCCGGACCGCCAAAGAACTGGGGCTGCCCGCCACCGGCCTTACGCAGCAAAGTCCAGGCATAGGCCGCGCCATTGGCATCATGAAATGCGCCGTGTGCGACATCCGCCTGGGCTTGGAAGCCTAATGCGGCCCAGTTGCTCGGCACCGTACCCAGGTACTCAAGGGTGGCGGTCAAGGTGTACACGTGCCCGGCTTGCGGGGTGAAGGGAAGGTAGGCCCCCTGAGTCGTCGTGCTCATTCCTATCGTCCCGGTCGCGGTTTGGTTATAAGAACCAGCGGCAATCCAGGTGGCTCCGGCGGTGCCACCGGCATGCGTGGCTGAGGAATCGACTGTGGTTCCGTGGAGTGCGCCACCGCTGCCGAGGAGGGTATCGGAATAAATGAGTTCATTGGCGGGAATATCGGTGACAAAGAATGCCGTGACGGCGATATTCGTGGTCACGGCAAGGTCCGTGCGGCTCGTCGTCATGACCCCGTCGCTCCAGTTGACAAAGTGGTAGCCGCTGTGCGCCACGGCGGTCACCTCGTCGCCGCCGGCACCGTCAGCGACCGTCTGCGGCGTGGTGCCCGTGATCGAGCCATTCGCCCCGGCGCTGTATGTCAGGGTGTGGGTGTTGCTGTTGAAGTTCGCGGTGACATTGATATCTGTGGTCACGGCAAGGTCCGTGCGGCCCGCCGTCAGGACCCCGTCGCTCCAGTTGACGAAGTGGTAGCCGCTGTCCGCCACGGCGATCACCTCGGCACCGCCGGTGCCGTAATCGACCGTCTGCGGCGTGGTGCCCGAGATCGAACCGTTGGCCCCGGCGCTGTACGTCAGGGTGCGAGTGCTGATGGTGGCGTTGGTGGTAAGCGAGAAGTTGGTCGTGTTTGAGGTTGTACCCACACCGCCAAAGCCCACGTAGGCGATGCCTGTGGGATTCGAGGAATATGTATAAGTCGAAGAAGTATAACTGCCGATCTTGGCGTGGGTCGTCCAACTCGCTCCCGTGGTGTCCAAGATGATGGTCACCGTTTGGAGGCCGGATTCAGAGGCCGTGGCAAAGCCTCCGCCACTATCGGTACCCGCACCTCTGAAGAACTGGGGCTGCCCGCCACCGGACTTACGCAGCAAAACCCAGGCATAGGGACTGGCGGTATCATGAAATTGGGTGTGTATGACATCCGCCGTAGTTCTGAAGCCCAGGGCGGACCAGTTGGTCCCTCCCACACCCAGGTACTCAAGGGTTGCGGTCAACGTGTACACGTGGCCGGCTTGCGGGGTGAAGGGAAGGTAAGCACCCTGAGTCGTCGTACTCGTTCCAATCGTCCCGGTCTCGGATTCGTTATAGGAACCAGCGGCAGTCCAGGTGGCCCCGGCGGTTCCACCCGCAAACGCGGCTGAGGAATCAACGGTGGTTCCGTGGAGAGCGCTACCGCTGCCGAGGAGTGTATCGGAATAGATGGTGGTTTCCCCGGCGGCGAAGCCCGTGAGCGCGGCAAGGATCGCGCATGCCGCTACAGGGATGCGGCGGAGCGGATTTGCCGATTGCATGACCTCGGGGTGGTCATGGCTGCAGTACCGGGAAGCTGTGGGGGGGGGCGATAAGTGCTTATGAGCGGTATTTATGAGGGGGACTTTCATGGTGTGTCTTGTCGTTTCTTGGTACTGGGATAAACCGGGGTATTTGTTTGATTATGTGTCGATTCTCTGTGCCGATTCTCTGCTTGCAGAACCGCGGGAATCAGAGACAGCGTAGGGCCGGACGCATGATCCGCAATACCCATAAACATGGGTAGCCGGGGGGCAGAGGACATTCACTGAAGATTTTAGAAATCAAACCTCAGATCCGGCGTCGTTGCGCTATGCCGGGACAAGTGAAGGCGGATGGACGCGGATAAAGAAGGGATAAGATGTGAAATTGAGTTTTTGCTGCCTGGCAAGGCGCTGTAAATATATAAACATGGGGTTTGATGTCTGATCATTCAGACATTTGGTAAAATGATGACGGAAAAGATTAGAATCGCCGAGAACAGCCGTATAATCCCACTTCTTCATGATTTTACCATGTCATGATTACATCCAAATTATGAAGCTCAATCGACCTGAATAGTAACAATTTTTTAGTGGTGATTCGCGGAATTACCTGTCTGTTTCTCGAGCCACGGAGCGACCTTGTCGGCCCAGCATTTGCCGTGTTCGCGCAGGCCCTTACCGCTGAAATGGACGCCGTCGCGCAGGTCGCCCTTGAGAGCGTCGCTATCAGGACCTTCGAGGGCGATGCCATCCGACCAGAGGGATTTCTGGGCGTCGCGCATCTCGGGCACGCCGTCGCCGCCATGGGAACTGACCAGCGCGACAAACCACGGCGCATCCCAGCCGATGGCCTTGCGCGACTCTTTGATGAGCTGCTCGAGATAGACCCGATAGGGTTTGCCGATGAGCGTGCGCTTGGGATCCGGTTGTCCCGCGTCGGACTCGCCCTGGTGCCACAAGACAGCGCGAAATCCCTTTGGTCCTAGCTGTTTCATGCGGCTTGTTAGCATGTCAAACGCCTCACCCTTGCTCTCCCACTCACCGCTTGGAAGCTTGCTCACCCGGCCTTCTAGCGTCGGCGGATTGGGAAATATCGCTCCCTTGGGCAGCCACTCGCGCACGCTGGTGGCCCCGATACCGCAGGCAATGATGCCGACGGGTTCCGTGAATTTCGCAGCGATCGCATCGCCAAAAGGTGGTTGAAAACTCCCTTGGCCACCGCTGGCACCGGGCTGCGGGTCGTTAGCCAACTGCCATTTTTTCCCATCGAAAGCGGCCACCAGTCCGGTCGTGGTCTTTTGTTGCTCGGCGCCGTGATTTGATGCGTTGGATTGTCCGGCGACGACAAAGATATCCCCCACCCCAACATGTTCTATGGCAGCCTCCGCCAGCACTGCCGGAACGGCGGCTGATTTGCGGAAGCGCACCTTGAGCGCATACCAACCACCTGCTGCGAGTCTAAGACTGCCGCTGAATTTGCCATCCTTCATCTGTGTGCCCTTCGCCACGACAGTCCAGTCTGTAGATTTCCCGCGCAGTGCAAGGGGTACCTCGGCTTTGGCCTCGACCACGGATGCGCCCGCTGGAGCGGTTCCCTCCACCTTGATATCGGCCCAGCCCTGGGCGTTGCGCTGGATCACCTGCCAGTCAAGCGGTTGCTCCAGCACGATGTTGGATTGGGCAAACGCCGGGGATGCCAGCAATATCGCGGCGACGCCGCACAATCTAACGTATTTGTGTTTCATAATTGATTTTTGTTACTTATTATTTTCCACCTTGACCGCCGGGCACGCCTGCGTACTCACGGCTAAATTTTTTCCAACGGAGCGATTATTGACGACGGTCAGTCCTTTCACGTATTTGGCGGAGACGCCGCCGCCATCAAAGAAATTGTCCTCGATGCAAATATTCTCATGCACCGGCTCACCTGGCTTGTCGCCGCTGGTATGAGGCTTGATTGAAATACCACATCCGATGAACCTGTTACTCCTGATCACCATATCGCGCACCGGACCTGACTCGAACCACCCCTCAGCATCATCCTCAATGAGGATTCCATCCATAGCCGGGCGATGAAACGTATTTTTCTCTACCAACACTTTGCCACGCGTGGTCAGGAGGAAGCCGCGCACAGGGTCCATGCTCACATGCACATTGCGCACCGTGAGGTTCGGATACCAGGTGATATTGTCGAGCACATCGTTCTGACCAAAAGCCGGCACCGGACCATCCAGCGTGAGCAACCACTCCCGCTCGTTCTTCTGCTCCACCTTCGTCACGCGACGACGCGCATTGCCCGGCAGTTCGCGCAATGTCGCATGGCCGATCACCGCAACCTCGTCGCCGGGTGCATAGGCAGCGAAACCATAGGTCTGCCCGTGCATAAAGCGCACCAGCAACTGGTTTTCAGCAAGCTTTTCCATAATGCGTAAATGCGTCCCATGACAATTGATCGCATCATCCTGCATGCCGGAAAGGCGGCAGGACTCGATGCGTATCTCGCCGCGGCAGTTCGAGAACTGGAAGATGTCGCCCCATGCCGGGCACGTTCGGAAGGTGCCTGCCGGAGGAATCACATTGACCCGTTCAATCGTGATCGTATCGGTGAACTGACTGACAAATCCCATGCCCGTCAATGAGTTGAATTCACAATCGCGGAAGGTGATGGCTTTGCTTCGCGTGTTATGGACACCTACGGAATCGCGGGTGGTCAGGCGGAAATGGAACTGATGCCCATTTTGCAATCCATGGTTTGTATCTGCCCATGTCAGGCGCACCAACCGATCGCCCAGATCCTCAATCGTGTCTGCCGTCAGTCCGTCCGGATGCATGAAGCTCCTCCCTCCGCCACGCCAGCAGCGTCCCTCCTCGGGTATGCCCTCCTGCACCATGAACCCGCCCTTGCCGATGTCGCCTGTCCAGCGCAACTTCTTGCCTTCTATCACATAATCGGACCGCTCCGCGATACGCAACAGCGCACTGTTTGTGCCGACCTCCATCACGCGAAACTCGGAGACCGTCGGGCGTTTGAGGTCGAACACCAGATTCGAATATGTGATATCCTCCGCGCGATCATTCACGATTTCGACCATGCGTCCGCCGCAGAGGAGCGTTGTCTTATTCTCGCCTGACACACCGCCGCCCTCGATGCGCAGATGTTTCATCTGTTCAACGAGGATGCCGATCGGTTTAGGCGTCTTGGGATCGTCGCTTGAATTGCTGATATAGTAAGAACGTCGCAGCGCACCATCGATCGCGAACTCGTGGACGCCCGGCAGAAACCGAATCACGATCGGGTGTGCGGCCGTGCCTTCGCCGGAAGGGTGCAACGAGGAGGCATGAGTGCCTGGCGTGATCACCACTTTATCGCCTGGAACGAGTTTCAGCGCGTTGATCTGTGCGATGCTCCGCCACGGTTTTCCCGCAGGGTTGGCATCATTTCCTCTAACCGGGTCCACAACGTAGGTGACTCCGCGGGTCTCTGCAGCCAGAACGGCAGAGACGACCAAGGACAGCGCAACTATGCCAACACGTGAGTTTTTCATTTCTTGGTTTTCTCCAGCGGTTCAATGATTGGTTTGGCAATGGGTCATGCTTTCAGTTGTCGGTCCTGAATGGTGAAGCCGGCAGGCCATTCTTGTTATAGAGTTTGTTGCCTGTTGGATTGCAGATGCACGCATAGCGCGCAGCAACCGGGTGTTGGATATCAGGACTTGAAACCACCACGGTGTCACCCTCGATCACGGCATCCGCCCAGGACCACTTCAGTCCTTTGGGGGTGGAAGGATCCGCGATGGCCAGCGCGAAACATCCGAGTTTTTCCGTGGGCACCTCCTGCATGGGCTCCTCGCCGTGTTTCTTTCCGATGATCAGCCCCTTGCCGACTGAATCAAACAGGATGCGAATCTTTGCTCCCTCGATTTTCATTCCCTTGTAGAGCGGGCCGCTGCAAATCAGGTCCTTCCTACCATAGTCCTTGACCAACGCCCACTGCGCCAGACGATCGCCCGCATCCCGCTTGTTGTTCGGATGCAGGTCGCCCGTGTCGCTGGTATCAATGGTGACCGCCATGCCGCTGTTAGGAAGGCTCTTGAGCGCTTTGAACTGGGCCAGGCGAGTCCCGGAAAAATTTTCATCACCGAGATCGATGTCATTGGGCTGACCGGAAAAATTCGGCAATTGGACGAAGTAAACCGGGAAGTCGCCCTGGTTCCATGCCTTGCGCAGACCCGTGAAGAGGGCGATCATCTTGTCCGCGTAGAGCCCGCCTTCAGGAGAGTTGGCCTCGCCCTGATACCAGATCATGCCTTTGATGGCGAAGGGAATGAGCGGAAGGGTGTGCGACGTGAAAAGATTTCCGTAACCTGAATCCCTTGGCGGGGCCGGCAGCGTTGGCTGGGCAGGAAACTCCTTGCCGGAAGGGACCATCCCCTGCGCATTGTTGATCCAGGCATCCAGCACGGGCAGCGTATCCGCCAAACGCTGGCGATATTCTATCAGTTTCTTCACTTCGATCTTCTTCAACACCTGTGACGCATTGAAACCTTCGGGTGAGATCCAGGGTTCTATGGCGGTCCCGCCAATGGCGTTGTTCAGCAGGCCGATGGGAACGCCTGTTTCCCGATGGATCCGCCGGGCAAAGTAAAAACCCGTGGCGGTGAACTCACCGGCCGTTGTCGGTGAGCAAACTGTCCAGCCACTACCGCCATGGGAATGTCGGATCTTCGGGAAATCCGCCTTGGCCACATCCTCTTCCGTCTTGAACTGTTTCATCACCCATTCCATGTTAGATTGGCCGGAACAGAACCAGACATCCCCCACGAGGACGTCGGCGATGGTCACCGGCTTGTCTCCAGTTAGGGATTTGACCGTGAGTTGAGCGGGCTCGGAGGAGGCTTTCAGGGCGTCCAGCCTGACGAGCCACTTGCCATCCTTGCCGGTTTCAGCCGTTTTTTCCTGTTGCCCGAAGGTGACCGTAACCTTGGTGCCGGGCTTTGCTGTCCCCCACACCGGCACCGGCATGTCGCGCTGCAGCACCGTATGGTCGGTGAATAACCGGTTCACGACAGGATTATCCTGCGCCAAACACAGAGTGGTCAGCGGAATCATCAGTACTGCGGCCATTCCACACGATGTCGTTCTGTTTGCGTTCATTGTCATTTCTCCTTGGTGTTAATTGGAATTCTTACTGGCATTAGGAATCCTTAGAATCCCAGGTCGTCGCCGCGGTGTTCCACCACACCGATCTGTTCGAGAGAACCGTGGCGGCCGTTGTACCAGAGCAGCCATTGCTTGCCGTCGAAGATGGCATACGGTTTGTAACAAGCATCGTGATCCCATTTGTCCTTGCCAGGAAAGATGATCGGGTTGGCGGGATGGCGTTGCCACTGGGTGATGCCATCCTTGCTGCGGGCGAGGCAGATGCGTGCCGTGGGCTCATCCTGGAAGCCGATGTAAAACATCACATACCAAGCGCCGACTTTTTCGACCTGACAGGCGGTCACCTTATGCTTCTCCCACGGGTTCTTGGGTTCTGCGCAAAAGATCGGGTTGCCCTCATGCTTCTTCCAGGTCAAGCCGTCGGGGCTCGTCGCGTAACCGATGGCGTTCGGCTCGATTTGTTCACCGCCTGAATACCACATGCGAAACTGCTTAGCTGTTTCATCCCAGAGCACCGACGGGCACATGACGGCAATGCTCTTTTCCCACGGTTGGTCGGGTGAGAGCGCTGGTTTGTCGCTCATACGTTTCCACGTTATGCCGTCGGAACTGGTGGCGTAGCCGATCCATGAATGGCCCTTGGCCTGGCCGGTGTACCACATGTGATAGCCATCGCCGCGCTTTAAGACATACGGCCGGTTGATATCGTCTTCCCAACCGCTCTCCGGGCGCGGGCCAAACACGGCCAGCGGCGGCTCGCTCCAGTGGATGCCGTCCTTGCTCTCGACAAGCGCAATGGATTTCTTGGGCCGCCACGAAAGCCACATCCGATAGGTATCGCCTTCCTTTAAGACCGAAATATCGAAGCACGTCCCGTACTTTCCGCCCATCACCGGATTGCCCTCGAACTTCTTCCAGCCGGCTGAGGTTTCCGGGCTGGCGGCTGCGGGCGGTGGCTGATGGTTGGATTTAGAATCCGCCGATTCGATCTTCAGCGTGTGCCTAACTGGTTCGACGGCGGCCGCCACCTTGGCGTTGGCCGACTGCTCCTGCTTCACAAGACCTTTGATGCCGAGTTGATACTCAGCACTTTGGCGATCGGCCGGAAGATGATGTACCTGTTGCTTAATGAGGCTCGTTTCCATGGTTTGCTTTTCGAGGATTGCACGTCCCACCTTCTGAAAAGGTTCATCAAAGGGGTTGTCCGGAAATTCGTTGGCAAGATTAATGCCCGTCGCCAATTGCACGGCGGAAAACACCTTCGAAACGTTTCCCCAAGTCACCTTGAGATTGCCGCTCTCGCCTTTGACCACTAACATCAAACGGTTGAGTTCGGCATTGAACGGGAGAAACTCAAGCATGCTGCGCGCAGACTCGCTCTTGGATGGGTCCCCAGAAATGCAGAAAGGATAGCGGCGGCTCTCAATTTCGACGACGCCCGCATTGAACGAGAGAATCTTGTGGCCTGCGCTTGCGAGTGCCGAACCGCCGGTCCTGTCCACGGTGATTGTGCCGATGTCACCGTCGCAACCAAGCGCCTTGAGAAAGCCATAGGCCATCACCAAGTGTCCGCTCGGGTAGGGATGCACGCCGTCAACGGGTCCCAACAGATACTGCTTGCCGTATCTCGCTTTGCCTCTGGTCATGACATCCATCATCGGAGCGTGAACTTCGGCAAAGCCCGCGCCTTCCTCCCGTGCCAGGTCGCGGGCCACGCCGCCGAGTGTTGCCAGGACGTGGTTATAATCGGCCCCGGTTCCCTGCTCGGGGTGACCATTCCCGACGCCAAAGTGGTCGGTATCCACGCAGCCGGGCGAGCCGACGACAATCATACGGACGCCTGCCCCCTTGAGTTGTTTTAGAATCGACGTTTGCCCTTCGCGAAACTGCTTCACTCTTCCCGCATCAAGTGGGCCGTATCCTCCGTCGTTCATGCCAAGACAGGTCGTGGCAACGGTCGGCGCAAAGGGGAGCACGTCATGGGCAAGACGCGCGGCTGCGCTACTCGCAGTCTCGCCGCCCCACCCAAACTGCGTCACCTTCAGGTCAGGCACAGGTTTGCACATGAGCAGGTATTCCTCGATAAACAGGGAGTAGAGTTTCTGTTCGGTGATCGAATCTCCGATCACAGCCACGTAATCGCCCGCTTGGATGCGGCTTTTGTCACCCGTTCGGCCGCGCTTGTCCTTGGTGCCTACCGTCGAATTGGTCGCGTTGGCGGCACAGAGCAGCGAAGTCAGCAACAGGGCGGTGAGGAGTGTCAGTGTATGTTTCATTCGCGAGTGAAAGCTGTGCATCATTTTTGGTTAGCTTATTATTTGTTGAATCCTTTGTGGTTCATAAATTCCCAAATGCGATCCATCCAGGTGTAGCTGCCCGTGCCCGGGGCGGCCTTCCGCTGGAAGCAGTGATTGCGTCCGGCAAGCGTGTGGAGATCGGACTGGATTCCCATCCGGCGGAGCTGCTCCCAGCATTTCACCGAATTCATCGCCGCCCAACCGTCTGCATCGCCGTGGATGAACAGCATCGGACACGTGGCGAGGTCAAACGCGAACTCCGGGACGAGCCGCGCGTCGTCCTCGTTGCCGCCCTTCGCGTTCGGGGTCTCCGCACCGCCTGTGAGCGCGAACGCCGGATAGATCGCGACCGCCCACTGCACGTTGCAGGAAAGCTTATCGAGGTCGTCGATCGGCCCATAGGAACGGCGCTTCGAGCTGGTCGCGCCCATGAGCGTCAGGTGTCCGC
>JBAXOP010000095.1:0-16905 GCA_037133195.1 Verrucomicrobiota bacterium | reverse complement strand
GGCACCCTCATCGACCAGCCATTTCATGGGAGCCAGCTCAAATGTCAGACCGCGGCAACTCTCCCCGGCGTCGTCAATAATGAGTTCAGCGGCAGTTTCCACCCACACGGCATCCGCCCCGAGCACTTCAGAAAGGCCCTCCGAAATTTCCAGCACCCGCTCCAAAACGCCCAGGGTCTCAGCAGATGTGAAGGGCCTGTGTTGGAGTAATTCAGCGAGTGATTCACCCTCGATCCACTCGCAGGCCACATACGGCATCCCGTCCACCGGATCGCAATCGCCGCCGAATACCGCCCGCAAACCCGGGTGTTGCAAGCCAGCAAGCTGAGCCACAAATGTGGCATACTCGTTGCGTTGCTCATCGAACAAGCCGCCGCCATCGACGCCGAATGGGAAAAACCGCTGCAGAGCCAGCGGGGTGCCGGTCTGGGAATCGAGAGCAAGATAAGTGACCCCGGAGGAATCCTGGGCGACAATATCTTGAATTTCGAACCGATGGCTCTGCACGGGCGGGAAGATACACAAGAAATGGAATGCGCCAAGCAACGATGCGCGGATCCGGCGAATCAGCCCGATGGCAGCGGCACCCACGAAATGGCAGCAAAGTGGCGCGGTTGGTGGAAATCCGGTTCCGCAGCCGCCAATTGGGTGGCACTCAAAAACCGTTGCCGGGGCGATTCCAAGATGAATGATACATTCGCCCGCGTGGTCGGCCCAAAATCCAACCTCGCCCGCAACAAGTCCAGCGGCAGCGCCATCGCCGCCACCCACGAACCGTCCGCTGCCAAATCCGAAAACGTCGCCACCTCGGGCATTGCGATATCAACCACCTCGGCGCGCTGCCGCGGGGCGGTGAATTCACACGACCACCAGGCACCATTCGGTGCGAGGTTGAACTCGAAATATCGCCCACTGCGCGGATCGGCCAAAAACAATTCGGCCACATCGTAGCGCCACAATTCTGCCTGAAACATCCCCGGCCGCGCTTGCGGATGCAACACCGCCGGTCGTCGGTGATTGGCCACAAACCACAGCCGCTGCGCGTCGCTCACCAACGAAAACCCCGCCGCCGGCTCCACCCGCAAGCCATGCCAGTCCTGCGCCAAGCCGAATATCGGCACATCCAACGCCCCCCATTCCAAGGGCCGCTCACTCTCAAAAATTGTCATGCCCGAGTTTGGCGGTCCCCCCGGCGCATGTCCAGCACCGACGCTGGGCATGGGTGAATGGGCATGGCGGGCTTTTTTTTTGCGCATCTCATGGGCAGGAGGACAAAATGTCCCCCCTCCTCAGGACCGCCGCTTGCGGAGCGCCGGCTTGGGTCGGCCTTCCCGTGGAGAGAGATTATGGATAGCGGATTGGCTTTGCGAGATAGAGAAAACATGCCTACGCTTGTGCCGGTTTGATAGAAGTGCGTTTCCAACGCGGGCTGTATTTGCCTGAGCTTGACCTGTGGCTCGATCCATTGGACGCAAGACCGCGTGCTTTCGTGTCGCACGCCCATGCGGATCACGTGGCGCGGCACGGCACGGCGCTGTGTTCGGAGGTGACTGCGGGATTGCTGCGGCGACGATTCCGGATGAGCGACGGGCAACTCGAGCCGGTGGGATTGCATGTGCCGTGGCAGCGCGATGGGTACCGTATGCGCCTGCTGCCGGCCGGGCATATCACGGGTTCGGCGATGTTGCACGTCACCCGGCTGAAGGATCAGGCGAGTTTACTTTATACCGGGGATTTTAAGCTGCGGCGAAGTCGAACGACGGAACCGGTGGCATTTCTGACGGCCGATACGTTGATTATGGAAACCACCTTTGGGCTGCCGATGTTTGCCTTGCCCAGCCCGCTGGAGGTGGAAAGCGCGGTGCTGCGCTTCGTGCATGATGCGTTTGCCGATGGGGTGACTCCTGTCCTCTGTGCCTATTCCCTCGGCAAGGCGCAGGAGGTGTTAGCCTTGCTCGCCGAGCACACAATTGCCGCACTGCAACACCCGTCAGTGGCGGCCATGACACAAGCGTGTCGCGAGTTGGGGGTCGCCTTGCCGGAGCCGCTCACCTTCGAGGGCTGCGCATTGCCCGGTCACGTGGTCGTCGTGCCGCCCAGCGCCCTGCAAGCGAAATTGCTCAAAGGCTTGCCTGGCAAACGCAGCGCCATGCTTACCGGATGGGCGCTGCAGGCGGCTGCGAAGTACCGCTACCGGGTTGATGAGGTGATCGCGTTTTCGGATCATGCGGACCACCCGGGTTTACTAGAATGTGTGCGGCGGGTGCGGCCGCAGCGGGTGCTCACGGTGCATGGGTTTGCCCGGGAGTTTGCCGCTGAATTGCGAGCCAAAGGGATGGATGCGTGGTGTGCGATGGGCGATGACCAACTCGAACTGTCCATCGCGCAAACCTCACCGCGGCCGCGCGGCGGTAACGCGGCACGCCAGAGTCGGCCGATTTGCGCCTTGGCGGACTTTAGCGACCTCTGCCGCTTGCTCGGCGAAACCAGCAGCCGGGTGGCCCAAACCCGGTTCATCGCCGACTATCTGCGCGCATTATCCAACGACCTCGATCTACGCCTGGCAGTGCAATGGCTAACCGGCGAGGCCGTGGCGGGCGGGCTAGGCTGGAGCAGCCGGCGCGAGGGCACTCTATTGGTGCGTCATGCCTTGCTCTCGCTGCCTGGAGCGCGAGCGGAACGCTAACACGAGTTGGTACTAGCCGGCAATGATGTGGCGCGCGGCGTGCGCCTGATGTTGCAGGAACTCACGCTCCGCCCCGAGGCTCTGGATCTGCCAGGCCTCGAGGAGTTTTTACTAACATTGGCGCAAACCCCTGCTCCACTCGCACGCATCGCCCTGCTCGCCGCCCGTCTAGCCACCCTTCATCCCACCGAAAGCGAAACCGTGGTCAGGCTCCTCGGCGGCCCTCTCGGCCGCAGCCTGGAATCTGCCGTCATTGAGGAGGCCATCGCCACCGCTTTCACCGCCGACCCCTCCGCCGTGAGTCACGCCCACAGGCTCAGCGGGGATCTGACTGCAACCGCGCTGCTCGCCCGCCACTCCCGCCTCGACGCCGCCACTGCTGCCACCGCTGGGGCTAGCGGGGATACGTCGATGCTGTTGAACTCAGAATTGAGTGCTCGACCTCAAAAGAGCCATGGGCTGGAGCAATTTCAATTCCCCCTTTGATCTCAACATCTCACGGCTTCGACCAGTTCAAACCCTTGTCCTGGCGCCAGCGCCGATAGCCCTTGAATTGCTCGCTTTTTGGCAACAACAGACGCGCCGGATCCTCACCTAAAAATGTCTCGAAATCGCCCCGCGCCGCGCCGGACCGACCCACAGCTGCGGCCGCTGCGTATTTCGCGGATTTCACGGATTTTGTCGTGACATCACTCGTTTTAAGCGAGCGTTCGATACGCCGCAAACTATGCCCGTTGCTGACCACTGCCACCAGCACCAATAACAGGCAACCCGCACAAACTGCGAGCAGAATGAGGCCAACCAAAATTTCTGTCTCTGACATGCGCGGCAAGCTGTCGGATTTTCCGCGCTCTGCCAAGTCTGAAGTGCCATATTCGCCGGTTTGCCTGTGCTATGACCCACCCTTCATCTTTCAAATGAAGGGTGCCAAGGCTGCCCATACTTCGGTGACGGGAATGGATTCTTGCTCGAACGCGCCTTTGTCTCCAGCGGCAAGGATTTTTAGCAAATGCGGATGAAGATCCTCTAGTAAGTCATTTTTCAGCAAGCGTTTGAGGGTTTGAATATCGTGTTCTCCCAGTGGTTGGCGCTGCGTGTGGTGATGTTGTCGATGATGCATCAGCAAAGGACTGATGCTGCGGCCGGTTTTTGCGCGGAGGTCGCGGAGAATGTCGGTGCCTGCGGGGTCGCTGTCGCCGAAGTGATGCAACGGCAGGTCAGCCGCTAGCAATTTGAGAAGGCGCAATGCCGCAGAACCGGGGAAGCTGGTTTGGATGATCAGAATCCCTGGGTTGCTCGCGGCGAGTTCGAAAAAAACATCCTCGTTCTCGACCGTTAGACAAAGGGGTGCTGTTGTCGAAATAACTGAGGCTTGTGTGAGGTTGGTTTCCGACAAGGCGACGGGTGCTGGAAACACGGAAAAGTCAAAAGTAGTGCCGCCGAGTTGGATGGCGAGCGGGCCGTGGAATGAGACTGCGCGCGGTTTGCGGAAGATGCCAAAGGATTCCAGGGATGGCTGCCCAGTGATAGCCTCGAGCGCGACGCGCAAGCGGGGTTCGAGTACTTGCAGGCGCTTGGAATCCCCGCAGATGATAGAACTGGCATAGCGAACCAGTGCTTCGCCTTGCCAACTCAGGATGCCACCTAGCACATTGACCAACTCAGCATTGCCAGCCGGATCATTCTGTTGGAATGGCTGGATGCTCAGTCCGTCACGTGTACGCTGGCTTAGTGCTGCAAACCAATTTTTCCACGCGGGTTGCCAGGTATCGGGTACGGGACGCGACGCGGCGTCATCGAAGAATGCGGCAAGGGAGGAGCGCCTGTCGGAAGGTGCTACGAGCCCGGTTTGAGAGAACAGCCATACTTCCCCGCCAATATGTGCTAGACGAAGGCGCAGCTTGTCGCCGCTGCGTGGATGGCGGTCGATGCCAAATAGTCCGTTAGATATAAGTTCGGCGGCGAGCAATTCATTTTCGGCGATCTCTCGTGCATCGCCATCGGCTACATCGGCGGAGCGGAGGAAATTCTCGTATTGGATCGTATAATCCTTGCTCACGCTGCGGCGCGCGATTGCGGACTTTTGGTAGATACGGGCGAATGCGTGAAGGACGCTGGGCACGGCGAGTGTCTGCTCTTAGGATTATTCGGGTTGGGACGATTCGCGTTGCTCAATCCAGCGGCGGCCCTCGGGGGTATCACGGAAGAGGACAATAGGGACATTGCGGATGCCGACGCGGTTGCTGCGGCGTTCTTCCTTGCGGGAGATGACGATGAGTTCGTCGCAATGCCTGAAGGCGTATGGAATGTTGCCGCTTGACATGGAAAACAGGCCTTGCAGGTCGAGTTCCGAAATGGCTTGAATACAATTCTGAATGCGTTCGCCAGAGAGCTTGGAGAAAGCTTCATCGATGGGGACCAAGGCGAGGGAAGGTTCCTTGCGCCGACGATCATGGCGGTTATAGGCATGCAGGTAACTTGCCAGGATGGCGACAAAATACGGACTTTGGTTTTCGCCGCCACTCATTTTGCCGCTTTGCTTATCGACACTAACCGGTTTGGCGTCCGGATCCCGGATATCAGTGACTAGAAGATCGTAGTCGAAATATTGGCGGTAATCTAATAATCTAGCGGCCTCCGGACTATTGGCATTTTTGACGAGGGTGCCGAGGAAAATTTCCAAAGTATCGCGCAACTCGCCGCTCATACTAGCGAAGAATAGCTCATCCTCGTGGTGGAGAGCGTTGAGATCGATGAGTTCCCGGTAGATGCGGAAATCAGGATTGCGTTTGCAATCGATTTTATAGCGGTCATGACCGATAGGCCGCTTCAACTGTTGATTGAGGAGAGTGATGATATTTTCGACTTGTTTGAGGGCCTGCTGCATGCGGCTGAGAACCTGCGTGCGGAATAATGCCTCCCAACGTTTGCGCTCGGTAGCAGACTTTCTCTCGTATTCGGGAATGTTGGCTTTTTCAATGATGCCCAGGCGTTGCTCATAGGGCGAGGTATCGGCACAATCATCTGGCAAATCGTCAAATTTCGGTTGGAAAGTTTTCTTAAAATCCAGGGTAGCGACTTTGAGATCGCCGGTGGTTTGGAGAGCGGTTTCCTTAGACGCGTCTGCGGCGTCGGCAAATTTTTTCGCCAGCACGCCAGGGAAAGGGAACGTTTCTTCCATCTCTGCTTTCCAGCTGCGATAGCGGTCGTGGTAACGCACGATGTCGATGCGCTGTTGAATGCGGGAAAACTCATCCTCCCGGCGGCTGGCGTCTTCACGTAGCCTGCTGAGTTGTTCTTCCGCATGCTTGATTTCACGGTGCCCGCCTTTCCTGAGAATCGCGGTTTTCTCGTTCTCCCATGTCTGTGTCTGCTGTTTGAGTTCGTCTATTTGATTCTCCAGAGAGGTGAATTCGTCCGTGGCAATGGCATTGTATTCATTCATCAACCGCTCGTGCTCAACGTGCTTTTTCGGCAATTCCTCGATCCGGACAAGCTCGGTGGTTAGATCCTGGTGGCTGGGAATCTCCTGCTGGCGACTGGCAATGAGCCGGTCGATCTCACGTTCAATCGGTTCGAGGCGGCGCAGCGATGCGTCAATTTCGTCGCGCCGGGCGTGCTTCAATACGAGTTGTTTGCGGAGGCCTTCCTCGCCGATGAAAGGCAATCCATCGTAGGGCCGCAAGCGGGTGATGGTGCCGCCACGTTTGAGCAAGCCATCGGGCAGAATAGCGGACGGGTGGCTGGCGAAATCCACGGGGGAAGCAACCCGGATGACATCACCGAAGAGCAGATCGATGCAAGCGCGGCCGGCGGGATGGCTGCAGCGGAAAATTTCTGCCAGGGAATTTTTCAGGCGGCGGGGATTGGCGGCTAGCATTTCTGCTGCGTTGATGAGGCGTTGAGTACCGGACTTTAGGAGGTCGGCGTTAGGGATAAGGCGCAGGATTTCGAGGGATCGTTCGTGGTGCTCCGCGGAGACGAGCACGGCATATTTTTCATCGAAGGCGACTTCGGCGGCGGTCCGCCAGGATTCGTCATCGACTTCGCAGAGTTCGCGCAAGGCGCTCGGTGGTGATGCACCGGGAAGCATGGGCAGGCATTCGCGCAATGCGGAGAGGAGGGGTTGCGGGCCGGGAGATACGTTGCGTTGGAGCAAATCTATCTGTGCATCCAGATCAGATTGTTCGTGGCGCAAGCGGCGCAATTCCTCGGCGTCTTTGGTGAAACGCTGGCGTAGGTTTTTGCAGAGATCGTCCGCCGCGTCAGCTAAAAAAGCAAGGGTGTTCGCGGTTTCGCTCCGTTCACATGAGTCGAGGAAGCGGATAGCCTCCTGCATGCGTATGGTGTCGATGAAGGGATGGACCGGAGCTTTGGCAACTTGCTCCATCCAATTACGAGCTGACTTGATGCGCTTGCCCAAACCACCATCGACTTTGCTAGCCAATCCACGCAGCCGTTCGATTTCCTCCTCCAGCTTACGGATATCATCTGCTAGTTTTTTAAACAGTCGTCCGTCGGATGATTCGTTAAGCAGTGCCAGCAAACTTTCGCGGCGCTGGGTGGCTTCGGGAATCAGAGCGGCGAGTGCCTCAAAGCGGGTCTCATCGTCGGCATGATCTTCGCGAAGCTTGTTGAGATGCCCCTCAACTGTGCTCGCTTCCTTGGTGGCATGTTGCCATGCAAATTCACTAGCCAGATAGGTGGCAACATCGCGGTCACGGTCGGCATCTCGGAGCCGGATAGATAAATCTCTGATGCGTTGAAGACGTTCTAACTGAGCCCGCAAGTCTCGCAGTTCTTGTTCATAGGATTGGAAATCGCGGAAACTCGAGATCACGTCATCCACAGGCACCGCTTCCGCTGGCAGGACGAATTGACGGCAGAAGTCGTCGAAACTCTTGAGATTGGTGAAGGACATCGCGCTGGGCAACAGGCGTTGGAGCACCTCTCTATTGAAATTGAGGTGGCTCGGGTTGGCCATGTCCCGCAGGTATTCACGTGGCGAGGCGAAAAGCCGTCCGCCTTTGGAATCAATGAAGCGCTTGAAGGTGGCAAGCGGGCTTGGCCGGGATTTGCCATCCTCGGAATGTGATAGAAAATCGGCGCGTTCGAGTGGAGCGGGGCAGAAGAAGGGTGTGGTGGTGCCATCATGTTCCGAGGTATTGTGATATTCGAAGCGTAACCCCCATGTCTCGACCCGCGAACCATCCGGCCAGGTAAACTCGGCTGCTATGTAGGTGGTGACGCCTTTATCGTGGAAATACTGGGGCTGGCCGTTCTCCTCGCGCTTGGTATCTAGCAGACAGTATCCCTTGATGGTGCGATCGCTCCTGCTACCGGTGGCGCTGCGATTGAAATGGTGGCGGGCACGCTCCGGGCCCACAAGCACGAGCATGAGCAAGTCCATGAGGATGGATTTCCCGGAACCCGTCACGCCAGCAAGCACGAGGTTGCCTTTTACCGGCAAGGAATCCCGATAGCCATACCAATTCAGAGCATGGATTTTTGAGAGTTGGATAGCGCGGGTCATGGTTCGTCTTCCTCGGTAGCGATGGTTTCTTCATCCGCGTCGGTGAGCACAGCATTTGTTTCGCGGTCAAAGGCGGAGGCGGTGGCTGTCCAGGTGGCCAAATCGCGGAAGGGAATGATGCGGCGGATCGCCGGCAATACCTCGATGCCGGATTCCTCAAAAGTATCAGAAGGCTCGAAGCGGATCAGGTTGTAACTGGCCGCCTGGCGGAGGATTTCGCGCAACCGGCCCCGCGGGATAGGGCCTGCGGCATCAGGCATGAGTTGGTCGTGGATCAAATCAATCAACTCGGCGACGGATAGGAATGCCTGATCCTGGCCTTCGTCCCGCCAACGCACGTCCCCGGCATACCACAAGGCCAGCCAGACGAGGGTGGCGTCTTGGCGCAAGCGCAAGCGCAGCGCGGCATTGCGAGGGATGGCTTGGATGAGGCGCTCCTCATGCAAGATCGCCACGTCCAATCCGGCGAGTGACACAATCTCCCTGAGCCATTCGAAGTACTGGCGGCACCAGTGATAGAGAGCTGTGCGTCCGGCATCAAGACCATTGATAGAACCCGTCGAGAGTAACGCCTGGAGCGCCTCACCGAGGCGCTCACGCTCGGATTCTGGCAGCGCCAGCAGACGCACCGGAGAATCATTCGTATATGTAGGTTCTTCTTGCAAGGTGGCAGGGAATGGGTGTTATAATCGGTTGATGTTATGCCAAGTAGCGGTGGTCATTTCTTAATGATAGCAAACCGTTCGACGGTGCAGCCTTCGAGCGCATCGAGTGGCGGTGGTTCATTTTCTTGGACGACGCGTGCCACTTCGAGGGTGAAGCGAGCTTCGGCGGAATCGGCATGCAGCAATAAGGATATGAGATCGGTGAAGCCGCTCTCACCTACCACGGCGATGTCCGAGCTGGTGATACGCTCGCCTTTGCCACCCGGCAATGACCTAACAAATTCATTGGCGCGTTGCACGGATAATACTTCCCGCAATGCTCGCTCCATGTCTCGCAACCCGGCCTGGCGGTCATTGTCGTCAACGGTGTCATCGAAGGCATCCTGTTCGACGGGTGTGCGCCGCAGGGGCGGGGTATTCAACGAGTCCAGCCCAGCCGGGAGTTTCACCACCGGGATGAGTAAGTCCGGCAGATCTGGCGGTAATCCTGCTAGATAAGTGAGACGCTTGCCGGCGACGCGGCGATTGACGGTTGAGAAAAACGTTTTGAGTTCGCTGCGCCGTTCGCCTGTGATATCTTGCAGATAGCGGAAACGCGCCAATGAACGCCGGGTGAAATCCGCGGTACGGCGGTCGATCTCGTCGGCCATGGGGAGCACCCGTTCGAGGATATCCGCCAATTCGTCCAAGGTTTGGGCGACCTTGGAGCGGGCAGTATCGGCACCCATCTCCGGATGTCTGCGCAAGACTTCCGTCTGCATATCTGCCAGAGCCCCGGCGTCGCCCGCGAGTCGTTCTCCGATGCGGCGTACCGCCTCGGGCAGGCGCAGCGGCAGACGTGCTCTAACGAGAGAAGCATAACAAGACCGGGACATTTGTTCGGAGTAATCATCGAACACCACGGATAGGTTTCCCTGCAGTGTATCCTCCTCCATCTGGCGGCGTGTGAAGCGTTGGACGGATTTCTGCATGGAGCGGAGTTCGTTGATGCCCTCTCTCACGGTGGAGAGGCAATTTTCAATCGTTTGCCACGGGCGTTCTACCAACTCGATCTCATCGGCGAGCATGGCGCATACCCCGGTGATCTTATCCGTGAAGACAGCGGCATCCGGCCAGGCAATTTTACGTAAGCTGGCGAGCAAGGTGGCACCGTGGGCATCGAAATGGATTTTTCTGCGCCAATCGCGCCGCGGGGGTTCGTCGAGCCACCGGCATTTGAGGAGATACTCCAACAACAATCGTCCGCGCTCCCGGGTATCAGCTGATTGAGCTAACGCATCCGCGCCCTCAGCGTCTGAATCGAATTCGAAGCCTGGATGTTGTTCGAGGGTTTCGACGATCAGAGCGACGGCTTCCTCGCGTGCCATGCCGTCGGCGCGCTCGGAGGATTCTTGTTCGAGGGTATTGAGTACATCGACATAGAAGGGAGCATTGCGGCCGGAAAGCACGCGGAAAAACCCCAATCCGCGGGTCTCGCGGAAAAGTGCGGTGGAGAGGTTTTCTGTGGCCACGACGGGAAAAAGTAGGCAATGACTCCCGCTGGCCGTGGTTACAGGGAGACGAGTTTGCCGCTGCGGATAGATTCGCCCTCGGCCTCACAGATTTCCACGGCGCTGGCGGCGTCGCTGGCGGTGACGATGGTGGGTGGCTGATGGGTGGCGATGCACTCGATCATATAACTGAGTTCGGCTAGATAGCCGTCGCCGGGTGGTAGGGCGATGCTGCGTGCCGCTTGGCCCTTCTCGAACACACGCAAGCCATCAGCACCGCGGTTGCAATTAAAATCCACCGTGGCATTTTCAAAGATGATAGTGAAGGCCATCTCAAACCCATGACCGTCGCCCATCACCCAACCACCTTCGGCTGAGACAGCGGCACCACAGGCGACTTGATACTGAGCCACCACGTGGTCAATTTCACCGCTGTAGTGGGAGAAGCCCTGGGCAAAGACCGCGGTGGGGCGGCCGAAACAATACTGGACGAAATCCGCGTCGTGGATATGTAAATCGAGGATAGCGCCGCCGGATTTAGCGCCATCGAAGAAATGATCACGGCCCCAGGCCGGCGGTTCGGACACGCGGCGGAAACGTGCCGCAAGCACCCGCCCGTATGCCTGCTGCGCTATCGTCTGCTTGAGCCAGGCATACTCGGGCCAGAACCGAATACACATCCCCGGCATGAAAAACCCTTTAGCCGTGGCCGCTGCAGCGGCTATCTCACGGGCGGCGCTGGCCGTGCGTGCTAGCGGCTTTTCGCATAACACATGCTTGCCAGCCTGCAGTGCCGCGATGGCGAGCTTGGTATGTGCCAACGTTGGCACACATATATCTATCAAGTCTATCGCCGGATCGGCCAACAATTCAGCCAAGTTGTGGGTGGCCTTCACGTCGCGCATATCAAAGGTGAGGGTATCGTCGTCGTTGCTGCCGATATTTCCGGTGGCGGCGGAGAGGATTCCATTGACGGGCAGGCGCACGGCATCACAGAGAGCGGCGATACGGGCATTGGGGATATTGCGATAGGCCTTGAGGTGGGTGTGGCCCATGAACCCGAGTCCGACGACTGCAACGTTGATCATGATTTTGTGAGTAACAGGTTTGTGATGTGGTCGCGGCCCGCAGCAATGTCGGCAGCGCGTGCGGCACCGGCCTCGCGCTCAAAGCAGAAATACCCGCGATAGTCGATGTCGGCCATGGTGGTGAAGAATGCGGGCCAATCGACATGGCCGGAGCCGATGGGAACTTCCGCGCCCCAAGTGCCTGGAGTGAGGGTGACGGTGGCGTCCTTGAGGTGGCACGACTTGACGCGCTGGCCGATGGTGCGCAAGGCGGCGATCGGGTCGCCGTTGTTGTAGAGGAGCATGTTAGCGGGGTCGAAATTCACCGCGACGTTAGGTTCGGCGAGGTGGTCTAGGAAACTCACCAGTGCCGTCGCACTTTCCTGGCCGGTTTCGCAACACAACGTCAGACCGTTATCGGCAAACAGCCGGGCCACTTGGCGCATGCGCTCAAGCAATTTGGCGAATGCCGGATCGGACGGTTCATGAGGCAGGAAACCAGCGTGGGTCATCACGATATGGATCCCGAGGCGACGGGCGTTTTGGACAGTGACTTGGAGGTTGGCCCAATTGGCGTCCCAGGTGGCATCGGGCACCAAGCCGCCGCTGAGGCGGATGGATTCCAGCGACGTGTAATCCTCGCCGACCGTGCGGAACATTCCCGAAACCACCTCAATGCCCGCATCGGCGAGTACCGCTGGCAACTCGCGCCAGACGGCGGGGTTTTCGCGCAGCGGGTCCAGATCGAGTTGGGCTCGCAGGATTCCGAGGTCTTGCAATTGGTTGGCTAAATCAGCCGGATCGGTTGGGCGCAGCGACCAACTGCACACTGCCAGTCGGCTCAGGAAGGATTGGCAAAATTGGGGTTGGAGCATCGGAAAAAGCGCTGGTAAAAAGTAGGTGAGGAAGTATCGAGAATAGGACTCGAACCTGCAACGGTTACCCAACAAGATCCTAAACCCGTTTTAGGCGAGTCCTGTAACCGCTGGAAGGCTATGGTGGCTGCTGGTGTGTCGTCAACTGCAAAGAGAATCCGATCTGCTCATCTGCTGCGTTGAGACCGATATTGACCTGATTCCGCAGTGATAGCAAAAGAACAACCCGCGTGATGTGCAAGAAAGGACGCCACCACTCCTTGAGCACGCTAGCATGGCGGAGGACTGGCGAATTGCATGGTATTTCCCCGTGATCCGGCGGAAACTGCGGGCGTGCAGACCACCCTGGCCATTGTGCTGCGACTCACCCGCCTGACCGATACCAGTCTCATCGTCCACTGGTTCACCCAGGATCATGGGCTGGTAAAAACCGTGGTCAAAGGGGCACGGCGGCCCGGCAGCCCATTTGCAGGCAAGCTTGACTTATTTTTCGGCGGCGAGATGTGCTGGGTGCGTGCCCGGCGCGGCGAGTTACACATTCTGCGTGATGTGGCCATCCACGAGTGGCGCGAGCGCCTGCGCCAGCACTACAGTTCGACGCTTCTTGCGGCGTACTTTGGCCAACTCCTCGAGTTAGCCGTGGAACCCGAGCACCCGGATCCTCTCCTCTACGACTTATTGCAACGTGCCCTCGATCATGTGACGGCTACCGGTGCCAGCCTGCGTGCGCTGAACCACTTTGAAAAGGAACTGGCGCGCCTGCTGGGCGTGGCCCACCACCAGCGCCCTGCGCATGAGTGTTTGGGCGACGCGCTGGGCCCACTACCCGCCTCCCGCCCATCCCTAATTCAGCAACTTTCCTCAGCCGATAGTTTTGGCTCGCCAAAACCGTAGTTCCTTTGCTAAGACCCTTGCAGACCCAATCTTATGGACTCTCCAACCACCAACCTGATCAGTATTCTTCGCGAACGACTCCAGACCCTGCGTGACGCCGGCAACCTCCAGGAGGCCCTCCACGCCGCCAGTGCTGCCGTCGAGAAAACCCAGCAAACACTCGATCAAAGCCTCGACAGCATCGATGCATTCGCCAACGCCTTGGAAATGCGCGGCGACGTGCTCCGGGAACTCGCCAATTACGACGCCGCCCGCGAAGACTACCGCCAAGCCATCGACCAATTGGATAATCGTCCGGACCGGTTGGACCAAATCGGCCGCCTGCATGCCGCGCTGGGCGCTGCTCATGATGCCCTCGAAAACCCGGCACGCGCCGCCGATCACTGGCGCGAAGCCATCGCATGCTTCGAGCGCCACGATCCGCCATTATTATTAGACGTGGCGGCACTGTCCAACAATCTGGGCTTTCTAGCCAAAGCGGCCAAAGATCTGGATGCTGCAGAGTCGTATTTCCTCAAGTCATTGGAAATCCTCCACGCACAACTCGGCCAAGACCATGAGGAGACGGCCGCCGTATCCAACAACCTGGGAGCGCTCTATCTAGCCGCCAAATACCATGAGCAGGCCCGCGAGATGCACATGATGGCACTGGAAACGCGCCGCAAACTCTTCGGCGACGAACACCCCGATACCGCCCAATCCCATAACAACCTCGCCCTCGCCTTGCTGGAAACCGGCGACCGCTCGTGGGCCCGCCGCCATTTCGAAAAATCCCTCTCCGGCTTTGAAGCACTCGGCCCCGATTATGCTAACGACCTGGAAGCCGTAGCCTCCAACTATTGCGGGTTTCTGCGTGATGAAAACGAAACTGCACAGGCAGATCTCATCGCCCAACGGGTACTCGCCGTACTCGCCTCGCAACGCTCCTGACTCTCCCCCCCCGCGCCGCCAAGGAGCATCGCCCTTGGGGCGCTTGGAGGGCAACTCACGGCCATCACGGTGGATTCCGGCAATAGCGCCTTCCGCAGTGTGGGAGGATTCCTCTTCGACCACGACATAACGACGCTCATACGGTATCCGGCAGGCATCCCCGGCGGCTCGCATGTTTTCGCCGATCCAGATACGCAGAGCCACCCGTCCCGCTTCTATCGCTTGCGTTCGCCGTGACGAAGCGCGCGGTGCCGACTCCGCCTGCAAATGTAGGGGTGCCCAGGAATGCGGAGGCGCACCGCAACGTCAAGTCCCCTCCCCCTATAACTCCTCTCACACACCCTACGCCGACTTTCCACACCGGCCAAAGACAACAGCAACAATCCGGCCACTGGCTACACCGGAAACACCACTGTCAACGCCGGCATTCTGTCGATCAGCAGCGCCTATCTGACAGACACCTCCACCGTCACCATCGCCGCCTGTGCCAAAATCAACCTCAACACCGCGGGGGCCAGCGACACCGTGGCCGCCTTGGTGTTAGGTGGAGTGACAGTGCCCTGAAACACTGATTTCTGTCACTATTGGCGGCCCTTGTTATTTTCCTTTTTGCACTAGCCGCTGGGGTGTAGGTTGCGCGCATGCCGTTCAGCAACTTTGGACTTGAGAGGGAGATTCTCCGTGCCATTCATCACGCAGGATACGTCTGCCCGACCCCGGTGCAGGCGGCGGCCATTCCCAAGGTGATGCAGGGACATGACCTCATCGCCATTGCCCAGACAGGCACCGGCAAGACCGCCGCGTTTGTGTTACCGATGCTCCATCGCTTGTGTCTGGCACAACGCCAAGGCCAGTTACGCGGCATCAAGGCGCTCATTCTCGCCCCCACCCGCGAACTCGCCGTTCAAATTGTGGACAATATCCGTAACTACGGAAAACACCTCCCCATCCGCACCGCCGCCATCCACGGCGGCGTCGAGGACGCCGCCCAAATCAAGGCGATCCGTAAGGGCGTCCATATCATCGTCGCCACCCCGGGACGCTTGCTCGACCTCCTCGGACGCCAGAAACTCGATTTTGAGTTTCTGGAAGTGCTGGTTCTCGACGAGGCTGACCGGATGTTGGACATGGGATTTCTGCATGATATAGAAGCGATTGTTAGCACCTTGCCCAAGCGCCGCCAAACCCTGATGTTCTCGGCTACCCTCTCCAAAGCTGTCGAGTCATTGGCACGGCGTTTCCTCTATCAACCGAAAATGGTCCAGATCGGCAAACGCTCGAATCCGGCGGAGACCGTGAACCAATGTGTCTATGAGGTACCGACGCATTTAAAAAATGCCCTGCTATTGGAATTGCTGCGGCAACCGGGGTTTTCCAAAGTTCTCGTTTTCGCCCGCATGAAGGACGGGGCCGACCGCCTCACAAATTTCCTCAGGCTCGCGCAAGTTAAAGTAGCCAAGTTGCACTCCAGTCGTTCTCAGGACCAACGCATGCAAGCGCTCCAGGATTTCAAGGATGGCAAGGCACAGGTTCTTGTCGCCACTGATATTGTGGCGCGCGGCATCGATATCGAGGGTGTCTCTCATGTGGTGAACTTCGATTTTCCTGTCAACCCGGAGGATTATGTTCATCGCATCGGCCGCACCGGTCGCGCTGCGGCTCAGGGCGAGGCCATCAGCTTCGTGCCCAAGCAAGATCTCAATCTGCTAGACAGGCTCGAACTCTTCATCGGCCAAAGGCTCCCTCACAAACGCTTGCGCGGCTTCGATTACCACGCCCCCATCCCGGCTCCCTCCCCCGGCGACAAAGCACCGCGCCGCGATTGGCGCAAACGCACCCGCGAGATGGAGCAACGTCTCTCCGATCGTCGTGCGGACAGGTGAGCCTTGCAGACTCGCTGGCTATGGCACGAGCCACAGATAGATCAGGTAACATAACAAAGTACCGCCGATGGCGACCACCAATCCGACGACCCGGCGCCGCCGGAAAAACCACAACAACACCAGCCCGCTAACCGAAATGAGGGCCATCACCGCGGCCGAGGCATCAATTAAAAGCGACCAGGCGCGTCCGCTGTCGCGGCCCTTGTGGAGGTCGTTGAGGACAGCCACCACGCCGAGCCGACTTTCGTTCATTTCATAATCACCGGTGGCGCGATCAATGAAAATATCCGCCACGTAACCCGGCCCTTTGAAGGAGATGGTGCACTGGGCGTCGTCGATGATAAAATCCCCGAGCGCACCCTTGATGCTATGTTCGCGACGCAGAAACTCGACGATTTCAAGTTTGGACACAGCCGCATCCGGCGGCTTAACCCATCTAACGTCGAGGAGCCCCTTGCTGTGGCGATTGGTGGAGTGTCCGGCTGTAAACCAATCGGCGTGGTTGAGCGTTAGTCCGGTCACGGCGAAGAAAAACAGGATGGCGAAGCTGACCATCGACAGATAGATATGGAGCCAACGCAAGCATACCACGGCCAAGCGGCGCCAATAGCCATCAACATGCACTTGCGGTGCTGCCGGTGCCACCTTATTTTCCATCGCTCTTGTGGTGGTAATCGAGTGCCGCCGAGGAAATTTCGACGTTACCCTTTAAGTCGATTTTGGTCGCGGTGCCGTTGCAATCCAGCTCCTGCCGAATAATCTGATAGGTCCCATGTTCGCGGGCAGCCTCGAGGTACACGGTGTATTTGCCGGCCTTAACGAATTTAATATCTTCCAGTTTGTTTACCAAAATCAAGTGTCTCCTCCTTTGATGATATTTCG
>JBAXOP010000094.1:0-16960 GCA_037133195.1 Verrucomicrobiota bacterium | reverse complement strand
GCATTGACCAGATCCTGGTCGATGGGGTTAACAATTTGGGAGCGGTCAGCAGTGGTAGCTATACCTTCAGTGCGGTGACTGCAACCCACACGATTGCGGCCAGCTTTGCCTCCAATACCTACACGGTGACCTATAACAGCAACGGCGGGTCCGCGGTCTCCTCCCAGCCCGTTACCCGGGGCGGTACAGCCACCCAGCCGTCAGCTCCGACTAAGCCTGGCTATATGTTTGGCGGATGGTATTCCGACTCCGGGCTGACGACGGTCTTCAGTTTTGCCACCACCATCACCGCCGAGACCACGCTGTATGCGCAGTGGCTTACGCCCTATCAGGCATGGCTTGGCGGCGTGGCCGCGACGGGCGCGAATCTCAGGGAATTTGCCTTCGGAACCACCAACGCCGGAGCGCTAGTGCTCGACGGGAATGGGAAGATAGTGACCCGTGGCCAAGGACCGATCATCCAAACTACAGTGGGTAGTCCGCTCGTCCAACTCACGTACATCCGCCTCAAGGACTCGGGGTGCACCTACAGCGCTGAGTTCAGTGATACGCTGAATAACTATCTTGCGAGCACGGATGCCAGTTTCATCTATCCTCCCGCCGTACCCACCGAGGTGATTGTGGATAACGGCGATGGCATGGAAGTGGTCAGTGTCAAATTCCCGATCTTCAAGAACAATGGTGGGAACTATGTAAAAATGCAGCAGAACTTCTGCCGCATCGCCGTCACCACCCCCTGAGTCATCTCCAAACCAAATCCATCATGAAATCCCTTGCTTACAACATCCCGGCCCTGGCCCTCCTGTTGACTTCCGGCCACGGCGCCGCGGATGTCATCTATAGCGGCTTCCAGAACATCACTATCCCGACGAACTTCACCGGAACATATATCAACGTCGATGGCATGTCGTCTTCCTCCAGTCTGGTCACAGGCTGGGATTTTAATCCCTTCATGGGCGGCGCGTATCTGTATAACAACTCCATGTTCCAACCTGCCCGCGATGGCAGCGGTGGCATGGACACGATCCTCGATATCGCCGCCGGCACCATCATCAGCTCCACCTCCAGCGGGCTCAATTTCGCCAGTTCCGTAACCGGCGGCTCCATGGATCACCTGGGCGGTAGCGCCGCAACATTGCCATTGTTCGCAGCCGACCATGAAGGCTACCTCGGGTTCAAACTCGACGGCAACTATGGCTGGATGCGCGTGGTGTTCACCAACAATGCGGCCGGGGCCAAGGTGCTCGACTGGGCCTACGATACCAGCGGCAGCAGCGGTGCCATCGCCACCGGCAATATTCAGAGCGACGGATCGGTCGTCACGCTGGATAGCAGCCTCGGTTCCTACACCCTCAGCGCGGCATCCCCCTCAATCGGCGGATCCAATAACGTGGTCAAAAATGGCTCGGGAACCGTCACCCTCGCCGGAGCTAATAGCTACAGCGGCACCACCACGATCAACGTCGGTTCCCTGCTGGTCAACGGCAGCCTCAGCGGCAGCGGCACGGTCACCGTGGCGTCCGGTGCCACCTTGGGCGGTTCCGGCAGCATAGTCGGTCCGGTCGTCGTCAATGGTTTCCTAGCGGCGGGCGCTACGCCAGGGGCAGCCATCGGCAGCCTGTCCACCGGAGCACTGACCCTCAACAGCGGATCGACCTTCGCCTATGAAATGAATTCCGCCGCGGGATCATCCGTTTCGGCCGATATCCTGAAGGTATTCGGTAACCTAACCTTCAACGGCGCGGTCAACCTGGATCTGAGAAATCTGGCAGGTTCGACGGAAGCGTTCGCGGTTGGCACCACGCTCTCGCTGATCAATTACACCGGCACATTGGACGGCGGGTTCTTCTACGCGGACCATCTGCTCGCTAACGACGCGGTCATCACCGCCGGCCACAACACCTGGAAAATCAACTATGGAGCGAGCAGTGGCGGACTAAATTTCGCCAGCGAATACACACCGGGAAATTTTGTCACGCTCACGGCCGTGCCAGAACCGGGTTCGTGGTTCGGGCTTTGTTGTTTGGTGGGCTCCGGATTCGTCCTGCGCCGCCGCAAACGCTAGGGGTGCAGAAGAATTCAAGATCAGAGCCCAGAGCCCAAAGTCATTGCTAATAAGTCACCTGAACCGGATTGATTGACGATTGACGAATGTATCTTAGTCGTTGCTCCTTAGCCCGTGTTTCTCCCGGTGCCACGCACCCGCCCATCGGTATCGGAAGCTTCCATGGTCTCCTTAGTCGCCGCCCTCACCAGAAAATCGCGGCAATTGAAAAAAAGTTGGCGGAAACCGGGTGACAAAAATCGCTCTGACCCTCGAATGATCATTTGCCAATTTTGTAGTGAAAACAGGTCAATATCAAACCGATGAACCCCACAATATGAAAACACCCATGCCTGACTCTAATTCATCCCGCTCTTGCTACCGCGCCATCTTCCGACAAGCCTGTGGCCACCCCTCTTGGAGGTTTCTCCTCACCCTTCCGGCCGCAATCGCCTTGTGGGCAACCCCTGCCCAAGCACAAATCGGCGCGACCACTCCGCAGTTCAGCTTGGACGCCAGCACACTCACAGCAGGTAATATCGCCACTCCTGTCGCCAACTCCGGCGCCGCCGGCGGCTACTGGGCACCGGAGGGTGGCAATCCAAGTGTGGCTACCGTGGGCGGCCTGCAAGCGGTAACCTTCAACAACGGTCCGAGGTTGCTGCTGACTTCCGACGGTGCTGGCACTACCAAACAAAATGCTCCGCTCTCATTGATTAAACAGACACCTGGACCGGTGAAGTACACCGTTTCCACATGGATTTATCGCCAAGCCACCGGTAACGAGGCTTACCTGAGCTGGGCTCCGTATCAGCACGGCACCTGCTTCCAATTTATCGGAGGTAATGGAGCTGGCGTTGATAACTGGACCGCCGGTGGCTACGTCAACTTCAACCCAACACCGTCCAGGGCTATATGGCACCATTGCGCAGTTGTTTACGACGGCACGGCGACCAAGCTCTACGTGGATGGCATTCTGGAGGGGTCCGGCAATAACACCTTTGCGGCCGACAACATCGCCGGTAACTACCCGGTGCGCATCGGTTGTGGCCAGCAGGCCAGCGACTTCAATACCTATACGACTGTCAACCCGATTCGCCAGTTTGGTGGTTCCATCGCGACGATCAAGGTCTATGACGTTGCCGCGACGGCCGCTGAAATGCTTGCAGCCTACCGTGAGAAAGGCGCGTACATCACGGGTAACATCAAGTCCGGCGGTGTAAACATCTCCGGCGCCACAGTGTACTACAACACCGTTGCCAACGCGTCTGTCAACTCAGTTGGATCTGTCACCACTGACGCTAGCGGCAACTATTCCATACCCGTTTTGCAGAACTCCGGACCTTGGTACATCGCCGCCAGCAAGACCGGTTATCAACTTTCGGCTGACTACAGCCCTGCTCAGTCCATGGGGACCACGGATGTCACTGGCATCAACTTGTCGCTGAGCCAACTGCCTGCCATCACGGGCACGGTGACAGATTCCAGCGGAAATGTCTATAATGCCGCAATCAGTGTCAGCACAAACTCCGACGGGTCCAGCCCGAGCCAGACGGTCTATACGAGCACCGGCGGCGCGTACATCGCCTATGTCAATCCGAGTGCTACTTATTATCTGGTCTGCAAGAAGAGCGCCCACGCGGATTCCAGCGTCACCAGCGTCCCGATGGTGACATCCAATGTCTCCCAAAACTTTAGCATGACCAAGAATGCGGCGGTGAAGCTGGTGGACGTGGACGCGGGCGGCCTATCTATCGGCTCGCACACAACTGCGGATACTTGGGCCAATAGCGGATCGCTGGCCGGCACGTTCAACCCGAGCGCCACCTACACGGTCGCCAGTGCACTTACCGCGGGCGGTCATCAGGCGATTAGCTTCACGAACAACGTGAGGTTTGTTTCCACTTGGCTGACATCAGCCGCGGTGTGGCCTTCCGCGATTGCTGGCGGTGACGTCCAGTTCAGCACTGTGGCCTTTATTTACGCGCCTGCAACGACGGACACATACATGGACTGGTCAACGGCGACTGGTGCCGCTCGCGGGTCGTTGCCAGTTAGTTCGTCATGGATGCGCTATAGGTACAACAGCGCAGACCAGTGGGGCGAATCCGATCACGGCAATGGCACATGGATGGGTTGGCTCGGGACGAACCAAGCCAGCCAGGCCACGACGCCCGCCTATGCCACCTGGCACATGATCGTGAACACATACGATGGAGCATCCGAGAAACTGTATGTGGACAACGTCAAGGTATCAAACAGCACTGGTGATTCTACGCTGCGCACGTTCAGCCCGGTTGCCAACAACATGAACATCGGCGGGGTTGTCGGCGCCAATTCCTTCACCGGCTACATCAACAAAATCCAAGTTTACGATCAGGCTTTGGATTTAGCGACCATCACCAGCCTGTGGAATGCGTTCAACGCCACGAACTGCACCATCTCCGGGAACATTGCCTCGTCCGGCACCGGTGTTGCCGCTGCGACAGTCAATGTGTATTCCGATGCCGCCTGCACAACGCTTCTAAGCTCAGCCACCACGGACAGCAGCGGCAACTACACCACCGCCGGTGTGCCGCAAAACACGGCCTATTACTTGAAAGCCGGCAAGGTCGGCTATGTCACGTCCAACGCGCTGACGGTTAACCTCGGAACATCTAACTACACCGGGGCAAACATCCCGATCATTGTGATTCCCGTCGCTACGATCACCGGCCAGGTGACCGCGTCGGGCACCGGCACTCCGCTCGCTGGTGCCATGGTGTGCGTCTCGACTACGGCCAATGCCTCGGTTGCGCCAAGCCAAGTGTTCACGACCGACGGCAGTGGCAACTACTCGGCCAGCATTGCGGGCGGCACCTGGTACTTCTGTGCCACGGACGCCACGCACAAGACCTCTGCCGATATCACAATCACCAACGTCAATGGCTCGGCCCAGTCCGGCAAAAACTTCGCCCTGGTCGCTGACAGCGCCAACAACGTCCCGCAGAAGTCGAGCCTGTTGTTCTCGGTTCTCAGCGACTCGCTGCCCACCACTCAGGGTGCCGATACCGGCAATTGGGCGGTCTATCAACCGCTTGGAGCTTCCGCACTAACCAAGCAGAACTCGCCGACGGTGGATGTTCTGGGCGGCAAGTCGTTTGTGATGAATCACAACGCAAGCGCCGACGCCCTCAAATTCATGAACCTGGCGCAGCCCAACACGATTGCGATGAATGGCGCGACAATCACCACGGTGGTCAAGCCGATCCGCACCGGCACGGTCAACAATTACCAACCGGTTGTGAGTGTTCTTCTGGGGCAGCTCGAACTTTGTATCAGAAACGGCGATGGCCTGCTTCAAGTCGGCCGCAAGGGCACTGACGTCCCGAACTTCAGCTCTAGCTACTACTTTGCTGATGGCGTTGAACACATCGTTAGCTACGTCGTCCAGCCGAATGGTTACTTCCAGGTTTACGTGGACGGAACATCTGTGTGGAACTACACTGCGTCGACGGCTGATATGACTTCTATCACAGCCCAGACATGGTATGCCACCGACATCAGTATCGGCAAAGGTTGGAACGGCGACGGTTGGTCATCGTTCAATGGCGATATCGGCGATACGTTCGTTTACAAGACCGCTCTTTCCAGCAAAGATCGCATCGCGCTGGAGTCTAGCCTGGCTGCGAAGTTCGGCATCACCACGCCGGTTTATCATATCCTGAGCTGCACCGCAGGCACGGGTGGCACGATCACCCCGACCGGTAGCGAATATGTGCAGACTGGGAGCAATCAGACAGTCACAATCACGCCGAACATCGGCTACAGGATCTCGAATGTGACCCTTGACGAAGCCTCCCAAGGCGCGATATCAAGTATCCCGCTAACTAACATCACCGCCGATCATACCATCGTTGCTAGCTTCGCCGTCGTGCCGCAGCACACCATAAGCGGCACGGTGACCAACGCCAATGGTGGTGCCCCGATTTCCGGCGCGACCATCTATATCTCGACGTCGCAGAACGCGGCCGTCGGCACTCCGACCTACACGACCACGACGGATGGTTCCGGCAACTGGAGCAAGGTCGTCTATGAAGGCGCTTACTATGTGTGTGCCGGCGCGACCAACTATTACAACTCGGCTGACCAGGCGAGGAATGTCAGTGCCGACGCGGGCAGTGTCAACTTCGCCCTGCGTTCTAGCGTTAGGAACATCCCGCAGACTGGCGATTTGCTCTTCGGCGCGGTGACGGAGTCGCTACCTAACAGCGGGACTACCGGAACATGGACGCCCCTGTACACCACGGGAGGCAACACACTCACAGTCCGTAGCGGGGCACCTTCTGCCACCATTGTCGGCGGTGTGAAGTGGGAAAATAATACCTCTGCCAATGGTGACGGTTATCAATTCGGAGGAACGTACTGGGATGCGACCGGCCAGCATCCAATCGCCTGTTCCGGAGCCAGCATCGTGGCAGTCGTGTCTCCGGCCCGAACCACTGACGGCGGGCTCAGCGAGATAGTGGACATTTTCTATTCGACGCTCGCTCTGTCAGTCAAAAATAGCACCGGTGAGATTCAGGTTAGAAGAAATCCAGCCGGGGGCATTATCGGCACGGGCTATTTCATACCTGATGGCCAAGCGACTATCGTTAGCCTAGTCGTTCAGTCCAATGGCAACTTCATCGTCTATGCCAATGGCAGCAAGGTATATACCAATACGACCACGTCAGATATGACCTCGCTGGTTCCGGGAGCGACTCCATACGGGGCTGGCAACGCCCAGAGCGCATGGGGCACATTCATCACCGTCGGTCGCAACTACCCGGACGGCTGGTCAACATACAACGGCAAGATCGGCGATGTGTTCGTGTACACGAGCGCCTTGGCCGTTGCAGATCAGCAGGCATTGGAAACCGACCTTGCCACAAAATTTGGCATCACCCTATCCACAACCATCACCGCTTCTGCGGGTGCCAATGGAACGATCAGCCCGACGGGCTATGTCGCCGTCGGCCATGGAGCCGACCAGGCCTTCACCGTTACGCCTGCCACGGGTTATCGCATTGACCAGATCCTGGTCGATGGGGTTAACAATTTGGGAGCGGTCAGCAGTGGGAGCTATACCTTCAGTGCGGTGACTGCAACCCACACGATTGCGGCATCGTTCGTCGTGGCTAACGGAGGTGACCACACGATCACAGCGTCTGCTGGTACGGGTGGCACCATCGACCCATCCGGAGCGGTGATAGTGACTGACAGTACCGACAAGACGTTCACCATCACCACCCATGCCGGCTACGTGCTCGATCAGGTGCTGGTTGACGGCGGCAACGATGCAACCGCCGTCATCACAGGCAGCTACACCTTCACCGGTGTCGCTAGTGATCACAGCATCGCGGCATCGTTCATCACGAGTTACGCGAGTTGGGCGAGGAAATACCCCAGTATCGACCTCACCGACCCTGCGGCCAGCCATCACGGATTGACTAACCAACAGCTATTCGCCTTCGGCCTTGATCCGACCAGCGGCAAGTCGATCAACCCGATCAGTGTGCCTTTCAACAAGACTACTGGCACGTTCAGCTACACCCGCACCGCCGCCAGCGGCCTCACCTACACAGTGTGGACGTCCTCGGACCTGAAGGAATGGGCGCAGGACACGACCGCAACCACTGGCCAGTCGGTCACGAGTACGGTTGACGGCATCCAGACGGTTGCTGTCACCGTCGCCACCGCCCCGGTCAGTGGCAAGCTCTTCGTGCGGGTGCAGGCACAGTGACAGGAAACTGATATAGAAAAGCTGAAAGCTGAAAGCTGAAATAGGAGTTGGAAAGGAGCGATTCCGGCGTTATGGATACGCCGATGAACGTAGCCGCCGATGCCAGCCCCGCAGTCACGCCCGCAGCAGTCAGCCCCGCCAAGCCGCGGGTAAATCTGCGGCGACCTGAGGTGATGGAACGGGTTGCTGCCGAGGTGGCCCGCCACTACCAATCGTCCACGGTGGAAAAACTTCGCGGACGCGGCGGCTATCTCACCATCGGTAATACCACCATCCATCTCGCCAAGGAGTTCGGGTTTTGTTATGGAGTGGAGCGTGCCATCGACTTGGCATACGCGGCACGCCGGGTGTTTCCCGTGCAGCGGATGTTTCTCATCGGCGAAATTATCCATAATCAGGAGGTCAACCGCCAGCTCCGTGACATGCACATTGAGTCGCTGCCATGGCTTGAGTTGGACGCCAGCTACGAGGCGTTGACCGATGAGGACGTGGTCATCGTGCCGGCCTTTGGAGCGCCGACCGCGTTTATGGACAAGCTGGCGCAACGGGGCTGTCAGGTCGTTGATACCACATGCGGAGATGTCATGAAAGTCTGGCGACACGTGCGTGAGTACGCCAGAGAGGGCGTCACGTCCATCATTCATGGCAAAGACAACCACGAGGAAACCCGTGCCACCTCATCCCGGGCACTCGGCGAGCGCGGCGACGGGCAATATCTAGTCGTTCTCACGCTCGAGGACGCTGATGAGGTCTGCAACTACATCCGCGGCCACGGCCACCGCGAGACGTTTCTGGCTCGCTTCGAACACGCCCATTCCCCGGGCTTCGACCCCGACCTGCACCTGCGCCTCGTCGGTGTGGCCAATCAAACCACCATGCTCAAAAGCGAAACCGAGGAAATCCAGCGCCGCTTGCGCCAGGCGATCATCCAGCGCGATGGCGACGCCTCAGGCCTGCGGGTGTTCGACACGATTTGCGGAGCCACCCAAGATCGGCAGGACGCCTTGTTCGATATGTTGCGCGAACCGCCGAACTTGCTGCTCGTCGTCGGCGGATACAACAGCTCTAACACCTCCCATCTTGTCGAGATTGGCGAGCGACAATTGCCCACATTTTTCATCCGGGACGCCTCGTGCCTCAAGTCGTTGGAGCAAATCGTCCACTTCGATCTGCACCGCGGCGAGGAAGTGACCACCGGCTATGCCCACGCCTTGCTTAGCGATGAGCCAATAAGCGTAGGCATTACGGCGGGAGCGTCCTGCCCGAGCAACTTAATAGAGGCGACGATTTTGCGGGTGTTTGAGTTGCGGGGGATCGATAGCGCGGTCATAGCCAAGGCATGAGGGAGAGCTTCAGGCGTAGCTGATGAACGAGGTGTAAACTTCCGGCGGAATATCTAGCAAGCTATAATCCTTCGCCGAG
Organism: Verrucomicrobiota bacterium; assembly: GCA_037133195.1. GTDB lineage: Bacteria > Verrucomicrobiota > Verrucomicrobiia > Verrucomicrobiales > Akkermansiaceae > Luteolibacter. The sequence goes on along the minus strand of JBAXOP010000094.1, from coordinate 7,730 downwards.
ACAAACAGCAGACTTTGCTTGCCCTTACCTAGCAATGCGTGATCGGAGTTGAATATCTGGTGTTCCAAGGTGCAAAACTTGCGGTTGTACTCGCCGATGCGAATCTTCACCGTGATGCTATCAAACTCCCGTGCCTCACGCACAAACTTGTGCTCAAACGAACGCGTCAATATATAAAACTTGGTCGTCTTTAAATCAAATTCCGGCATCGTCGCGTTAAAAAACAATTCGCGCGTTTTGCCTACATACATTGGGTACATTCCGAAATATACGTTGCCCACCGAGTTGGTATCAGCGTACGTGGCGATCATCGAATAGACAAACCACTTCCCCTCGAAGTGGCCCGCGAGCGCGTGGTCGTTTTCCGGCGCTTTGACGTCTGAACCGGTCACGGCGGTGGCGGCACGGGTCATGGCGCGGATGGCGGGGATTTCAGCGGCGGCTTCCATCACTTCACCGGCTTTTTCGTGGACCACCCGGAGTAAATCGGTGTTGAACACCAGCCAGCAGACGTACACGAGTGGCATTAGGGACCCTAACAATAAGAGTGATGTCTGGCAATTGAGGTAGCCGAAGGCGAAGATCACAATCGACATGCTGGCCATGGAAAACATGCGGATTTGCGGCAACGGTTGCTGCGAGTTGGGCACAAAGCAGCGGGCGATGGCCAATGCCGCATAGCCGACGAAAAACGAGGCGTAGGCGACCATGAAATACTCCAACTCGAGTTTAGCCCAGATACCGGCGAGGGTTACCACACCGATGAGCATGAAGCTCGGGATGGGCGAGGCGATGATTTGTTTGGGAATGAGCCCGACGAGCATGTTCTGGCTCTTGTCCACATTGCTGCCCAAAAACCATTTGAGGGCGATGTAGCCGCTATCCAGGGTAGTTAGAACGCAGATCGATAAAAACGTGAAATAAGCCATGGGCATCCATCCGCTGGAGTGGTAATTGCGTATGAAGAAGCGTGTGACCAAGTCATGGGCGTACTTAAAACCGTCACGAGCTTCGATGGCGGAAAGCGGCGAGCCATCCTTGCCCATGACCCACCAGGCGAGGCAGCCGTGGAATACCAACAGTAGGAAAAAGATTGTGCCGCCGAAAAAATAGCTCAGCCGGATTGACGTCTTCTCGCGGTGAATCTGGATTGCCCGTTGCCAGTGCTGCAGATCCAGCCACGGCCCCACCAGCAGGCCGACAGTCAGTGGCGTCGCATATCCCCAGAATGACGGACCGTTCCACTCCTTGGGAAATGGTGAGGCCCATGTGAAAGCGACAGGCAGCAGCGGGTGCAAACCGAGAAAAATAATACCGATACAGCCGAGCAGCACCAGGCCCATGAGTGTGTGGCTGTGCTTGATTTTTTGGATGCCGAATTCTTCCCCGAACAAGCAACCGGCGGCCAGTATCACGAAAACAATGAGGCAGAGGTACAGCGCGAAGAGCGGCCCGGCAGTGAGTTGCAGCGGCACGAATAAATAGCGCACCAAGGCGAAAACGGTCAGCGTGAGCGCCAGTAGTTGATAGAGGTAGAGTGCCAAGCGGAAAGGTTTGGCAAATTTATCGAAGAACAGAGCCAGGGATTCTTGTCCGCCGAGGTGGTTGAGGGCGACTTTCTGGGTGAGAAAGCCGAAGAGCATCAGGCCCAGAGCGTTGGGAATAGCGAAGAGAAACAATCCCTGCAAACCGAACATGAAGGTCATTTGTACGCTGAAAAACAGCCCAAGCCCCCACATCCAGGCCAAGGCCACCGAGTTTCCCCACAGCAATGCATTCAACCAGCGAAAATTCATATCGGGGCAAGACAATACCCTCCGGCGGGTTTCCGCAAGCCGGATTCTCATGTTATACCGGGGTGCCTGTGGCTCACACGAGAATTGGAGAATCTAGGATAATCCTCAAAATACTCCTTGGCAAGCTGGTCGGGTTTTTCTACTTTTTTCCGCTGGGACGTATAATTGCCAGCACTCCGGCTCGGTCACCGGCTCATTTAACGGCCTTCATCCATGAAGCGATTTCCTAATAAATGACTCCCGAAGCCCCCAAACAACCTGTCCAGCTACCTGCGGATCAATGGGTGCCAGCCGCGAGCCCCCTAGCCAGCGAGGAGGGCGTTGACGGGCCCGAGGCGCAGGAGATGCCCGAGGCGGCGCAGTCGGCGTTTCCGGTGGTTGGCATTGGTGCATCGGCCGGTGGTTTGGCGGCGTTTGAGGGATTTTTTGCGGGGATGCCGACAGGGGCGGAGCCTGGCATGGCGTTTGTGCTGGTGCAACATCTGGCCCCGGATCACAAAAGCATTCTCAGCGATTTGATCCGGCGCTACACGTGGATGCAGGTATTCGAGGTGGAGGACGGAATGGTGGTGCAGCCTAACTGCGTTTACATCATCACGCCTAACCGCGATATGGCGTTTTTCAACGGCACGCTGCATTTGCTCGAACCCGTGTCGCCGCGCGGCCAGCGCTTGCCGATTGACTTTTTTTTCCGCTCTCTGGCGCAAGACCAGCATGAGCGGGCAATCGGCATCGTGCTCTCGGGCACCGGCAGCGATGGCACGCTCGGGGTGCGGGCGATCAAGGGTGGGGGAGGCATGGTCATGGCTCAAACCCCAGCGTCCACCGAGTACGACGGCATGCCGCGCAATGTCATTGCCACTGGCCTAGTGGATTATGAGTTAGCGCCGGCCGAGATGGCGGCCCAGGTCATTGCCTATGTCAGTCATGCCTTCAGTAAGTCGGAAGCGGCGTCAGTTCAGCCATTGCCCAAGGATGAGAACGCGATCAATATAGTCTTCATCCTGCTGCGGGCGCAAACCGGCAATGATTTTTCCGGTTACAAGCCAAGCACTATTCATCGCCGCATCCAGCGCCGCATGGCCGTGCACCGGATCAGCGAACTCGACGATTACGTCAAGTTCCTGCAACAGACATCGGTCGAGGTGGAGGCGCTGTTCCGGGATTTGCTGATCGGCGTGACGAGCTTTTTCCGCGATCCGCAGGCATTCCAGACACTCGCTGATCAAATTATTCCCAGAATCCTCAATGGCAAACCGAGCAATGCCGTCATCCGCGTCTGGGTGCCCGGTTGCTCCACCGGTGAGGAGGCATACTCCATTGCAATCCTGTTGGCGGAACAGATGGAGTTGCTCAAGAAAACCCACAAGGTATTGGTGTTCGCCACCGATATCGACAGCCAGGCGCTGGCCACGGCACGCAACGGCATCTATCCGGCCAGCATCGCCACTGATATCTCACCGGAACGTCTCGGCCGATTTTTCATAGAGAACTCAGACGCCGGCAACTACCGTATCCACAAGCAGATACGCGAGATGCTGATATTTTCCGAGCAGAACGTGATCAAGGATCCGCCCTTTTCCAAACTTGATTTAATCAGTTGCCGCAATCTGATGATTTACTTGGGTAGAGATTTGCAGAAGATGATCATCCCCATGTTCCACTTCGCCCTCAGTCCCGGTGGCATGCTTTATCTTGGCACCTCCGAAACCGCAGGCGAATCCGCCGAGATGTTTGATACGCTGGATCGCAAAGCCAAAATCTATTTGCGCAAGGAGAATTTCCGCCGCATTGGCCACATGGCTATCGGCCGATTATTAAGGTCCGCACCAGAGAATGCGGTGATTGCACCCGCCGTCCAACCGGCGGTCCCGGTGAAATTGTGCTTGCGCGAGCTAACCGAGCGGACGTTGCTGCGGCACCTCGACTGGTGCAGCGTACTGGTCAATGGGCAAGGCGATATTCTCTATATGCATGGGCGCAGCGGAATGTATCTGGAACCAGCCCAAGGCGAAACCGGCACGCCAAACATTCTCAAGATGGCCCGTGATGGCTTGCGGCACGAATTGCTCCAGGCATTACGCAAGGTCCATGGCTCCATGGCCCCGGTGACCTATCCGGGCTTGCGGGTCAAGACCAACGGCCACTTCACTGTCGTCAATCTCCGCGTCGTTGTCGTGGAGGGGACACCTGCCGCAGACGTGGATAATTGCCTCTATCTGGTTATTTTGAAGCAGGAGTCGGTTGTGGAAGAAGAGCAGGTGCATGACTCTGCGGAGAATCAACCGGACATTGATGCCCGCGTCGAGGACCTCACCCGCGAGCTGCGCGCCAAGGAAGAATATCTGCAAAGCACCAACGAAGAGTTGGAAACTTCCAACGAGGCACTCAAGTCATCTAACGAGGAATTGCAATCCGTTAACGAGGAAATGCAATCCACCAACGAGGAGTTGGAAACGACTAAAGAGGAATTCCAATCACTCAACGAGGAGCTGGCCACCGTCAACACCGAGCTGCAAAACAAGCTGATGGATCTGTCCCGAACCAACAACGACATGTGCAACCTGTTGGCCGGAACCGGCATAGCCACCGTGTTTGTGGACTTTAAGCTGCGTATCATGCGCTTCACTCCGGGGGCTAACGCCATCATTAACTTGATTCCTGGCGATGTGGGCCGCCCCGTTGGGCATCTGGTGTACAATTTGCTTGGCTACAACTCGTTGGTGGACGATATCCAAGCCGTGCTGAGCACGCTCATCCCCCGGGAAATAAATGTGCAAACACGCGGCGGGGCCTGGTTCGCCATGCGCATTCTTCCCTATCGCACGCTCGAAAATGTCATCGAAGGGGCGGTGGTCACGTTTGTGGATATCAGCGAGATGCGCAAAGCCCAAGAGGAATTGCTCAAAGCCAACGACTTGCTACGTTTGGCGGTGGTAGTACGGGATGCCTACGATGCCATTACCGTGCAGAATCTTGAAGGGCGAATCATCGCTTGGAACCCAGGCGCGGTGCGTCTCTATGGTTGGAGCGAGGTGGAGGCGCTGGCGATGAACGTGCGTGACCGTATTCCGCAGGAGCTTCGCAAGGATGCGATAGACATGTTGCATCATCTGAGCCAAGCGCAAATCATCGAGCCCTACCGCACCCAACGCCTAGCCAAGGATGGAACCAGCATCGCCGTTTCCATCATCTCCACCGCCTTGGTCAATGAGAACGGCAACGTCTATGCCATCGCTACCACCGAGCGGACGGACCCAACTGAAAATCAACTGGCACCCGGCAATACTCAGCAACCCACATAACAATTTTCCAATGGACGCGAAATTGAGCACACATTCATTCCCCCCCTGCTCCCATGCCTAAGAGAACTGCGATGCGCATTGAGGCGGAGGCCCGATTGGAGCAAGTGCCGGATGATCTTGCGGAGCTGCCCCCCCAACAGATTCGCAGTATGTTACAAGAGTTGCGGGTGCATCAGGTGGAATTGGAGATGCAGAACGAGGAGTTGCGCCAGACACAGGCGCAACTCGCCGCCGCCCAGGCGCTCTACTTCGACCTCTACGACCTGGCACCAGTGGGCTATGTGACGATCAATGAGTTAGGTCTGATGCTGGAAGTCAACCTCACCGCCTCCACGATGCTGGGAGTGACGCGCGGCACGCTGGCCGGGTGCCTGTTCTCCGGTTCCGTCTGCAAGGAGGACCAGGATACGTACTTTTTGTTCCACAGATATCTTTTTGATAGCGGGGTGACACAGTCCTGCGAATTGCGGATGATCAAAAAGGATGGCCTGATTGTTTGGACTCATCTCGAGGGAACCAGCGGAACCACCCCAGACGGCGAACCCGTAGGCCGCATCGTGCTCAGCGATATGGGCGTACGCAAACTCGCAGAAGCCAGAATCGCCCGTGTCTCAATGCTCTATGCCGCGCTGAGCGGCTGCAGCCACTCCATCGTCCATTCCAAGAGCGTGGCCGAACTGCTCTCAGAAATCTGCCGCAACGTGGTCGAACGCGGTGGCTTGAAAATGGCCTGGATCGGCACGCCCGACCCCCAGAGCGGCAGGATTTTCCCAGCCGCTAGCTACGGAAATGGACTCGAATATTTGTCGCAATTGGAATTCTCTATCAATCCTGATGAGTCGAGTGGCAGCGGGGGGGCGGCCACGGCCTTTCGCGAGGGGATTGCGGTGTGGTGCGACGACTATCAAAACGATCCGAACCAGGCATCATGGAGTGGTGTGAACCGGCGCTATAAGTGGGGGGCTGCGGCGGCAATTCCCCTGTTGATGAGAGGCAAGGCCGCGGCAGTTTTGCTCATCTACAGTGATACAGCCTGGGCGTTTGATGAAGAAATACGCGAGCTGCTGGTGGAGATGGCCGATAACGTCGGTCACGCCTTGGAACACTTCGCCGGAGAGGATGAACGCAAACAGACGCTCGAGGAGTTGCGCCAAGCCAAGCAACTCGCCGAGCGGGCCAATGCGTTGAAGTCGCTCTTTTTGGCTAACATGAGCCATGAGATCCGCACCCCTATGAACGGCATTATGGGGATGGCCGAGCAATTGTTGGAGAATGACCTGGACCCGGCACAACGCGAACGCGCCGAAATCGTTCTACTCAGTGCCGAAGGGCTCCTGAGCATCATCAATGATATCCTCGATATCTCCAAAATCGAGGCTGGTATGCTCGCCCTGGAGTCGCTCGAGTTCGATCCCGTGGACTTGCTCGATAACCTCGCTCGCTTGCTCACCCCGCAAGCTAGCAAAAAGGGCCTCGCCTTCACTTGTGACGCAGCCCGGGACGTACCGCGGGCAGTCGTCGGCGACCCCGGCCGCCTGCGCCAGATTTTGCTTAATCTAGCGAGTAATGCTATCAAGTTCACGCACCACGGTACGGTGAGCGTGCGGATGACCTTGGTATTGGCTAGTCCCACCACCAGCATCTTGCGCTTTGCCGTGTGCGATACAGGAATTGGCATCCTGGCAGACAAGCTGGAGTTATTATTTAAGAAATTCACGCAGGTAGATGCCTCGACCGCACGCGAGTACGGAGGCACTGGCCTAGGCTTGGCCATTTCCAAACAACTCGTCGCGCTCATGGGCGGTGAAATCGGCGTTTCCAGTGTCATCAACGAAGGCTCGGAATTTTGGTTCACTGCTTGTTTTGCCGCGAGTCGGCACTCTGCGCCAGTGCCGGCCAGCACGCCACCTCCACCCGCTGCCTACCCATCATGGGACGGCATGCGTATCTTGCTCGTGGACGACGAGCCTATCAACCAAAAGGTGGCCATGGGCTACTTGCGACTTTTCAATTTGCAGGTGGACGTGGTCGATGACGGCGAGGCGGCCATTCAAGCCCTCGGAGAACACCCATATGATCTGGTTTTCATGGACATGCAAATGCCCAGGCTCGACGGTGTAGAAGCCACTCGTTTGATCCGGTCCCGCCACAGTGTCGCCCTCAATCCGCATGTGCCAATCATTGCAATGACCGCCAACGTCATGGAGGGCGACCGACAAAAGTGTTTGGAAGCCGGTATGAACGACCACGTTGCCAAACCCTTCAACCGGCGCATGCTGGTGAGCGTACTCGAAAAATGGCTGCCAACATCGCCGCTGCCACCATCCGGTAATTAAAATTCCCAGCCCCTATCTTCTGCCGTAGAGTGGCCCGTATGTCTGGCAAGCGCGGAAGTCGGCTGCTTCAAGGCCGGCAGTGCCAAAGGCATTCCACGCACTGGGACGGAAGATGCGCGACTCGTCCACGTTATGCATATACACCGGAATACGTAACATCGCCGCGAGAGTGATATAGAGGTGGCCGACGTGCCCGCAGCTCATCACACAATGGTTGGCTCCCCAGTGGTTCATCACATCGTAGGCACTGCGGAACGGGCCGCTGCCATTGAGAATGGGCGCAAACCAGGTCG
>JBAXOP010000093.1:0-17080 GCA_037133195.1 Verrucomicrobiota bacterium | reverse complement strand
TGCGGGCAGGATGCCCGCGCCACGTGGTCCGGGCATCCTGCCCGGATGACCATGGCTGAGCCATGAGCTGCAATTCATAGCCGCAGAATGCCAGGTCACGCCGGGTGGCTGCGGTGTGTGATACGAAATCCCGCAGTACCGCTTGTCATGGGTCGCTGCGGACGCTAGCGTGGCCCGGGGAGTTGCTATATGACAGACAAGAGCGATTGGGAACTTGTGGACCTCGAGGTGCAGGAAATGCCGGGACTGTGCGTGGTTGCGTACTACCAACCGGACGGCAGTTTGCGGCCACGGATTGTCGCCCAACCTAGGGGCGCAATTGCCTACGCCGCGGCTTGGTGTGACAAAGCGGGTGAGGTCAAGGAATGGTTTGACTTGTGGGTGCAAGATATCAGCTCATGGCACCTGGCACTCAACCGGCGCATTATGGATATCACCAATCCTGCCTTGGACAGCCATTGGCTCCGATGGATCAACGGCTTGGCCAACTCCCAGCCCGGAAATGTCTTCCATCTCGGCTGGGAAAACCATCCTAGCCCAGTCATTTGGCTGACCCAAAATGGCCGCTCCCGATTGCAACCGACTGCCCAGTGGACTCTGTGCACCAATGACACTATTTTACAAAAATATCGCCTGGCATCTTACGCGGGGTCCCTCCATCGCTACCTGTGGAATCAAGATGAGGCTCATCCTGAGTTTTTGGCGACCACGCCAGGCGCACCCGAAGGACCGATGACCAAATCATTGGGTCCGATATTTGAACAGGCCATTCCTATCAACCGTGACGGTGCCCTGATGGCCCTGCGGCGCTCATACGCCCTGCCGCTGAACGACTTTTCCGATATTCTCTCAAACCAAGCAAACTCGCTCGATATTCGCCAAGCCTTGCGCAACCCCGTTGGCGTTGTCAATTCCAAGTTACTCGACAAGGCGGGCATGGGCAAAAAAGGCCCGGGGTTCTTTTTCACAAGGAACCAACTCTCGAGCCATCTGTGCGAATTATTCCACTTGAAGCTAGCCGCTTTGCACGGAGTCTTGGTGGCGACCCGCAATGCCGTGCAATACTCCGCCTGCCCCTTCCTAGGTCTCAGTGTCGATTCCTTCGGTGTCTCACTGTCCCAGACCGAGACGGCGCTGCCGTTTCTATGGACCCACCAGGTGAGTTTGCAATCGCCCACCCAATGCGTGCGCACCGAAGTCGGTGATGTGAAAGAACCCTGTTTCATCCCCTACGCCGATTGGGGACACTCGATCTATCGCAGTCCGCACGCAGCCAATGAGACCCGGGGACTGGCGAGGGTGCGTATCCGCAAAATTTCCGAGCCTGATGACCAAGGCTTGGTCGTGATGGAAGGCACGCTGCTGAGTGAGGAAACCATCCAGGCCGGGCGCTTGGACCTGCTAGGCATGGAATGGGTGCTGCCGCGCGGTGGCAGACTTTACCTGTATGCCAAAATTGAGGGGAAAAGCCCCGAGTTTGAAGGCGAATACCGGTTTAGCACACTCCAAACCAAGCTCCCAACCGATTTGCGCGACGGCCTGGACGGCATCAAAAAAAACCTGGGTACCGACCGCGTGGAATTCCACCTGTTGCCACGCCTCGGCACGCCCTGCGATTTATATTCTCTAGGGGTCATCGCCTTGAGGCTCCTTCTCCATCATCCCGATGGGCTCGCCGCATCACTCGACGATCTGCTCAGCCTAACCAGGCAATACCGGATGCGCCACGGCAATGGCGATTGGAATACCGGCACGGCATCGCTCGCGGAATTTATCAAAGCCGGAGACGCTGGCTCGCTGGCCGAAAAACTCAGCCCTCGCTGGATGCTCGTCGATAGAGATACGAGTTCCCAGGATGCGTTCCGCGAAATCCCCGCTCCTCTGTGGTGGGCCGCCATCGAGTGCATCACTCGCCTGTTTCCCGGCGAGGCTGCCGATGCTTTTTGCAAAAACCATGATGATTTCCAACCCCGCGCCTTACATGAGGTGTTTGCACAGCCCATCGCCGTGCTCGAATCCCTGCTGGGCCGCAGTCGCGAAATGCTCTTTGGCAATCCCACCGCCAACCGCGAATTGCTCAGCCTGATTCGCCAGCTCAAGCAGCCCACGTGACACTCAGTGCCAGAGGGCTCCGTCATCACGTGATCGGCGGGTCTGCATCGCATCCGGCAGAGGCGGCCGACACCCAGTTCAGGAACTGTGATCTTGTCACCTTGGCGGAACGCCGTTGCTTTCGTCTCAGTTATTGTGCCGAGGTCATTCAGATCGATTGTCCTACTGGTCCGAAAAAATGCACTTCTCGTAAAAGATCACCGCTACCGCAACTATGCGCCATTGCCGCATGCTTGCAGAGAATTCTTTTTCAAGAATTTCTCAATCTCGTGTCGTTTTGCTGCGGACGGTTGCGCACCAAGTTGCGTGACGGAGATAGCCGCTGCGGCGTTGGCAAACCTAACCGCAATATCCAATGGTTTTCCTTCCGCCAGCGCGACGGCAAGTGCGCCGTTGAAAATGTCCCCGGCCGCGGTGGTGTCCACAGCTTTGACTTTGAACCCTGGAACCCGTTGTCCGCCGCTTTCCGTCGCCACGTAGGCACCGCGCGCGCCGAGCGTGATGATGACTGTTTGCACACCGCGGGCCCGCAGTATTGTTGCGGCAGCGGCGGCCGATGCGTCATCATTGACGGCGATACCGGTCAACAGCTCCGCTTCTGTCTCGTTAGGCGTGAGAATCGAAACCTTTTGCAATAGTTCATCCGGCAATGGCTGCGCGGGTGCCGGATTGAGCATGACGCGCACACCGGCCTTCGCCGCTAGATCGGCGGCGGCGTGCACGGTCTCTAACGGAGTTTCGAGTTGCATCACCAGCACGCTGGCCCCTGCGAATACGGGTTTGGCTTTTTTAACATCCGCAGGTGATAGTTTGGCGTTTGCGCCACCAGCGACAGCAATGCTGTTCTCGCCATCCTTGGCGACGAAGATGAGAGCCACACCGGACGGATTGCTCTTGTCACGCGTCACATGGTCCACGTTGATTCCGTCCTTGACGAAACCGGCCACGGCTTGGTCGCCGAACATGTCCTGACCCACGCGTGCAATGAAGGTGACCTGACCACCGGCACGCGCGGCACCGACGGCTTGATTGGCACCTTTGCCACCAGCCGCAGTGACAAAGGCACCGCCGAGAATCGTTTCGCCGGGCCGCGGGATGCGCTCGAGCTTGATGATCATATCGGTGTTAGAACTACCGACGACGATGATGCGGGGAGTTTTCATGATTTTGATGCGATGAGGATGGCCAGGCCAATCAGATAGAATACAAACATAGCCGCGAGCAATTTGTTGGTGCCGGACGGTGCGCCCTTGAATTCCTTCCAGATGAACACACCCCACAAGGCACCGATCATCGTGGCGCCCTGGCCGAGGCCGTATGACAAGGCCCCCCCGGCCTTGGTGCTGGCGATGATATTGAAGCTCATGCCGAGGTTCCAGATCATGCCGCCGAGAATGCCGACGAGATGCAGGCGGGCGTTGCCCTTGGTGAAATAATCGCCAAAGGGCACCGGGTCACCGGTGAGCGGCTTGACCATCATGATGCTGTTCCAGAGGAAATTCGATAGCAGCAAGCCAGTACTAAACAGCACGACAGCACTGTACGGGCTGAGCTTACCTGATTCAAGGACTTTCGTGGCTGGATCAATCGTCCCTATGGCCTGGGATACATAAGTATAGAAAAATCCCATCAACACGCCCGCTACAACGGAGATCACAATGCCTTTCACCGGCGTCTTCATGCCGCCGCTCGACAAGCGTTTGTAGGCAAGCGCGTCGAGGATGATGGCCACCATGATTGCCGCCACGCCCGCCCCGAGCATCGGCGCGTTGCCTACTTTGTTAGATAAATATGTGGTAATGACGCCAAGACACAGTGCCAGTCCGACGCCGACCGGGAACGCGACAGCCAGCCCGGCGATGTCAATGGCGGCGACGAGCAGGATATTGGACAAGTTGAAGATCACGCCGCCGATGAACGCCGAGACGAGCCATTGGCTATCGGCCTGTTGCAGGTCGGCAAGGAACCCGCGGCCGCCGCTGCCACTGCTACCCATCGTGAAGGCCATGAGCAGCGATAAGAGGAACACGCCGATGGCATAGTCCCAGTAAAATAGTTGGAACCGCCATTCCTTGCTCGCCAGTTTTTGCGTGTTGGCCCAAGATCCCCAACACAACATTGTAATGATGCACATCAGCACCGCCACCGAATAAGATTCAACGATAATCATAATTTGTTCCTTTCATTTGTTGTTTGTTATTTGTCAGATACATGCAAATTTCACTCTTCCATCACGATCACCGGCCCCGTCAAGCCGGACTCCTTGATATCATTTGCTATTTCACCTTGGCGGTGGGTTTGCCGGTCAATGCCTTATAAACGGTCGTAGCGATGATCGTCTGACCGGCATCATTGGGGTGGATTTTGTCAGGGATGAGTTCGCCTTTGCCTTTGAAGGCCCCGTGGATATCGATAATACCGACCTTCGCCCGCTTGGCGACTTCATCCATCAGAGGGATGAGTTCCAGGATATTGTCCTCGCTGCCATCGGGCTCGGTGATGGTGGGCGGGTAGCAGATGAAGATGCGGGGTTTGGTGGGCAGCTCGCTAAACTCTTTGATCATGTCCATGTAGTTGGCAATGAAGTTAGGTTTGCTGTTCTTCCATGCCAGCGGCCTGACGTCATTGGTCCCCAGCATGATCACAACCACATCCGGATTGAATTTTTTCGCGTTCAGGTAGTACTCGGTACTCTGATAGGCACGCAGGTACGTGCCTCCGAGGCCAAAATTGCCCACCTGACAGGTACCGCCCAGCATTTTGGAGATCTGGTCCGGCCACGACATACCCTTGGTGACGCCGAACCCTCCCGTGATGCTGTCGCCCACACAGGAGAGCTTGACCGGCTTGCCGTCCGTGATGGCTGGCGCATTCTGCGCGGTTAGCTGGGAGGCTGCGGCAATGCTGAAGCCCAGCACCAATGACAGCAAAGGCTTCATGGCAAACGGGGCTGAGACAGGAGATAAGATGTTTTTCATGATGTGTGTTGTTAGTTGAAATGATGAGCAAACTTCCTACCACTCGTCGGTGCGGAAGGGCGAAGCGGGCAGGCCTTCGTTGTTGTAGAGGTTGCAGCCGTCGGGATTGGCCGCAAACGCGTAACGGACCGCCACCGGCTTGGGCACTTCTGGCGATGACACCACCACGGTCCTGCCGTCGATGCGTGCATCGGCCCACACCCACTTCTTGTCGTCGCCGGCAATGGCGAACTTCTGCAGCTTGCCCTGAGGTTGCTTGACCACCGGATCATAGCCATTTTTCGTCGCAATGATTAGGCCGGAACCTACCGAGTCGAAGGCGATACGCATCTTGGAGCCTTCAACCTTCATGTCTTTAAACAGCGGGCCGCTATAGACGAGATTCTTCTTGCCGTAGTCCTTGGCCAACGCCCACAGCGACAGCCGTTCCCCGACATCTTTTTTGTTCTTGGCATGCACATCGCCAGGATTGCCTATATCCGCGAGTTCGATCGCCACCGCCATGCCGGTATTGGGCACGGCTAGCGATTTCAATTGTGCCATGCGCAACTTGGCCCAGCCGCCATCGTCGGCTCCAGCCTCGTTGGTGGGATTGCCGTAATTGGCCAGTTGCACGAAATAGAATGGGAACTCGCCCTGATTCCAGGCCTTGCGCCAGCTGCTGATGAGGGCGCGTTGCTTGGCGAAGTAGGTATCGGCATTGTTGCAGTTAGATTCCCCCTGATACCAGATCACCCCCTTGATAGCGAAGCGGGTGAGCGGATGGATGTAGCCGTTGTAAAGGCAGTTCCACCCTTGCGGCGCGTTGTTGGAAATAGGATAGACTGGCAATTCAACGGGTTCGGGCATTTGGGTGTTGCTGCTGAGCGCTTTCCGGGCCTCGCTGACATAGTTTGCTGCTTTGGTCGGCACAGCCGCCAGCGTATCGACATAGGTCTTAATCTGCTTGTCGAGGGTCTCCTTGTCTTTGGCCAGTTCGGGAACCATCGCCAGCCCAGCATACGGCGTCCACGGCTCGATGGCGGTGCCGCCCTGGGCGCTGCGGATCAGACCGATCGGAACTCCCGTCTCCTGATGCACTTTGCGGCCAAAATAATACCCGACCGCCGGAAAATCCTTGACCGACTGGGGCGTACAGGGCCCCCAGGGAATGCAACTGACCTCGGTGCGCGGAGAGGACGACACCGTGCCACGCATTTGAAACAGGCGGATCAGCGGGAAATTCGCCTGTGCGAGGTCGTCCGGCCGGTTGCATGCTCCCAGGACCCATTCCATGTTGGATTGGCCGCTGCAAATCCAGATATCACCCATGAGAATATCGCTCAGCGTGAGCTTGTTCTTGCCAGAGACGGTCATGACTGCGGGGGTTGTCGAAACCTTCATCGCGTCGAGCTTGACGCTCCACTTGCCATCCTTGTCGGCCACCACCGATTTCTCCTTGCCGGAAAATGCCACGGTCACCTTCTCGCCGGGCACCGCGGTGCCATAAACCGGTACTGGCATATCCCGCTGGAGGATCATGTGATCCGTGAAAACCCCGTTCAGGGTGACATCGGCGTGGACGGATAGTGCCGAGCATAACAGGACTGCGGACGTGATTAGTTTTTTCATGTAAGATCGATTGGAAGCGATGGGAATAAAATGGGATGCGTCGGTGCCTACCATTCATCCGTACGGAATGGAGAAGCAGGTAGGCCTTCGTTGTTGTAAAGGTTGCAGCCGTCGGGATTGGCCGCAAATGCGTAGCGGACCGCCACCGGCTTGGGCACTTCTGGCGATGACACCACCACGGTCTTGCCGTCGATGACCGCATCCGCCCAGACCCACTTCTTGTCGTCGCCAGCAATGGCGAATTTCCGCAGCTTGCCCTGAGGCTCCTTGACCACCGGGTCATAGCCTTTCTTGGTCGCAACAGTTAGACCGGAGCCCACTGAGTCGAACGCGATCCGGATCTTGGTTCCCTCGACCTTCATGCCGTTATAGAGCGGGCCACTGTAGACGAGATTCTTCTTGCCGTAGTCCTTGGCCAGCGCCCAGAGCGACAGGCGTTCGCCGACATCCTTTTTGTTCTTGGCATGCACATCGCCAGGATTGCCGATATCGGCGAGTTCGATCGCCACCGCCATGCCGGTGTTGGTGATAGCGAGTGATTTCAACTGCGCCATGCGCAGCTTCGCCCAGCCACCATCATCGGCTCCTGCAATAGTGTCGGGATTGCCGTAATTGGCGAGTTGCACGAAATAGAATGGGAAGTCGCCTTGGTTCCAGGCCTTGCGCCAGCTGCCGATGAGGGCGCGTTGCTTGGCGAAGTAGGTTTCGGCGTTGGTGGTGTTACCTTCCCCCTGATACCAGAGCACCCCCTTGATGGCGAAGCGGGTGAGCGGATGAATGTAGCCGTTATAGAGGCAATTCCAGTCTCGATTCGGGTTGTTGGAAATAGGATAGACCGGCAATACAGGGGGTTCGGGCAGTTGGGTGTTGCTGCTGAGCGCTTTTCGGGCCTCGCTGACATAGCTTGTGGCTTTGAGCGGCAAGGCCGCCAGCGTATCGACATAGGTTTTAATCTGCTGATCGAGGATCTCCTTGTCTTTGGCCAGTTCGGGAACCATGGCCATCCCGGCGTATGGCGTCCACGGCTCGATGGCAGAGCCGCCTTGGGCGCTGCGGATCAAACCTATCGGAACTCCCGTCTCCTGTAGCACTTTGCGGCCAAAATAATACCCGACCGCCGGGAAAATCTTGACCGACTCGGGCGTGCAGGGAGCCCATGGAATACAAGTGACCTCGGTGCGTGGAGTGGGCGAAGCCGTGCCACGCATTTGAAACAGGCGTATCAACGGGACATTCGCCTGTGCGAGGTCGTCCGGCCGGTTGCAATTCCCCAGAACCCATTCCATGTTGGATTGGCCGCTGCAAATCCAGATATCACCCATGAGAATATCGCTCAGCGTGAGCTTGTTCTTGCCCGACACGGTCATCACTGCGGGGGTTGTCGAAACCTTCATCGCATCCAGCTTGACGCTCCACTTGCCATCCTTGTCAGCCACCACCGATTTCTCCTTGCCGGAAAATGCCACGGTCACCTTCTCGCCGGGCTCTGCCGTGCCATAAACCGGCACCGGCATATCCCGCTGGAGGATCATGTGATCCGTGAAAACCGCGTTCAGGATGACGTCAGCATGGGCTGACAGCGGCGCGAACGCTAATAGCGATAATACTAACAATTTATTCATGCGATTTTCAATTATTTACCGGTGGCGAGATATTTACTGAAGAACTCGACGTGTTTGGGGAATGAGCGCGCCCAAAAGTCCTGGGTGTGGCCACCTGGAAACTCCTCATAGGTATGAACGATCTTCATGTCGTTCAATTTTTTATGCAACGCCCGGTTGACCGTCAGGAAGAAATCATCCGTGCCGCAGTCGAAGTAGATGGCCATCTTGACTTTGGGTAAGGCATTGAGATTATTGACCACGACATTTTCGTCCCAGTTCTTCTCATGTACGGATTTTTTGCCGAGCACGGCAGCGATATCCCAGTTATCGGGCCATGGCCGGAAGTCCACACCGCCGCTGCTACAGCCTGCCGCGATAAACATCTCAGGGTGGCGGAAAGCGGTGTAGAACGACCCGTGTCCACCCATGCTCATGCCGGTGATCGCCCGCCCTTCACGCTTGGCAATGCTGCGATACTTGGCATCCACGAATGGGATCAATTCCTTAATCAGGAAACTCTGCCACTTGACCTCTGGATTCACCGGACTGTCAAAATACCAGGTATTGAAGCTGCCCACCGCCACCATGATGACGTTGAACTTATCGCTCTGCTTGAGCAAATCGTCTTTGTAAAAATCATAGAACAAGCGCTTGCCGTTGCCACCGTGCCCATCCAGGAAATAGACGACGGGATATCTGCGGCCCGAACTGCCGGCATAGGAAGACGGCAGCATGATGGCCGCTTCGATATCTTTGCTCATGCAGGTGCTGTGAACGTTCGCAACGCTGAGCCTGCTGAATTCCGGCGGCGTGTCGGCCGCCCGAACAGGTCCAAAGGTCAGTGCTGCCAGCACCATCAGTAGAAAAAATTTCATATGTCGCTCGTGGTTGTTGGGTATGTGAGTTTGATATGAATGCTATTTAGCGAATGCCTGCAATTCGGCGCAAGAGGAGAACGCCTGATTTGGGTTACCACCAAACGACGGTTTGCCAGTGATCCGGACGCCAAACACCTTAACCGGAGCTGCCAATTGGCATTGGAAGCTTTCGCCTTCTTTGAGTGGGCCCGGTTCTTTGCCGGTGGTGGCTGGATACTCCTTGAGTTCACCGGCATCTTCCCATGCCCCGCCTGCTTTGGTCTGGATCTGGATGCGCGGTTTGCCATTGGTGGTATCGAACCAACCGCCAACATTGAGGGTCTTGCCATGCATGAACACCACGCGAGTGATGATCTTCGCTTCTTTTAACGTCACCGCAAACCAATCTTCCTTGGGCCAGGTGCCGTCGCTGGTGTTGGCAAAGGTAGTTTCGTTTTCATCGATGATTGATCCCACGCCATCCCCCTTGCGCGAACGGGTCTCGGTGCCATCCACCAGCACATTGCGGCTCAGCGGCAACCAGATCTTATAACTCTCGTCATAGCTGCCCGCATCGGCAAAGGTCATCAGGCGGATTTCCTGCGGCTTTTCATTTGCGACGACGTTGCAATGAAACACCAAGGCATGAGGCGAAGTCTTGAGTTTCTCAGGTGCCGGCTCCGGCTTGATCGCCAGGGATGCCAGATCCGCTTTGCCGATGCTGATCGCACCGATTGCCATACCTTCCTTGCCCAAGGTCGCCTCATCTGCCGCCAATGCCAGCGGGCCATACATGATGGCGATCTTGCCAATGTTAGAGTGTTCGCCGACAATCACCCGCGGCTCCAGCTTGAAATTCAACTCAACTTTGTCGCCCTTGACCCAGCTGCGTTTGATGGCGGCATAGCCATCCTTGC
Source organism: Verrucomicrobiota bacterium (assembly GCA_037133195.1). Lineage (GTDB taxonomy): Bacteria > Verrucomicrobiota > Verrucomicrobiia > Verrucomicrobiales > Akkermansiaceae > Luteolibacter. Next base: position 7,001 of record JBAXOP010000093.1, on the reverse strand, counting down.
CTTTTTCCACCTTCACCGGCTTGCCGTTGACTTTGACCGTCGATTCACGACTCCAGGTTGGGATGCGCACCTTGAATGCGAAGGGAATTGCCGACTCGGTGTCCACCGTGATGACAATTTTGCCATCGCTCGGATAGATCGTTTCGGTGGTCAACAGCACCGTCTTGCCATTGCGCAAAGTCAGTTTGGCCGTACCAGCGTCATAGAGGTTCACCACCACGCCCTCGGCATCGACACTTGATGCCAAGCACGGAATCAGGGCCACCGCGCGCGGACCGCTGGATAGGCAGCAGGTGACGTCGGGAGTACTATTGGAGTTATAGTAAACCTTCTTGCCTTCCATCACGGTGAACACTGCCCAACCGGTGCCAGCCGGCAATTGCGCTGCAAACAAATGGTTGAATACTGTGTTCTCGAGTTGTTCGGCAAAACGGGCTTCTCCCGTGAGCTGCAGCAGATGCATATTGAGCTGGAACCACGAGACCGTCACGCAGGTTTCGGCGACCTTGTTGGTGTTTGACAGATCAAAATCATCGTGGAAATGTTCGGCGGCACTGGTTGAGCCGGTGAAGTAAAGTCGTTTGCTGACGATGTCCTGCCAGGCATTCAGGCAGGCCTGCAGCAGTTTGGCGTCACCCGTGGTGCGATACATCTCGATGATGCCGTTGATGCAGGAGAGCATTTCATAAGCCTTGTCGTTACCGACCTTGTCCACCCGCTTCTGCTCCAGCAGCACCGAAACGATCTTCGGTCCACTCGGCAGTTCCCAGGCACGCAACACATATGTCGCAAAGTCGAGATAGCGCTTTTCGCCCGTCAAGCGATAGAGTTGCACCATGGGTTCGAGCACGCTGCCCGAGGCCATGCCGACGTGGGCGCTGGACGCGTTGATATCGCGTTTACCGGGTTCATCGCCAAAGATTTTGCAAAGCAGATCGCCCATCTTCTGACAGACCGGCAACAGGTCCTTATTGCCGGTGTAGCGAACGTAGGTGATGAGGCCGATGAGATTGTATTTGTGAGTCCAGACGTCCCATTCGGTCCAGCGGGCCCAGGGTTTGCCATCGAGGTTATAGGTCCCGAGGTAACCATCCTCAAGCTGCCATTTCACCAACCCCGTGGCGACCTGTCCATCTTCTTGCGCAGTTCGGGATCGCCGTTGTTGGCCCAGGCCAGCGTGGCGGCATGCAGCCATTTGCCGATATGCTCGCCATCATACGACTGGCATCCCGGCCGGTTTTCATAACTCATGATAAGGCGCTCCGGCCTGATCTTCGCCAAGCGACCCTTCGCATTAACCTCCATGCGTGAGCCAATCCAGCCGCTCAGATGCACCCGGTCGGGTTGCTGGAATGCCTGCTTGTCGGCTATGGCACAGGTGACCTTTTCCGGTAAAGGCAGAACATCTGCCGCCCTCACCGTACCAAGTGACATGGCCGCCATCACCATCATCAGAGGAAACTTCATATTGCAATATCGCGTGTTAGTTAGATGTGATTGGTTTCTCTACTATTTCTCAAATGCCTGCAAATCGCCACACGATGAGAACGCCTGCTTCGGACTATCTCCGCAACCCGGTTTGCCAATGACCCGGACGCCGAACACTCTAACCGGGGCGGCCAACTGGCAGGTGAACGCGTCGCCTGGGTGCAATGCGGCCGCATTGGCGCCAGTGGTGGCCGGATAATCCTTCAACTCACCCGCCTCTTCCCACACCCCGTCCTTGCTGGTCTGAATCTGAATGCGCGGCTTGCCAGCGCTGGCATCGAACCAGCCACCATCGTGGTAGAGATTGCCATGGGCATAGACCACGCGGGCTATCGTCACTGGCTCGGTCAACGCCACCGCATACCAATCCTCCGCCGCGGGCTGCGCGTTATACGTATTCACCAAAGTATAGATATTGCCGTCATTGATAGAGCCATCCGTCGTGGTTCCCTGGCGCGAGCGACTCTCGCTGCCTTCCAGCAGCAAATCGCCTTTGCTACACGCATACTGAGGCAGCCAGACCTTGTAATTCTCGCCAAGGGAGCCCGCCCCCGCAAAGGGAATGAGGCGGATTTCCACGGGTTTGCCGCGCGAGATTGCATTGATATGGAATACCTGGGCATGTGGCCAACTCATCAATGAATCCGGTGCCGGTTGCGGTGATATTGCCAGCGCGGTCAAATCCGTGGGCATGCTTACCGCACTTAGAGCCAAGCCGCTCATCCCTAACAGAGCCTCATCCGCCGCCAGCACCAGCGGTCCATACATAACGGCAACCTTCCCCGCATTCTTGTGATCGCCGACGATCACCCGCGGTTCCAGTTTAAAAATCAACTCCAGCTTATCGCCTTTGGTCCAAGTGCGTTTGATGGCGGCATAACCATCGCCACCAATGCTAACATCCACCGGTTTGCCGTTAACTGTCATGGTTGATTCACGGCACCAGACCGGGATGCGTGCCTTGAATGTGAAGGGCGCGGTCGACTCGGGGGCCACCGTGATGACGATCTTGCCATCGCTGGGATAATGGGTATCGGTGGTCAGAACGACCGAATTGCTATCCCGCAGTGTCAGTTTGGCAGTGCCGGCGTCATAGAGATTGACCACCACACCATCGGCATCGACACTGAGGGCAAAGGTCGGAATCAAGGCCACCCCGCGCGGTCCGCTGGAAAGGCAGCAATGGCCATCGATCGAGCCGCGATAAGGTTTTTTTCCTTCCATCTCAACGTAATATCCCCAAGCACTGCCGTCCGGCTTCTGCGCCCCAAACAATTGGTTGAGCACTACCCGCTCGAGTTGTTCGGCAAAGCGGGCCTCACCCGTCAACCGCAGCAATTGCGCGTTGAACTGGAGCCAAGTGGTCGTCACACACGTTTCACCGACGGCATTGACGTTGGGCAAATCGAAGTCGTCATGGAAAATTTCACCGTAGCTGGCGCCACCTGTGATATAGAGTCGCTTGTCAACGATGTCCTGCCAGGCATTGCGGCATGCCTCCAGCAACTTCGGGTCACCGGTGGTGCGATACATCTCCAGAATACCGTTGATGCAGGAAAGCATTTCGTAGGCCTTCCCATTGCCGACCTTGTCCACCCGTTTCAACTCCAGCAACCGCGAAACAATTTTAGGCCCGTTCGGCTGCTCGTATGCCCGTAGTACATATTTTGCGAAATCGAGATAGCGAGGTTCACCCGTCAGGCGATAGAGCAGTACCATGGGCTCGAGCACGCTTCCTGGCGCCAGACCGACGTGATGACCTGCGATGAGGTCGCGCTTGCCCGGAGTATCGCCAAAGGTGTTACAGAGCAGATCGGCGAGCTTGCGGCAGGCGGGCAGCACTTCCAAGTTGCCGGTGTGGCGGACGTAGGTGACCAAGCCTAGCAGGCAGTACTTGTGCGCCCAGACATCCCAGTCGGTCCAGCGGTTGTTGTCGGTATAGGTCCCAAGATAACCATCCGCGAGCTGGCATTTTACCAACTCCGTGGCAGTGTAATCGAGCTTCTTCCGCAGTTCGGGGTCGCCGGTATTGACCCATGCCAGGGTGGCGGCATGAAGCCACTTGCCAACATGCTCGCCATCCCATTCCTGCCCGCCCGGCCGTTTGCGATAACTAACAAGCAGACGGTTCGGATCCATTTGCACCAACCGGTTCTTCTCGTTGGCCTCAATGCGTGAGCCGATCCAACCGGTCAGATGCAGGTGATCTGGTTGCTGGAAATCCTGCTTGTCGACAACGGCCGAGGCAACCTTATCGGGCACCGTCGTCACTGCTTGCGCAAGCGGCGTGATGACTGCCGCCGCCCCCATGACCGTCATGATGAGCTGATTAATCAGTGGTTTCATAATAGCGCACGTATTTCCTTTTGTGTTAGTTTTCAACGATGGGTGTTGCATGATTAGTTTTCTACGGGGGTCAAGCTGACCTCTGCGAAGGTGAGGGCGGCGATGCCGTTCTTACCCATGAGTAACTTGTTCCAATCCCAATTCTTATCGGTCACATAGGTGATTTCCTTTGCCTCACTGGCAGCTTTCAGCTTGAGCTTGAGGACATTGCCGGACACTTCACCGGACAGCACCTGGCCGTCTTTGCCATCCAAATGGAATTGGCATGCCTGAGAATTATCCCAAGCCATGGGTTGATCGAACACCAGGGTGATTTCACCTTTGCTAGCGCTGGAATAGAAAGCTTTTTGCAAATCGGGAGGAGTGATGGGTTTATCGAAGGTCTTGCCGTAATTGTAATGCTCCACCAGAGGCGCCATCATCTGCGCCATCACCGCATAACCGGCGGGCGGATAATGGCATGGTCCTTCCGGCTTAATGCCCAGGGTGGACATGACACTCATGTTGGAATAGAGGCGCGGCAGCAACCGCTGCACATCGCGCAACTTGTCGCTGTGCTTGCTGCCACCCATCTGGCAGGAATTCGGCCAGATCTGGAACGTGTAATAATGCTGGATGTTGGGGTAGTCCTGCTTCCAGTTTGCGGTCATGTTGGTGAAATGTTTCTGATAGTTTTCCCAACCATAACCACCTGACGCGCCCTGCGACTCCTGATCATTTTCACCTTGGTGCCAGAAAGCGCCGCGGATGCCGTGTGTCAGCTTGGCCTGGGAGGTGCGGGTAAGCAGGCGTCCATAAATGGTGGAGCCATCGGTGGGCATGGTCTCATTGCGTTGGTGAGCCTCTATCAAGGTACCGCCGACCGCGCCATTGATGATGCATATAGGTAGCTTCTGGGTTTCGACCAGGTGATTGGCGAGGTCCATGGGCCAATAACCGATTTCCCGACATCCGCCGCCCCGGCGCACCGCCTTGCCCCATCCTTTGGTTAGATCCGGGGCGCTGTAGCCGTAGCTGCGGATCCATTCGCTGGTGAAATTATCATCGCCTTGCCCCCAATCCACGGAAACGGCGTTGGATTGGCCGTCGATAATATATGCATCTCCGCACACCAGGTTAGAGGCCGTGTGGAGGATTTTTTCTACGCTTCCAGACTGGGTACCGAACTCGACTTTATAGACAATGAGACCGGGCTTGAGTTTGATAGCGAAGGTATATGACTTGTCAGCGCCGGGCTTCCGGGTCTCGGTATTGATGAGCTTATCGGCGGCATAAAGCTTGAGGAAAACGCCATCAGCGGCACTGCTCAGAATGCCGTTGTAATAGAGCGTACCTTCATTCTTGTCATCGCGGGCATAGAACTGGTTATCGACTGGCTTCTCGTCCTTGTCTGGAATGCGCTGCACCCAGGCATCCTTGGCGGGTTCACGAACCGCGATTTGCAGCGTTTGGATAACCGGTTTACCGCCATTGCTGACCGCCACGGTGATGGGCAGAGTGCCGCTGTTGCGAGCACGCTTGAGGATGAGCTTGCCTGGTTCAATGGACTTCATTTCGAGTATGGGCGGAAAGGTCCACTCATATGTGAGTTCGGCGCTGCCCTTGGCTTGCAGGGCCGGCAGATTGGTGATCTGAGGCTGCAGGGTGATGGTTTCGCGGCCATCCCAATTTGTTGGGGCTTTAAGGGTATAAACCGGATCGGGGATATCCTCGCGGATGGTCACGGGAATATCCATGGTTTTCACCCCCTCGGCATAGACCGCCTTGAAGCGCAAGATATATGCTTGGTCGCCGCTCACCCGGCCGGCGGCGAGAGTATAATTGAAGCGATCAACCGCGACGAGGGTTTCTTTCCCATCGCGCACGATGCACCAAGCGAGTTTCCGGGCACCGCCCGCCTTGGCGGTTAGGGTGAGGGTTTTGCCTTCCGCCAGGGTGATGGCTTTCGCCGACACCGCGAACTCCTTGCCTGGTTGGATCAACGGACCAACCACCGTCTGCACCGGCTTCTGGTTCTCATACTGCAGCTTCATCCAGTCGGCGGAACGCGCCAAACTTGAGACGCGCACCTCGTCCAAGTCACCGGCGAAGCCATCGCCAATTTGCAACTCTACCGGCGTTGCTATCTCCTGGCAATTATTCCAGACGGCAGGCATGTCGGGCCGGCCGTTCACATAGATCATCCATCCTTGAAGGCTAAACGTGTACGCCACATGGGTCCATTGGTTCTTCTCCATCAGGCTGGCGGATTGCTGGATGGGGCTGCCCCAGCAATTGGTGATGGCAAAGTGGGCCGGGGTGCTCAGCAGGCGTAAATTCACCAGATTGCCCCTGCCCCAACGGATGAGGGAGGAATTGAATTTGTCGGCCTTGAACCACGCCTCGGTGGAATGGAGGTGGAGGCGAACGGATAGGTCCGGATTTTACCCCCGCCGTTCATGCCCCGGCCGCCGGAGAAGTGCCGGCTCGGGCCGATCATGCCGGGCGCGGCCGAGGTGGCGGCGTCCTGGACGGTGACCGTTCCGGCCTCATCGCGGAGCGTCACGTCCATGTGCCAGACACTGAGATAGCCGCTGGATTTGTTGAAGACGGCAGCGCCATCCGACTCGCAGGCGGCATCGCTCTTGCCCCAATACATGGTGATTTCCTGCCGCGCATTGCCGGTGATGGTCGGAATGCGCACCCAGACGGCGGCCGTTCCGGCGGTGGCATCCCAGTTGTCTATCTGGTAGACCAGCGGCAGCCCCGTGCTGGAGGCGAAGCGGAGGTCATCGCCCTTGGGCATGGCTTCGTTGAAACGGAACCAGTCCTTGTCGAGGCGGACGAGCACAGGGAAGTCGGACTCCCTGGCGGTGGCCGGCAGATCCGCACCATCTGGAGTGGTTAGAATGCACAGCGCGCCGGAATGCTGCCAACCCTTGTATTTGGCCTCTGCGAGTTCGCTTGCGGCAGGACTGGGTGCCTTGGCAGTTGACGGCGCGGAATAGGCCGTGGTCAAACCATATTTCACCGTCAGATAGCCGCCCACCGCGGCTTCTTCTTCAGGCGTGAGCAGGGATTGGTAGGCGAGAATCTCGGCGACATCGAACTCGCAATCGGCCATGCCATCATTGTTGCCTATGCCATAACTCGCCACCGTGGTGTCGTCATCGTTCACCACGATCCTG